>MDLB01000075.1 GCA_001730085.1 PVC group bacterium (ex Bugula neritina AB1)
ATAGAAAAGATGAAGGCTATAGCCAAGGAAAGAGGCGGAAAATGTCTTTCTACTGTGTATGTAAACTCTAAAACAAATCTTCAGTGGCAATGCAAAGAAGGACATCAGTGGGAGTCTCCTCCTGATAGGATCAAAGGATCAGAGAAGATAAAAGGAAAGTGGTGTTCTGAATGCTCAGGAAACAAAAAGCTAACCATAGAAAAGATGAAGGCTATAGCCAAGGAAAGAGGCGGAAAATGTCTTTCTACTGTGTATGTAAACTCTAAAACAAATCTTCAGTGGCAATGCAAAGAAGGACATCAGTGGGAGTCTCCTCCTGATAGGATCAAAGGATCAGAGAAGATAAAAGGAAAGTGGTGTTCTGAATGCTCAGGAAACAAAAAGTTAACAATAGAAAAGATGAAGGCTATAGCCAAGGAAAGAGGCGGAAAATGTCTTTCTACTGTGTATGTAAACTCTAAAACAAATCTTCAGTGGCAATGCAAAGAAGGACATGTTTGGGAAGCAATACCTTCTAAAATTCAAGGAAGCAAGAATACAAAAGGCACTTGGTGTCCTAAGTGTGCAGGAAATAAAAAGCTAACCATGGAGGATATGCATAGAGTTGCTAAAGACAAAGGGGGTGAGTTCTTATCTCATATTTATTTAGGTGTAGATACAAAGCATAGTTGGAAATGTAAAAATGGACACATTTTTGATAATACACCGTATATGGTAAGAAAGATAGGAACTTGGTGCCAAGAATGTCGAAAAATCAAAAAAGATTAAGATTCTTAAAAGAGTTTTGAAAAAAGCTCTTGATTAGACAAACTCTCATGTGTGTACATGTCTAAAGTGATACTCGAGCTTGAGTGTCCTAAATATTGAGATACAGCCTTAATCTTTCCCGTTTGCTTTATTTTCGAAGTCGCAAAGGAATGCCTAAGACTATGAGGAGAAATGCTTTTGAAGAAGAGCTTCTTGCCATATCTAGCAATGACACGATGGATGTAACGTCGATCCTGTTGTTTTCCCGTTGCGGTTGAGAATAAAAAACCAGATTCTCTTCCTTCCTTTACGTCTAAAATGAACTGTGAGGGCAATTTAACTATTCTATACTTATCACCTTTGCCTAAGATACGGACGTTTGCAATGTCTGCCTCTATTTGTATGTCTGATATTTTTACACTCAAGGACTCACTAATACGACAACCAGTGATAGCTAAGAATTTACATATGCTTGCAACTGAAGGAGGAAGGCTTTCGCAAAGGAGTTCTATTTCATAAGAGGTTAAAACTTTATCTGTATCGATAGCTTTGCTAGATGGACGAGGGGCTTTGACTTTCTTTAAGACTTGCTCGATAGCAAACTTTTGACCTTGTGTGAGTTCTGAAGAGCGTTCAATTAGATTTCTAATAGCGCCCTTTAGTCTGTAGATGTGTGTTGAGACAGTGCTAGGAGCTAATCCGGTGTCTATCATATAAGATTTGAAATCATGAAGCTTTGAGATATCTAAGCTTCCCATACAGAAATTAACAAATCTTTTACAAGAAATGGATTGCTGAGTAGAAGCGAAAGCCAAAAACTTAGAAGTTAATTCGGAGTTGCGAGATTCTAGAGAAGATAGATGCATAATTTTTCTCCTTCCTGCGATAACAAAAGATGTGAAATTCAAAGTTGATGTTTTTTATGGGATCAGAGTATTATACCCCATTACATAACTTTTGTCTATCTTTTTTTTCCCTTGACTTTAAAACTTATTTTTTATATAATAATAAATAACAAATAACTATTTATTAATATATGACTGTAAAAATTACTGTTCATTAATTCATAGATTTTTTGAGAGGTCAAAAATGCTTAATCTTTTCAAGTTTAGCAAAGAAATTACAGATAAAAAGAAGGTTTTCTTTAAGTTTTCTATGCTCAAAAAAGAAAAAGATTTTATAGAAAAACTTTCTCAAAAGCATGGGGTCACACAATCTGACATCCTCAGGTATTTTCTTCGAAGTGGATTAAAAAAATACAATCAAAATCGATTACACAAATCTATTCAAATTTATAAAAATGAAAAAGGAGGGACATGAATGGATAAATTCAATATTTTGAAATTGAAAGGGAGATGTTTCTTGAAGGACCCAACCCCCTCTCAAAAAGAACGTTTTTCACAAAAATATCATGAAAAACAAGAATCTATCTTATCCGCTCAGTTTGAAAATGTAAAATTGAAAAGTAGTAGAGATTTTTACTTTCACGAAAAAGAAAAACTCGCCTTGATGAAAGAGTTCAATATTTTAGAGAGAAGGGTCAGAGAAGGTCTTTTAATATGAATGATATTAAAGCCACTAAAATCCTAAAGCGACAGCAATGGATATTTACCTGAAAGTCAAACATAGAAAAAAGAATGGACAATTTAAAAAAAAGAGGGATATTCAATGGGACAAAGTGCAACAGCAATCTTAGATAAAGCTAAAAAAATAACAATTCAAGAAGCTTTCCACAAATTTAACCATTTAGAGAATTGTACTAAAAAAGGGCTTTTTTTTTACTTTGACTGTCCTTTTTGTGGAAAAAAGACCAAGATAAAAGAATTGAGAAGCGGAGGTTATGCAAGGTCGAATGCAACCAGCTTAGGGTGTAACTCATGTATAGGCGGAAACGTTCTGAACTCAGTTTTAATTCATAAGTTCGGTCGTTCTGACACTCTCCCTAAAGGAGACTTAATAGAAGTTGCAAAGGGAATGATCGGCTACATTGATATAAGCAATAATATTTCACCCTCACCAAAAAAAACTCCTCCTAAAGAAACTCAAAATATTGATCAATCCAAAACATTAGATAGAGAATTCATCCAAGAAAAACTAGAAGAGAAATTGGTTAAACTTGAAGCCAAGAGACTATGCGACAGCGACCAAAATTATATTAGAGAGGTATGCAAGGTAAGGGGCTTGAAGTACGATCTACTTAAAGGCTTTGATGATTCTTTTGTTCTTTGCTCGAAAAATAAGTTTTTGTTTCTAGCTTACGATCAAGATACATACCTTCATGGGTTTCAATTTTCTGATTTGAGTGTGAAGGGGGGGAGAAAAATGAACACTAAGTATTCTGATTTTAGCAAGATTGTTTTCTGGATGCCTCCTTTTTTGCACGAAGGAAGGAAGGACGCTTTAATTATCGTTGAAAGTCCACATGACGCTTTCTATTTGAACCTTCTGGGTTTTCCCTCTATAGCTTTGTTTGGTTCGAGTTTTGGGATAAAAAAGCAAGAGTTTACTAGGAGTATTTTTAAGAAATATCAATTTAAGAAAATCATAGCTCTACCTGATGATGATAATGCGGGGATTAAGTTTAAAAATTCGGTTTCAAAGAGTATTTTTAAAGACATTGATGTCGTATATTACAATTTTGGAAAAATAACCAAGGGGGAATGCAATGATATTGGAGACGGTTTTCAAAAAGATCACGATAAAACCGTAGATATTTTGAATGACATAGCTAATAGAGATTAGAAAAGGTAGAAGAATATGAGTGCCAAATCAAGCAATTCAAAAAATTGGTTTGTAGATGAAGGGAGTTTTGAAAAATTATCAAATAGTGCTGAAGAGATCAATGAAAAAAATGACATATTTGAAGACGAACCTCCTCCCATTGGAGAGTTACCTCATCGCAAAAATAGCGAAGAATATAAAAAAGAAGATTTATCCTTTCCAAATTATGAAGAGAAACTCAAAAAATACCAAGATTCTTTTTGTGCAAATGCAGAAGCTGAAAATACAAACAATTTAATTCTAAAAAATCACTCAGATCGAATCATGGCTGAGAAGGATAAAGAAGACGTGAAAGAAGAAAATATTACCTCAGACAGGAAAGAGAATATAGATAACGATTATGATTCTCTTTTAAAAGAAGTAAGATTTAAAAAATCAGGACAGTCGACAGAAGAGAAAAAAGAAAAATCTATTATAAAGAAGATAGAAGCTTTTAAAGATAAGATAAAAAGAGATATAGATAATAGCCTTAAAGTTTTTAATGAAATACCTCTTCTTAATGGAACCTCAACCGTTTTTTGTTCACAAACTGGGGGAGGAAAAACATGGGTTTTAGTTATTGTTTTCTCAAACGCTATATTGCAAAAAAGAAAAATAACTTTTCTTGAGTTAGAAAACTCAGACACAAGCATTTTTTCAAATAGATTGCTAAAGATTTATCAAGAACAAGCAAAAACAAGCTCTAATTTTAATAGTGATGATTTAGAATTAGAAAATGAAGTTCATTTAGAATTACTTTTCGATTTGTTTGAAAAAAGACATATCTCTCTTTTCGCGGATGGCACATCTGTCAATGAATTTTTTAAAAGAGATTTAATCTTACCTCTAGAAAACAAAATCAATACGATGGATGGCTTAAGGGATGCTTTTGAAAATAACGAGCATTTTAAAAATCTAAAAGCTGGAGATGTTTTTATTTTAGACTATGTTCAACTTATAAAGTCAAAAGGAAGATCGCGACAAGAAGAACTTGCAGAAATATCTAATTTTCTTCGGTCTGAGGCTAAAAGAAAAGGGTTTTGTTATATCGCTGCCGTTCAGTTTAATCGTCAATACACTCGTGACATGGAAGACTCAGAAAAAATAAATTGCATTCGAGAATCTTCAGATATTGCTCAAGATTCAGATATGGTTTTCGAGGTTATGCCTGAGAAAAGAAAGAATGAGGATAAGAATGGTAATAAAGGTTCTTTTGATATCACGAAAACACAAGTGAAATGCTTGAAAGATAGAGATGGACTTTGGGGTCAATTCAGATATATCAATGTGAATCTTTTAAATGGAGAAATTGTTGAGAATAAAACGAATAAGTATATGAAAGAAACTACTGAATCTGAATTAAAAAAATCAGAGCTGGATATATAGAAAGGGACAAAATAATGAAAAATGAGAAAAATCATAAAGAAGAGGAAGAGATAGAAAAAAGTGAACAAGCAAAAAGAAAAGAAGATTTTGAAGAGTTTTTACCATTGAATAGTATGGATATAAAATAAAAAAGGAAAAAAAATATGTCTAAAAAAAGAAAAATACATATATTTCCCGATTTTGATTACGAACCACCTCCTTATGGTGAAATGTGGCGAGAAGAACAAGAAATAAAAAAGAAAAAGAAAGAGGATTTAGAAAAGAAAAAGGATGAAAAGGAGTGATCTTTCTATGAAAAAAAAGAAAAGAGTATTACATGTAAACCGAGAGAAGATTAGTACATACTCGCAATTATCCCGTCATGGTAAAAACTTCAATGAGAATAATTTAAAGAAAGCAAAAGATCACAAATGTAGTGATGCCGAAGATAGAAAAACAAACGAATTTACAAAAAGATTTGATCAAACTCAAAAAAGAATATTCGAGGAACAACTAAGAAATATTGAGAAAGCTCAAGGGTTTCGATTATATGCTGGAGCAACACATCCACTGATAACCGACATTGGTTGTTGTTTAATGAATTTATCTGTCCCTTTTTTTCAAAAGACAAAGTTTGAAAAAGATAAAGCCATGGGAGAACAAGAATACGTTGATAAATATGGGGTTTTTGTCGATCCTGTTAAAAATTTAAATAAAGATTCAAAGATCAAATCCTTTGGATATATCGTATGTGTTCGAGAGGATTGCCTGATTAAGGAGATCTTAAAAAATTTTTGCACAAAAAATGGATCAGCAGTAAATGGTCAAGGTGATTATGTTAAAAGAATAAAGAAAAATTTAAAATCTGCACTATCTCTTGCTTATTTAAAAAACTCTATCTTGGAAGATGAAGAAGGTCGAAAAACAATAGAAAGCAGAATGGACGTAAAAGAAACAGATGACCCCTTATCTTTCGATCCTTTTTTTAAAATACTTGGTGACAATGGAAATTATTATTTTACTGTTCCGTGTCAATACCTAAGAAATAAGGAGGGAATGTTAACTTTTTTTCTTGATGATAACTTCTATCCTGTTTTAGACTTTTTAAACATCCGAAAGAAACATAGCAATATTCCTTATATAAAAAACATATCTTCTGAAAATATATTTCTGAGAAGAGCTATGGAGTTGGGAAATAAAAGCTTTCAAGAAAAATTGAATAGAAATTCTAACTCTTGGATGTCGTCATCTATTTACAAAATGATTTCCATTGCCGAGTCGATTCATAGGTTTTCAAAAAATAAATATCATCATATTTTAAAAGGGATTAGCTTCACAACTAGTAAAGAACACGGTAATCACGTTCACATACCTAAGGATTTTTTAGAAAAAAAACTATATGGAGAAGTTTATAGGAGGAGAAGAGGAGAGATCCCTGAAATAAATTTTCAATTGTTAAAGAAAATATGGAAATGTTTACAAATTGGATTTGATCAACTCTGTAAAGACCTTTCTTTTGATATAGAAGATATAAGGAAAATAGGTATTATTATTCCCTCTGAATATGAGCTTATTTTGAAATATAAAGACGGAACCAGAGAAATAAAATCATACGGATATAAAAGCATAAGAAAGCAATAAAGTCAATATGATATATATAGAAATTATCAAATAAAAATTAACTACTTTAGATGTGTCTGTTACGTCAGTAGGAGACGGATTTGGAATATTGTTACGTCAGTAGGAGACGGATTTGGAATATTGTTACGTCAGTAGGGGACGGATTTGGACCATTTCCTAAATAATATTTAAAAAAAATTTTAAATAAAAACCTCAGCCTCAAGAGCTGGGGTTTTTTATTTTTTTTTCGCTAGTGCTACAAAAAAATAAAGTTTCCGCAGAAAGGAGAGAATTTAGCTTTGAGCTTCGGTGAATCAAACATCTTCTTTGTTCTCAAAATCTTATTTGAAAGCAACCTGTTGACTCCGTCAAGCGGTTACTTTTGAAGCTAGCTCCGATATCTCCGTTGTCAGTCCGAAACCTTTGCTAGAAGATTGTATTATGCGGTTTTTCAGGCGGATCTAAGAACATCTTAGATATATTTCAGCCGTATCTTCCTTTCCTTCGTGCGATTTTTTGTCTATCATCACTCTTGTAACCAAGCTTTTATCCGATCCTGAATGCCTCTAAATTCAAATATCAGATCAATCTTGATACGGGAAAAACCCTTTGAGGAGCAAGTTAAGCTCTTAGAGTAAGGTTTTTGTTTTGAGTTCACTTCCTTTTCGTCTCTGAGCATGTGGCTCCTTCCTTATTCTTTTAAATTTAACTTTTAATCCCCTCTTGTTAGCACCCCCCTCCCTTACATGTTACATTATTATTTAAATTGCTAGAATTAGACTTGTAGAAATTTAAATGTATCTTAGATATGTATTAGCTATTATTAATTGAGCCACGCTATCAAACTTTTTTGGAAGTTTCGTACAATTAATAAAACATATTAAAAAATATTAAATCCAAAAAAGGTACTTAAGATGCATTAAAACATATAATGGGATTCGATCTTTTTTTTTAAAATTTTTTTTCAAAAATCAATTCTCATGGTTAACTGCTCAATGTAAACTATTGCAATTTAAAAAGCAAAGGTACTGTGTTTGATAGATAGTAAAATAGGTCGCGTGATGTTGCTCGCATTTTTTTTCAGATTTTTTCAAAAACGGTGAAATCATGAAAGATGTATTAGGTCTCACTACAAATATACTCAAAATTAGCCACTAAATGCCTTGAAATTTAAATTCTCAAGCAATCCCCTACTCCTAACTAAGCTTTAGCTTTTTAAGCCCTTAAATCGCAATTTAGAGAGATTTTCAGGATTAATAGTAGGGAGGAGAGGATGTCAAGAAAGGCTTAGATAGAACTTTTTCTTTAGAGGGGCTTGCAAGTTTTAAGCGAACGCTTTTTTGCGAGAGCAAAACAGTTCGCTAGAAAGCCAAAGGTTTTGATTTTTTCCCCTAATTTTGCCTATTTTCTTTTTCTTTTTTTATTTATTTTTTTGTTTATAAGTTTATATAGTTTAGAGGGGCTGGAAATCCTTGGGAGAGTAGGAGTTTTAACGTTAACTGTGCCATCATTCAGAGTTAACTGTGCCATCATTCAGAGTTAACTGTGCCGTCATTCAGAGTTAACTGTGCCGTCATTAGAAAAGTGTCATGCTTTGTTTGAATTTTATAGTACAATCATCTTTTACAGATATTCAGTGGAGATTTTGAGTTTGAAGAAAAAAGAGAAAAATTTAGTAGTTCAATCTAACGAGTTGATTCGTTCTAAATCCTCTTTAACTAAAATCCAAACCAAGTTGATATTGAAGGCGATTAGCTTGATAGGAAAAGGTGAATCAGATATAAATAAATACTACGATATTTCAATATCTGAATTTGCAAGTGAAATAGATTATTCTAGCAATAGCTATTCGAAAGAATTAACCGAATTGGCCAAAGGTATAGTTGGGAAGCCATTGGTAATTAATCTTCGTGATGAGAGTGTCTTATTTACAACTTGGGCAAGCTCTATTGTAGTTGATAAAAAAAGTGCACGAATAAGTATTCGATTTGATGAAGCTCTAAAACCCTATTTGTTAGAGTTGAAAAGATTCTTTTCTTCATACGATCTCAAAAACATCCTTTTGCTAAAATCTCAAACGTCTATTCGCCTGTATCAGCTTTTGAGACAATATTTGAACTTGGGGATATTCCAAATTGATCTTGAAGATTTAAAGAAAATTCTTGGTTCAAAAACCTCAATGTATGGAAAATTTCATCAAAGAATATTGCTCCCCTGTCAAAAAGACATCCACAAAAAAACAGATATTTGCTTCTCCTTCGTGCCAATAAAGACAGGTCGAAAGGTCACGGCTTTAAAGTTCAAAATAAAACAAAAAATAAGCAATGAAAAATCTAAAGTATCCGATAAGTCAACGAAAGAGATCTTTGATGAGTTAGATGAAAAAGAGAAATTATCCAATCAAGAAAGAGCGAGAAGAAAAGAAGAGGTTATTGAGTACAAAAAATACCTAGAATCTCTTCCTAAAGAAGAAAAAAAACTTCTCATGAGAGAAATTAGATCTCAATTCGGGAAAGATTTAGACCTAAAAATCTGGACGTATTTCAAGAAAAAAGAAACTATTACGCAGTAGTAGATTTTTCTTGAACAATAAAAAAAAATAGGCTGGTAATAATTTTTATCAAGATTTAATAACATTCTACTTTTCGTCCACCTTGAGTAAAATCCTATAAAAAATATAATATGTTAAAATTTTGAATTGGTTTGCACCTGTTTTTAGTTTGCAACAATGGAGATGACATGAAAATATTCGTAGAAATATTCCTAATTTCGATTTTTTATAAGCTTGCGATCAATCAGGTCTGTTAGCATGTTAATAGGCAAAACACCCATTGGATCCATCATCGAAACAAACTCAAGAAATAAATATAACGGCCAGCCAATTAAGTACTTGAGAAGAAAAACCCTTTTTTTCATAGGATGATTATACTCGGAATAGTTTGATTTTAAAGGTTTTTTCGAAATGGCATTTGTACAATTTAAAAATCTTTTTATCCCTGATTAATGACAAAACAGGAAATAAATTAAATTTTAATCTTCTAACAGTCTAAATATAATAAGACTGTTAGAAATTTTAGACTTGCTCAAAAAGTATGTTAATTAAATATCTGTACTTTTTGACTTTCTTTATGCGTTTAAATAGTTTTTATGAGTAAAAAAACTCTGTTTTTTTTTTCTTTTAAAAGAGGAGGTAAGAAGCGGTTTATTTTAAAGTTAGACCAGCAACCGCCTCCCGAAAGGAAGGTTGCTCTTAGATTAAGAATAGAGCTAAGTTGGAAAGTTTTCTCTTTTAAAGGGAATATCAACCGCTCTTGCCGAAGGCAATAGGTTTCGTTTTTGCAAGTTTGGACTTGTGATAGAAAGTTAAATAATATAGGCTAGATTTTAAACTTCTAGAAAGGTCCCTTAGGGATTATGTTTCTTAGTAGGGAAAACGCTTAAATCCCTTTACAGCTATCATGATTTTTCAACAATGGAGATAATATGAAAATATTCGCACAAATGGTTCTAATTTTGTTTCTTTTTCAATCTATAGCTCAAAGCTCTAATCTTCAAAGAAACGTTCCTAAAAGGATACCTGAGAGCCATTTTCAGAATAGAAAATTCAGCAAGCCTATTGTAGATAATATTCTGATATCAAATATTAACTCACCTGCTCGTAGAGCTTCTGAAGAAAAAGTTCTTGTAAGGACAAGACGTGGAATTATTGGAACTGGGGTTAAGGTTGCAAAGGAGGTTATTAAAAACACGCCTAAAAGAATTCTTAAAAAGGGAGCTGATAAATTGCTTCTATCATTTATTCAGAAAGTAGGACCGATTGCTGGAGCTTTTTTTGCCGGAACATACAAAGGAACATCTCCAGATATAAAAAGAGACGGCAGTGTCAATCGGTCTTTAGAGACAAAATCTTCTGGAACTCTAGAAGTCTCTGGAAGTCTTTATAATAATAAAATAAATCTTATAAGAAAATCTTCAAGTGGAGAAATGCTTGAATTTCAAACCTATGATTTGAATATTGATTCAGATAGGAGACTTGTTTTACAAAAATATCTAGCTGAACTTTACATAATAAAAAACGGTCTTCCTACTGAAGAGGAACTATATGAGATATTATCTCAAGATCTGGATCTTGACTATTTAGAAATACCAGAAGATCTTTTAGATAATTTAGCAAAGAAAAATATTAAAAAAAAAGATAAATATAAAGATACTCAGACGACTGAGGAATATTTTTCAGAAAAAGATATCAAGGATATGGATTCTGAAAATGAAGAATCGATAGTTCCAGATAATCCAAGTGAACCTCCTTCTTTAGGAAATACTCAAAATTTTGAATCAAATATTGCTAATTCTATTTCTATAAAAATTAAAGAATCTGAAAGTAATTTAGATTATGAAGATCTTATGTATGACACTGAGGAACTTCTTCATAAGATTAATGAGATGGATAGTTCCTATAATTTAGGATCTTTCGATTTTTCTAGTTTAAATATGGCTGATCTTCTCATTAAGAATAAAGATCTTTCTTCTGAACTAGACGACCTAATTGATGAACGAGAGGTTATTCTTAGAGAAATAGAAAGTAGTCTTGATGAACGTTCTAATATTGTTAGCGAAATTCAAGAAATTTCTAAAGATTGGAATGATTATTCTGAGATAGATATAGATGACCTAGATAACTTAACTATTGATGATCTTTATAGTAAACATCATGAGATTCAAAATGAAATAGATGATTTATCTTCTGAACTAGATTTCCTTATTGATGAACGAGAGGAGATTCTTAGTGAAATGGAAAGTAGTCTTGATGAACGTTCTAATATTGTTAGCGAAATTCAAGAAATTTCTAAAGATTGGAATGATTATTCTGAGATATATATAGATGACCTAGATAACTTAACTATTGATGATCTTTATAGTAAACATCATGAGATTCAAAATGAAATAGATGATTTATCTTCTGAACTAGATTTCCTCATTGATGAACGAGAGGAGATCACCATTGACTTAGAAAGTCTTTTTAGTGAATATGAAGATATTTCTAATAAAATTGAAAATGAATCTACTGATGGATCTTTTAACTTAGAGTTCAATGATCTTTTTGATGAAAAAGAATCTATTTTTAGTAGAATCGAAGATCTTTACGAGAATTCAATAGTATATATAAATTTAAGTTTATTTTAGTAAAAATATTTATTATTTAGTTATAGATTAATTTTTATCATATTTTTAGATCTTTTTCATCAAGAAGTCTAATGCTCTAGTTGTATAAGAAAATCCATATAAAATCAAAGAAAATATGGTAATCTCTGAAATAGAGTTTATATAGTCCATCTCTGATAAAAGAGTTCTATTTGTAACTTCTATAACTAGGATCCAAACTAAAGTCATTATGATCATATATATAATTGCCTTTAATATTTTTTTTTTCATATTAATCCTTACTTATAAGTATATTTATTTTTTAATAAAAGTAATGTAAAAAAAATTATATTTTATGATACTAAAAAGAAAGAAAATTGCCAAAGAGTTCATGATTTTCGAAGTCGCAAAAGAATGCCTAAGAGTATGAGGAGAAATGCTTTTTAAGAAGAGTTTCTTGCCATATCTAGCAATGACACGATGGATGTAACGCCGATCCTGTTGTTTTCCTGTTGCGATTGAGAATAAAAAACCAGTTTTCCTTCCATCCTTTACGTCCAAGATAAAGTCTGAGGGTAATTTAACTATTCTATACTTATCACCTTTACCTAAGAGGCGGATATTCGCCACATCTGCTTGGATTTGGATATCAGACATCTTTACACCCAAAGCCTCGCTAATGCGACAACCAGTGATAGCTAAGAACTTGCATATATTTGAAACTGACGGTGGGAGGCTCTCACAAAGGACTTCTATTTCGTAAGAAGACAAAACCTTATTCGTATCGATAGCCTTGCTTAAAGGCCGAGGAGCTTTAACTTTCTTTAGAAGTTGATCTATGGAGAATCATTGGGGGGAATATTTTTTTCCTTTCCGTCTACTCACAAGCGAATATTAGCAAAAAAAATGTTTGACTGAAGATTGATTAAGATTCAAGTGAGCCGATAAAGACAGATCGAAAAGTTACGAGTTTAAGATTTAATATTAAATCAAAAGAGAAAAAATCCAAAATATCGGAGAAATCAACGCAAGAGATATTTGATGATCTTAATAAAGAAGCAAAGCAACCCCTACCCGAAGGGAAGGTTGCGTTTAGTGAGAGGTGTTAGCTTTGGTTTGAAAAACTTTAGTAAATCTAGTAATTTCCTTTCTTTAGGGAGGAGAGGATGTCAATTGGATAAAAACTTTATAAGATTTTTATCCTTAGTTAATTTTTTCAAGGATTCATCTATGACTTTATTTATATAATCATTATTTTCTTTTTCATTTGGTAGAAGAAAAATACATTTCTTTATTTTTTGAGATCTATATTGTTGAAAATATTTCTTTTGATTTTTTAAATTTTGGACATCTATTTTGAAATATGTGTTGTATTCAATCGATGCAAGTCTCGCTCTATATGATATTTCCCTAATAGTCAGAATGACATCTTTATCTCTTTCCTCGTCATTTGAAACGACTTGGAATCCATTTTTTTTAAAAAAAAGATTAATAAAATTCTCGTATTGTACTTCTATTTCGTTTTGAAAGCGTGCCCTTCTAATCTCAGCTCCGTCCACATGGATTTTTCCTATTATATCGGAAGGTCTGTCATCTATTATTTTTAAGTAAATTTTTTGATTTTTACATTGATTTTTAAAGTTTTCTTTTTCCAAAAAATCAATATTTGTTTGTAAAGAAATATTATGGTCAGCGCATCCTGAAGTGAAAATTATTATAAATAAAAATAATGTAACTGTATATTTCATAATATATAAAATATATAATTTTTATATTTATAATTGCAAATTTTTTTAATTAAGATATTATTTTTATACAAAAATTTACTAAAGTTTTTCAACTAAGCAACTAGGGGTTCTTGCTTCACTGAGATTCCCAAACGGATTCTCTCCACAAGCTTAAAATCGGACATGCCCTGCCCTAAGATTTAAGCCCTTGCTTTTTAAAACGTCCATGCTTTTTTGCGACAGCAAAACAGTTCGCTAGAAACCCAACGGCTTTGATTTTTTTCCCTAATTTTGCCTATTTTCTTTTTCTTTTTTTATTTATTTTTTTGTTTATAAGTTTATATAGTTTAGAGGGGCTAAAGAGACAGTGATAGCAAGGGTTTTAAGAACTAAGTGAAATATTTTGGGGGACTAAGTGAAATAAAAAAAAATCATATATTTCACTTGTGTGATAATATTTTATTTTTAGGGTTTAAAGTACAGGTTGAATATGATAAAAAAAAGAGATTTAGTCGTTCAAGCCAATGCTTTAATCCAATCTAGGTCTGGTAGACTTGATGGCTTTTCTGTGAATGCTAATTTAGATATCTATATGTAATTTTCATCAAAAATATTTTTAATAAAGTATTCTTTAAGAAGAGTTTGTGCTGTTATAGAAGAAAGATCCTTATCTTTGAAAAAGTTCGGTAATAATTCTCTTTTTTCTGTTTCATTAGTTTTTTCAAACCATACTTGAAATTTCAGATCTTGTATTTCTTTAATCGTTTTTTCTTTTTTTAATTGTTGTTTCTTTAAATTGACTAAATATTCTTCGCGTTTTTGATCCTCAAAAGATTTGTAGTCTTCAGGAAAAGGATAAGGTACACCTTTAGAAAGAATACCCATAAAAAAATTCAAAGGTGTAGTTTTTATTTCAGCAGACTTATCTTTTTTTTGAAGATCATAGGCAAAAGCATCTATGGAATTTTGAACTTCTTCTACGGTTAGTTTGTTTCTTTCAAAAAGCTGTTTGATATGTGCTTTGGAAAATCCTATTGATTTTAAATTTTCAAAATTAATTGAACGCCAATTGTCAAAAGATTTATTTTCTTCAATAGCTTTAGTAGTAGTAGTTTTATTAAATATACTACTACTACTACTAGAGGCGTTTGTACTAAGTTCTGTACTAGGTTGTGTACTAAGTTTGTACTCACTTTGTACTAAGTTTGTACTAAGTTTGTACTCACTTTGTACTAAGTTTAAGATTTCATCATAAATAGGTTTTGGAAGATAATATATGGTCCAACCTAATCTTCCATTTTTAAAAGATTTTCTTTTAAGAAAACCTTTTGAAATTAGTCGATTAATTGTTACTCGAGTAGAGTTTATGCTGGATTTACAGGATTCTGATATAAATTTAATGGATAGTTTTTCAGTAGTTCTTGATCCATTAAGCAAGGCCATTCTGTATATAAAATGTAGAATTTTTTCTTGTAACCCTACGAGATATTTTACAGAAAGATCTAGATTAATTTCTTTGTTTTTCTGTACTAAGTTTGTACTAAGTTCTGTACTAGGTTGTGTACTAAGTTTGTACTTACTTTGTACTAAGTTTGTACTAAGTTTTGCACTAGGTTTGTACTCACTTTGTACTAAGTTTGTACTAGGTTTGTACTCACTTTGTACTAGGTTTGTACTAGGTTTATTTTTATTCTTGATAAGCTTTTCAGGTTCCCATGGGCGTGCTTCTTCACCTACAGAATACTCAATACTTTTATTAATTTTACTTTTAGATTTAGATAAAATAGTTTTTTTTGACTTATTTTTTTTTTCTTTTTCTAAAAAACTGTTTATTGATGGCATTTCTAATCTCCTTTAAAGATAAGAAAATTTATCTTTTCAACCCCATTATTTCTAACAACTCGCAAGTAACAAGATCAATATCTTCTTTTGCTGAACTCTTTTTTACTGAATCAAAAATAGATGTTCCTTTTGATATAGAGTTTGTGAAGTCTTGGTTTATATTTATAAATGTGCTAAACATACAAGGACCATAAGTTTCATGCTTTATTAAATCCTTTAAATATTGGTAAGATAAATTTGTTTTTCCATGAAATTTATTGAAAATAATTTTAATTTTTAAATCTTTGTGATATTTCTTTCCAAGAGACTTTAGTTCATTAAAGTTGAACTTTAACGCTTCTATCGAAAATTCGTCAGGATTGATAGGTGTAATGGTTAGGTCGGAGGAAAGGATAGAGGCATCGACTGATTGACCTATTGATGGTGGACAGTCTATTAAAATAAGGTCATATTTCTCTTTTAAAGAATCAATATGATCTTTATACACATGGTCTAGAGGTTCTTTATTTACAACCAACATTGTATCTAGAACAGCGTTTCTAATACTACTTGGGATGAGATCAACTCCTGAAACCACTGGAATTATCGCATCTTCTATTGGCACACCATCTTTTATGACATCTAATAAAATATTTTTCTTATGATCAGTATTAACGTTGAAAGATCTGGTTAAATTGGCTTGATGATCTATGTCAATACAAAGAACTTTCAATCCGTAAAGACTTGCTCTGAAGGCAATAGAGTTTGTTATGGTTGTTTTTCCTGTTCCTCCCTTTAACACTTGAGTAGTAACAACATAAGGCTTAAGAGAAAGTTTAAATATTTGTTTTGCAGTTTCATGTCCGAAAAAAGATCTGTGAGCCATTTTTTTAAAATCAAGATTTTTATTTTTTAGTTTCTGATGGACTGAAACCAAAGATAAATTAAGAAAGTTTGCAGCGTCGGTTAGAAGCATTTTTGGATCCATTTTTTACCTTTCTAGATATTTTCCTAATTTAAATGTTATTTTTATTGATAATATATTAGGCATGTAGAAAAGTAAAATAAAGTTTTATAAATCTATAAAGATTTTATTTTTTTTAAAAAATCACTTAAACAACTATGACGGACACCCCATGGAAAAATCATCATGCAAACCGAAATCAACTTTGAAGAATCTCTCCCTTTAAAAGAAAAAGATATACGTTTCAACCAACCAAAGTCTAAAAGAAGAAATAACTCAAGTAAATATACGATTCAATATATGCAAACTCTAGCCGAATCACAAGGAGGTAAGTGCCTTACAGTGAAACATGTGAATGGTAGAAGAATATTAAATTTGCAGTGTAAGGAAGGACATCTTTGGAGTATTAGATATGATGCTTTTATAAGAGGATCTTGGTGTCGTAAATGTTATATAGAAAGTCAAAAACTAACCATAGGTCATATGCATGAGCTAGCAGAGGCTAAAGGAGGCAAGTGCCTGTCTACTAATTATGTGAATGCTCATACAAAACTCAAGTGGAAGTGTAAAGAAGGTCATCAGTGGGAGACTAGTCCTAATAAGATAAAGAGGGGTAGCTGGTGCCCTAGTTGTGGAAGAAAATCATCAAATGATAAGCGAAGAGGAAGCTTGAAAGAATTACATAAGCTAGCTGAATCAAGGGGAGGCAAATTTCTTTCCACAGAATACATAAATGTTGATACAAAACACGAATGGATTTGCAAACAGGGACATGTTTGGTCGGCAAGACCTTCAAGCATCAAGAGAGGAACTTGGTGTCCTACATGTTCAGGTTTTATTTATCGAGGAGAAACCATTGTTCGACAAGTTTTTCAATTTATATTTCAAAAACCATTTCCAAATGTACGTCTTGATATCTTAAATGGGCGACAGTTAGATGGATACAATAAAGAAATAATGGTAGCTTTTGAACATCATGGAACGCAACATTATGAACCCACTACTTATGGAAAAAGGTCCAAGAAAGAAGCAAAAATTACTTTAAAAAAAATACAGAGACGAGATAAAAACCTACAAGATATGTGCAAAAGTAAAGGTATAAAATTAATTGTGATTAGAAAAGTTGGCTTCAAGACAGGTATAAGCATTCGAGATGTACCTAGCTATATTTTAAAAGAGTGTATAGTCCTAGGTCTTCCTATAAAAAGGAAAGATTTAGAAAATTTAAACATAAATCCTTATAATCTTGATTTCTGGGAAGAAAATTTTGATAGAATTAAAGATATTGTTATATCAAAAAGAGGCATAATTCTATCTAAAGAATATAAAGGTTCTAATATAAAAATTAAAATTCAATGCGAGAATAATCATGTTTTTCATATTTCTCCTAGTAAAATAAAAACCAATAGGTGGTGCAGATCCTGTGGAATAGAGAAAAGAGCGAGCCTTAGAAGACTTACTATCGAGAGTATGTACGAGCTTGCTAAGTCTCATGAGGGTGAGTGCCTTTCAGATAAATATGTTAATGCTAATAGCAAGCTTATATGGAGGTGTAAAAAAGGACACATATTTGAAATGACACCAAATAAGGTTAAATCCCAAAGAAATTGGTGTCCCGATTGTGGAGGAACTAAAAAATTAACAATAGAAAAGGTACACAAACTTGCTAAAGTTAGAGGATTTAAATGCCTTTCAGATAGATATGTTAATGCTAATAGTAAGCTTAGGTGGAAGTGTAAAAAAGGTCACACTCTTAGAGTATCACAAAGTTATATTAAAAATGGAGGTGGGTGCGCTGAATGTTCAGGAAAAAAAAAACTAACCATAGAAAAGATGAAGGCTATAGCCAAGGAAAGAGGCGGAAAATGTCTTTCTACTGTGTATGTAAACTCTAAAACAAATCTTCAGTGGCAATGCAAAGAAGGACATCAGTGGGAGTCTCCTCCTGATAGGATCAAAGGATCAGAGAAGATAAAAGGAAAGTGGTGTTCTGAATGCTCAGGAAACAAAAAGTTAACAATAGAAAAGATGAAGGCTATAGCCAAGGAAAGAGGCGGAAAATGTCTTTCTACTGTGTATGTAAACTCTAAAACAAATCTTCAGTGGCAATGCAAAGAAGGACAT
>MDLB01000076.1 GCA_001730085.1 PVC group bacterium (ex Bugula neritina AB1)
TTTCATCTTTAGAATAAGAGATTTTAATGTTTTTAGAATTTTCAGAAGAATCTAACTCTTTACGGTCTTCGGGTATTGTTTCTATGGTCTTTCTTGGATGACAAGCTGATTGAATAAGAGTTGCGTCGACAATAGAGCCTGTTTTTATCTTAAGTTGTTTTTCTTGAAGTTGAAGATTTATCATTTCGAGTAAAGCTTCCAGAAGATTATTGGAAATGAGTCTGTTGCGAAAGCGACATAATGTCGTTTCATCAGGAGCTTCATCAAGTCCTACAAAGGCTATAAAATCTAAGTTTAAGGACAACCTCTTCTCTAGTTCTGGATCGCTTAAACTATACCACTGCCCTAAAAGAGTAGCTTTAAACATACATACTGGATCAAAAGGGATCTGCCCTCTAGCTTGACTTGGAAAAGCGTTTTTTTAAAATTCTTCTATTTCTTTCCACTCTATTATTTCTAAAATTTTATGGAGCGTTGGATTTCTTTTTGCAAAACGTTCATATGCTTCATAGCTTACAAAACTCATTTGTATTTTTTCCCCTCTATATCTATTTATTTTTTTGATCATAATCTTAGCCACTTTATCTTTGAATTATATTTATTTTTAGATTATTTAAGGCAATTCTTTATTCTATATTACACTTAAATTGTAACTATATATGTATCTATTTTGTGTTTTTTTTCTCTTTATAGTCTTAACTTTTATACTTTTTTTATTTTAGTGCAGAGGTTTCTCTCATGTTATATAAGCAAGCTTTAAAAAAATTCTATTTATAATATTTTTGATTTTTTTAGAGAAGAAAATGACAATAAGCTAATAAGCTCAAATCTTGAAGTCCCCTAGGATAGTAATCACGACTAGCAAAGGCCTAAGTCTAAATCACTCTAACTTAGACCTTTACAATCAAACAAACCATCTAATACTACTATTTTCAGTGCCTAGAAACGATGAATTTTTCTATATTTTTCAAATCATTTTTCGAAGCATCCACGAATCTTATCCCATAATTATTGGAACAATCATTTGCGCTCCAGTCATTTTTAAAAGAAGAAACTATCACACATTTTGATTTTATACTTATATCATAATCCAAACTTAATAAGATATAAATATAGTCTCCAATCTCTAGATTTTCATCAACCTGAACAGTTGCTCCCATCAAAGAAATATTTCTTAAAAACCCTTCATTCAAATAAGCCATATCATTAAACAAACTATTTTTTATATTTTCTTTTGAATATAAAAAATTTTTCTGCACCTGAAGTATTTTTTGTGATTCCTTTTCTACCTTCCAACCCATTTCATTAGATTTGAAAAAAACATTCATATTTTCATTTTTTTTCACGATACGATCGCAAAAAACATGAAAACCAAAAATCCCATTTTTGCCATAAAATAGTGATGACATAGTTTTGCCGAGGGGGATCTTTTTCATCATAGAAGCATCCCCTTTACCAATCAGATAACCTTTTTCATGAAATTTTTCTAAACTAAGATTTAATTCGATTAAAACCTCTTTAAAATAAAAGGACACAACGACATTGTCGAATTCTTTTAGATTTTTCTCTATATTTTTAAATTTAATAAGTTCCATTTTAAAATCTCCAAAATAAATATTAACATTAAGTATATATCATATTTAAAATGTATATATCAATAATTAAATATAAAATAAAAAGATTTTAAAGATATGATAAATTTTATAAGGAGATTCACTTTTAAGAAAATTAAGAAAAGTTACTACTCTATGCAGCTATCAGCTTTTTATAAGATAAAAAGCTCTTTTCAAAGGATCCTCAAGAAATTTTTGGAAAGTGGTTTTAAATATTCGTACATGCAAAAATCTGGGTAGTCAGGTCTATTGAAGAAACGGCCCCATGCATTCTTTGATGTTATTCAAAGATGTGCTACCAACGATAAGCGAAGAAACCCCTTCCAAGTCAAAAACCCATTTTAGAGAAGCTTGGGCAAAACTTAGCGAATCATTTTCGGCTTCTTTTTCCCAAGCGTGGATATTTTTTTCATAGCCTTCTGGTGCGTTTTTTATCGCCCAGTTTATCGCCGCTTCATTTTTCGCCTTAAGATTTTCAACTTTTCTATTAGTTAACAAACCTCTCTCCAACGGAGAATATGCCTGTATAGCTATATTTCTCTCCATACAAAAGTTTCTGATCTCTGGCGTAACTTCTTGACGTAGACGGCTTAGTCTTCCCTGCAAACAAAAAATTTCTGCATAATTTGTCGCTTCTTTAAGCTGATCCAAGGAAAAGTTTGAAACCCCCAAATAGTTGATATAACCTCTTTCTTTTAAAGATTGTAAAGCTTCCAAGCTTTCTTTAAGAGGTACTTCAGGGTCAGGCCAGTGCAACAAATATATATCAATAAAGTCTGTCTTCAATCTTTTTAAAGATCTCTCGCAGTCCTGAAAAATAAAATCCCTTTGCGCACATTTGTGAACATCCGATAAGCTCTTTTTTCCCCATTTCAATCCACATTTTGTGGAAATAACAACGTCTTGGCGACGAGAAGAAATTACTTCTCCCAAAATCTCTTCCGACAGTCCAAAACCATAAAGAGGTGCTGTATCTATAAAGTTTATGCCTAAGTCCAAAATATCATTTAACAACTTTTGGGCTTTTTCACGATCAAAATCTTTAAAAAAGGGAAATCCCCCAAGTTGCCAAGTCCCGAAGCATAGCGGTGAAACTTCAAGACCTGTTTTTTCAAAGACATACTTTTTCACGAAAGCATGCCTTGCGCTATTCTAACTAAAACATTCACAAGAAAAACATCCAAAAAAGCGATCGCTAAAAAAACGATAATCGCCGATAAATCCACAGGCCCTATCTGCAAAGGAACAAGGCGTCGAACCTTTGCCAAAATAGGATCTGTTAATTTATAAACAAAGGCAATAACTTCGTGCTGATAAGGTCCAATGTTTAGCCAAGATAAAACGATCCTTATAATAAGCACAATATAAAAAAAATTCAAAACCATACCAACCACTTTGGATAAAGCCAAAACAAAATATCCAAAAATAAACATTACGCATTTCCTCCAAGTTCTTTTGAGCGATTTTTGGCTGCTTCGATCATTTGATCAACCATATCGGCAAAGTTTTTTTTCTCTAATATGGAAAGTCCAGCAACAGTCGTTCCTCCTGGAGAACTGACCTTCCTAACCAAATCAGACATTGTTTCATCTGTATGATCAATCACGTTTGCAGACCCTAAAAAAGTTTGTTTCACAAGAGTAGCAGATTCGTTTTCGGTCAAACCATGTTCTACTCCAGCACGAATCATCGCCTCTGCAAAACGAAAAACATAGGCAGGCCCACTGCCCGAAACAGCGGTCACAACATCCATTTTGGACTCATCCATCCATAAGGCTTTACCTACAGATCGAAAGATATTTTCAACAGTTTCAGCCATTCGAGGATCAACCTTTTTTCCTTTCGATAAAACATTCATGCCCGTACCTATCAAGGAACAAAGGTTCGGCATAACACGGATAATTTGACTTTCGAGACCTATTTTTTTTAAGTGATCTATTGTGATACCAGCCATAATCGAAACGTAACATATTTCTTGATGAAATTTTTTTTGCAACGAAGGCAAAATATCATCAAAAATATTCGGCTTCACAGCCAGAACCAAAATATTCGCTTTCTCCAAAAGAGTTTTTTCATCTACCGCTGTGACTTTATACTTCTTTTTCATGATATCAATACGCTCAGGTGATATATCAGATATCAAAATATTTTCCGGTTCAAACATTTTGGAGTCTACTACACCTTTGATCAAAGCCTCTGCCATAGCCCCTGCACCTAAAAACCCTACCGACATTGTCATTATTTTAACCATCCCTTATATAAAACTCGTCCCAATCTCAAAAAGGTGGCACCTTCTTCCACCGCTATTTTATAATCTTGACTCATTCCCATAGAGCAATGCTTTAATCCTAAAGTATTAGCCAAGTTTCTAACTGTCTTAAATGAGTCTCTTATTTTCTCTTCCGAAACTCTTCTATCGGAAGCCTCGGAAATCAAGAAACCCATCGTCATTAATCCTTCAATATTTAACCCTTTGGCTTCTTTTAGTTCCTTATAAATATCTTTAATCTGATCTTTCGAAAAACCCTGTCTAGAAGAGTCTTTTGTTAGATTAACCTGCAAAAGAATAGACATCTTTTTGTTTTGCTTCAAAGCTTCTTCATTAATAGCATAAGCCAATTTTAGTCGATCAACAGAGTGAATCATAGAACATATCTGAACCACAGGCTTCACTTTATTCGTCTGTAATGGACCAATAAAGTGCCATCGGAAACGGTTTTGCCAAAAAGCATATTTTTCTTTTAAGAGTTGAACCCTTTGTTCGGCAATATCCACAACAGAAGTCTGTTCCAAGAAACTCATCTCTGTCGGTGTTAAATATTTCGTCACAACAAGAAATTCACCCCGATAATCTGGGACTTCAAGAAGAGCTCTTTGTAAGTTATGTTCAAAACATTCTTTATCCATTTGTGTTTAAGCTTCTTCTTTCGACGATTTTTCTTTTAATGACTTGATCTCTGTCATGACTTTATCGACAACCTTTTGGGCATTCTCGGATATTTTAACCCCTTCATCCACCAAGTCCTCAATATGTAGCGGAGCTCCAATTTTGATTTTAACAGGGTGCCTTTTGACCCATCGTTTATGCCTCGAGTAAGCCTCAAAGGTTCCTTCAATGTAAATCGGAACAATAGGCTTACCAGCCTTTATTGCGATAAAACCCAAAGATCTTTTAGGGGGCAAAAAGTCTCCAGAAAAAGTCCTTGTTCCTTCAAGAAAAATAAGTGTTGGTCTTTTTAAATTAACAATTTCAACGATATTTTTAATATCTCGAGGTGAAGAACTTTTCACACGGATAGGATAAGCATATAGAGTACGGATCAGTTTCGAAAAAAAGATATTTTTAAATAAAGTGTCTCGCGCCAAATAAGATATCCTCTTAGGGAATAAAGATAAGCCAATAAGAGGAGGATCCAAAAAGCTCGCATGATTCGATGCAATGATACAACTTTCCATATCACGGATATTTTCTAAGCCACTAACACGTAAAGGACAAAATATTTTACAAAAAATATAAACAAAAAAACATGAAATTTTATAGATGATATTAGACACAAATACGCTCTCTATATTCTTCAGGAAAAAACCGTGACATATTTTCCAGTACCTCAGGAATACTTTTTTCTGTACTATCAATCACAACAGCATCAAACGGTATCGTCAAAGGACTATCCATGCGATACGAATCTTGTTTATCTCTTCCTACCATTTGGACTTTGATCTCTTCTTTAGAAAAATTTTCACCTTTTGCTTTAAGCTCTAACAATCTTCTATCTACACGTTGATCTATTGAAGCATCTAAATAAAACTTGTATCTAGCATCAGGAAAAACAACGGTTCCCATGTCTCTTCCTTCCATGACAACTTTTCCTTTACTGGCTCTCTGTTTTTGCCATTCAACCAATGTGCGACGAACCCCTGTGATCGCAGCCACTGCGGAAACATTTTCCGTCACATCAAAGCGGGTAAGATCTTTTGTTACATTTTTCCCTCTCCAATAGAAAAAATTTTCATCAAAAGTCATCTCCATCGATGCACACAAGTCTACAATTTTCTTTTCGTCATCAAAGCCTATGCCTTCTTCTAAAACAGCCAATGTCACAAGCCTATACATAGAACCTGTATTACAATAGGTCCAATCGATCTTTTGGGCTAATATTTTGGCTAATGTGCTTTTTCCAGATCCCGCAGGGCCATCAATAGTAACTATCTCTTTTTTTTCATATCTCTCAATCATTTCTTAAGCTCTTTCTTGGATTTGATTATAAATATCAAAAAAACTTGGAAAAGATGTTTTAATACAAGCAATATCATCGATTTGAACCCCCTCACTAGAAGTCAATGCAGCCACCGCAGAAGACATCGCGATCCTATGATCCATAAATGTTTTAACCTGCCCTCCTCTCAAAGGCTTCCCTCCTGTGATACACATCCCATCTTCATATTCTTCAACTTGCCCTCCAATCCCTTGGAGCATCTGCACAATACTTTTGATCCGATCAGACTCTTTAACCCTTAGTTCACGAGCATCACGGATATGACTAGTCCCTTTGGCATGAGACAAAGCAACAGCCAATATCGGGATCTCATCTATCAAATTAGCTATCACAGAGCCTTGTATATCTATAGGCTTCAATTCCGAATATTCAACCGTTAAATCTGCAACAGGTTCGAAAGCTCCTTCTTTCTCCGTGATTTTTATATTAGCCCCCATCTTTAATAAAACATCAACAATACCTCTTCGGGTTTTATTGATACCTATATTTTTAAGTGTAAGAGAAGAGTTAGGTGTTAACAACGCCGCCACAATAAAAAAAGCTGCACTCGAAATATCCCCAGGGATATCAAGTTTTTGCCCCGATATTTCTCTTAAATTTTGTTTTTGAGATGAAAAAATAACACCCTGCTCTGAAGATAAAATATCTATACCAAACTTTTTAAACATCTTTTCGGTGTGATCACGTGAAGGATGTGGTTCATGGATATGTGTTTGACCTTTCGAATACAAACTTGCCAATAAAAGACATGATTTAACCTGTGCACTAGCCACAGGCATTTTATAATCGATTCCTTTTAACTCGGAAGGTTGAAAAATCAAAGGGGCTAAACCTCCTTGGCTTTCTATTTTAGCTCCCATACTTTGCAAAGGATCAATAACTCTCTTCATCGGCCGTTGAGCTATAGACTCGTCGCCTTCAATAGAGCTAGAGAAAGGTTGTGCCGCCAAAACCCCCGAAAGCAACCTTATAGCTGTTCCTGAATTACCAACATACAAACGCTCTTTGGGTTTTGTTAATCCCAATAAACCCTTCCCATGAATCATAAGAGTGCCTTTATCATCAAGGTGGGACTCAATACCCATTTGTGAAAAACATTCTCTAGTATGTAAACAGTCTTCACTCTGCAAAAAACCGCTTAATTCCGTTGTTCCGTTAGCTAAGGAGCCTAGGATCACTCCTCGGTGAGAAATAGATTTATCCCCAGGGATAGAAAAAGATCCACGAAGAGGGCTTTCAGCTGGTAATATTTTCATAAGCCAAGGTCTCTTTTCATTTTCGCTTTTTCTAACCAACCCTCTAGCGCATCCATTTTATCTTCCTCCAACATAGATTTAAAGTTATCCATTTCTTTCTCAAATTTCAAAATAGCTGCTAAAAGGGCCTCTCTATTCTGACTAAAAATATCTCTCCACATTTTGACTTCTCCAGAAGCAACACGTGTTGTATCCCAGTACCCCTTCGAAACAAATTTTTCTTCTTTGGCAGATAAGCTTTGCACTAGACTTGCGGCAATAAAGTGTGGCAAATGACTTGTATGAGCAATAATATTATCATGTTCTCTGGGGTTCAAAAAATGAACTTTTGTCCCTAAATCTATCCAAAAATCTTTCACTAGCTTTAAAGCATCTTTATCCTTTTTTTCAGAAGGAGTTATAAGGCAATCGGCACCTTCAAAAAGACCTGTTTTAGCATTTTTCAAGCCTGATTTTTCTGAGCCAGCCAAAGGGTGTGCACCAACAAATCGAGATAAATATTGATCACCACAAGAAACAATTATTTGCTTTGTGCTCCCAACATCTGTCACGATTGTTTTAGAAGAAAGAACTTTTGATAAAGAGACAATATCTTTCAAGATTTGAGAAACAGGGGTGCATAAAATGACCAAGTCACAGTCTCTCAAAGTCTCATCTATTTTTACAATCCCACGATCAATTGTTTTGGCCTCCAAAGCCATGTCCAATGTTTTTTGAGAACGTGTGACAGCTGTTATCTTTCTAACCAAATCTTTTTTTTTCAAAGCTTGCGCTAAAGAACCTCCAAGAATCCCTAAACCAACGATAGCAACATGCTGGATCAACATATCTAGATCTCCTGAGGATAAGACCCTAAATATTTAAAGCCGATTTTTTTTGATTTTAAAAAGTCTAAACATTTTGCAACATTTTTATCATCAACATGACCTTCAAAATCAACATAAAAATGATATTTCCAAAGCTTCTTTTTTGATGGCCTTGATTCAATTTTCGTCAAGTTAACACCATACTCTTTAAAAGGCTTCAAAGCATCAACAAGAGACCCATACTCATCCTGCAAAGAAAGAAACAATGACGTTTTGTCTTTTCCCGTAGAGGATGTTCCTTGGTCCCCTATCACAAAAAATCGGGTTGTATTTTCATGTGAGTCTTGAATACTCCTATGTGCTATCTCTAAACCATGAAGCTTCGCAACAAGATCACTAGCGATCACTGCGACATTTTTTTCATCTACCATTTTAGCGGCTATTGTTGTGCTCGCAACGGGAATAAGTGCAGCTTTAGGATAGTTCTCCTGTAACCAGTTTCGGCACTGCCCGAAAACCTGTGGATGTGAATAAATCTTCTCAACGCTTGCATTCTCATCTTTCAGCATAAAGTTGTGACGTATCGGAAGAAAAATCTCCGAACAAATCGTTAAGTCATAATGAGCAAACATATCCAAAGTATCGGTAACTGCACCTTCGAGACTATTTTCAACAGGAACAACCCCATAGTCAGAAGCACCTTGGAAAACTTTTTCAAAAATACCTCTTATAGAGTTTTCAAAGTCGTATGATACTGACTGGCCAAACTTTTTTACCGCTGCTTGATGTGTATATGTTGACTCTGGACCCAAGCAAGCAATAGAAATCGGCTTTTCCAAAGCCAACGAAGCCGACATGATTTCTACAAAAATAGCTTTGATAGCTTTATTGGTTAAAAGGCCTTCATTTTTTTCAATCAACTTTCTTAAAAGTTTACTTTCTCTAGCGGGAACATAGTAAACAGTATTTTGATCTTTTTTTATATCCCCAATGTGTCTCACATGCTCCAATCTTTGGTTCAATAACGATAAAATTTGTGAATCAATTTTATCGATTTTATCACGCATATCATCTAAATCCATTGGATATTTCCTCATAGATATTGTTACGGAATACACCATTTTGATATTTTTTTTAAAGGGATTTAATTTTTTGAGAAAACTTTATAACTTATGTCAATATAGGATTCTTTCAAAACGAGAAAATCTTTAAAAAACTTCAAAAAAGCTTGTACAGTATTTCGGAATAGTCTCTCATATTATAAAATCCAAGAAACCATTGCAAAATCTTCACTCAACTACTTTAACAAACTCATCAACTCTAGGCAAATCTTGTAAGTGTTTTAAGCCAAAGTGACGTAAAAACTGATCCGTTGTCACATAAAGTATTGGACAGCCAGGAACATCTTTCCGCCCATTCATACAAATGAGTTTTCTTTTAAGCAAGTTTTTTAACATATGTACCGAGTCAACGCCACGAAGCTTCTCAATCTCTATTTTTGTGATGGGCTGTTTATAAGCTATCACAGCAAGGGTTTCTAATGCCGCTTTAGACAAACGCATTTTCATCGTATGTTTATGCATTTTTTTTAAATCGTCAGAAAACTCCTCTCTGGTAACCAAAACCCATCCCATAGCTAACTCTACGATATGAAAAGGCCTAAAAGAAGCCTTATACTCATCATTTATTTCCTTGATAATCATCCGAAAAGTATCTTCTTTTAAGTCTGGGTAAAACTTTTGAATATGTTTAAAAGATACAGGCTCTTGCGAAGAAAAAATAAAAGCTTCCAAAACTGCCTTTAAACGAACGTTTAAATCATTCACTTAAAAACTTCCTTCCCATCTAAGAAAAACTTCAAGCCTTCCCTATTCTGTCAAATTGTGGGGCGTTATCCCAATCGTTCTCATTTATTTAAAACAAGGTTTTGATCGAAACATTTTTCATTAATTTTCGATAAGACAATTGGTCCAAATATCTTTTGTTGTACAATTTTTATATTTTTCAAACGTACCAACTCAAGTAAACCCAAAAACATCCCAACCCAATATTCCCCTGTATCACTCTTTGTGAAAAGGCTTTCAAAAACATATTCTTTCTGATTATCTAGTTTTGAAAGTAGCCCCTCCATGCATATTTCAATAGATATTTCTTCACTGGGAAGCGAGTAAGGCTCAAGTCTCTTCTTTTTTTTCAATAATGCATCAAAAAGTTCGACCATATCAAAAAGAGAGACACTGTAAATTTGCTCCTTTTCTCCTAGAAGCATACTATCATTATATCCTCGAGAAAAAACGCCTCTTTGATCCTTTTCTTGTTGTTCCAAAAAAGCTCTAAGTTCTTTATAAACTTGACGGCCTTTGAGTTGTTCCACAAGGTCTGTACGAGGATCTTCCTCTTCTTGTTCTTCGTCTATTTTAGGCAAAAGCATCTTCGACTTTATCAACATAAGCGTGGCAATCATAACCAAAAATTCAGCTGTGACATCGATATCTAAAATCTTCATCAAGCTAATATATTCAAGATACTGATCTAAAAGACGGCTTATGGGTATATCATAAATATCGATTTTATCTTTTTTGATAAGGTGCAGTAATAAGTCCAAAGGTCCTTCAAATTGGTCCAAAGAAACTTTATACGTCATAAAACTTTCTCCAAGCCACAACATCTCTAACTTGACTCAATGTTTCTTGTGCTTGAATCCTAGCGCTAGAAGCCCCTGCTTGAAGAATATCCTTCAAATCATCAGGGCGATCAAGAAAATATTTTCTCTTTTCTCTCCATGGTTCCAGTTTTTCATTCATATGATCGGACAGAATACTTTTACACTCGGAACACCCCTTCTGAGCCTTTTCACACCACTCCTTCACTTCTGCCTCCTGAGAAGGTTCAAAAAAAGAATAATAGGTGAAAACATTGCAGTCATCAGGGTGCCCCGGATCTTTGAGCCTCAAACGTTTCGGATCGGTCACCATTTGTTTAACCTTCGAAGATAGCTCTTCTTTCGGAGAGCCTAAGCCTATATGGTTATTGTAACTTTTGCTCATTTTACGACGATCTATACCAAGGATCTTATTCCTCTGATTGTCCAAAATAGGCTCTGGTTCAGGAAAAATATCACAATCGAAAATATGATGAAAGCGACGAACAATCTCTCTGGTTAACTCTAAATGAGGCAACTGATCTTTCCCCACAGGCACTTGATGAGCTCTATAAAGAGCTATATCTGCAGCCTGAAGAACAGGGTAACCCAAAAAGGCATGCGTAAAAATATCTTTATCCTTTAATTCTTGAAGCTGCTCTTTATATGTGGGACATCTCTCTAACCAAGGGATCGGGGTCAATGTCGAAAAAAGCGCATAAAGTTCCAAATGTTCGGGAACATCAGATTGAACAAAAATAGAGGCTTTTTCGGGATCAATCCCTGCCGCCAACCAGTCAGCAATATTGCTCTCTATAGCTTTGCTAATGGCAGAAGATCGTTTGTATTCACCCATAAGTGCATGCCAATCAGCAACCATAAAAAAACAATCATGCGTTTGCTGAAAGTTAACCCAATTTTCTAAGACGCCAAATAGATGTCCTATATGTAAGTCTCCCGTTGGCCTCATGCCACTTAAAATACGTTTTTTTAAAGATTTCATAAGATCTCATTCACTATTGCTTTTAAAAACACCACCTACGATACCCAACAAAAAATATATCGTTATAAAACAACCAAAATTAAAAAATCTAAAACATTTCAAATAGATCTTATCAAAAAGTGTTTTAAAATAATTTTAGGATTCAACTTTATAATTGTACAACAAAATCTCTTCACTCTCTACCTTCTTTTATCTTAAAAATATCGACTCTGTTAAACGGCAAATAGAATAAAAATATTCTTTTAAAATCTATATAAAAATACTCTCTAAATCTATAAGCGTTTGAGCAAATTAAAAAATTATGCGATACTTTTGATTTATGAAATTTAAAATAAAAAAAAATATAAATAAAAAAATATAATAGATTCTTTTTATTATCGATCAAGATTGCATTTTATTCTTTTTAATTTTTTTATACAAAAAATCTATAGAAAAATCCCTAAAAACCCTAACGTATTAAAAGCCCCTGAGCTTTCCAATAAGTGTTTGAATAAGTTCCTCTAACGATAAGAAAAGTTTTATTATGGTTAATATAAAATGAAATTAAACAGTGATATTTTTTTATTTTAGCATTAAAAAACTTTATATTTTATTGATTTTGTATTATAATATTTAAGTGATTTTATTATATTTAAAAAAATACTCATTAGTATAGATGCTAATTCTTACTATTATAGTCAAGCAATATACAATACATATAATAACGTTTCGCCATTGATGGCTTTTTTCTTATAACTTAAATATAAATATAATTTCTAACCAAATACTCAAAATATTTCTTTAATACTTCTCCACATGGAGAGTCTTTGAAAGAAAGGTAATGGCCATAATGAATCTGATAAAAAAAATATTTCATCTACTACTTATACAATTATTTTTTGTAACTTCTTTTCAAGTTGATGTACGATCTTTATCACCAGATTCGCAGATACAACAACCCTCTTCTGTCAATATGACTCCTAAAATAGAAACTGCTCTAAAAATAAAGCAAAAGTTTCAGGCTCCTATCAAAAGAATGGGTAAGTTTAACTCTGTCTTGAAAATCATGCAATTGTTAACATTTTTTTCATTTTTCTTTGCCTTAAAAAGCTTTCCTATTATTTCTTTATTATCAATCGTCTTTCTACTTGGAACCTTTGGTTTATCTAATTTCGCATTTAGAAACGATAGTAAAAAATTAAATGAATCTTTTATGAGATCTATTCATGTTTTTTTTATAATACTCGGTATTACTTTAATATTTTTAGATATTTTTTCTGTACTTCCTTCGGCTTTTATAGGGATATTACTCATATCTTCAAGTATTTTAATTTATCTTGAAAGAAGAATAGTGAAACATTATAAACATTCTGCCAAAGTGATCAGTGATAAAAATCTTCACTTGGAAAAAGTTAAAAAAGAAGCCTTTTGGGAAAATTTAACCATTTCAAAAGATACTCTGATTTCTATTTTTTGTAATTTTATAAAAATCATTCTTTGTTCATCAATATTATTATCCTTTGAGTCTTCTTACTTCTTAGTATACCTTCTTGTCTTTTTATCCCTTATTCCTTTTCTTTTTATAAAAAACGATAATTTTTACCAAATTTACGGTTTTATAATAACAATCGCGGGCACCTTTCTTATCATTTTTCTAAAAGAATATCCTTTGATAGGCATATCTATGACTTTAATGGGTCTTTATTTTATATTGCGATATTTTTATAAAGAAAATTATATTCTTGATAAGAAAAAAACAGCCCAGGAAACTTTTCTAGATGAAGTATTAGATAAAGAACATCTACCTTCCTCAAAGTTTAGAAGAGCTGAATTATTCCGATTGGATATATTACGCACAGTCTCTTCCGCCGTTACCTTAGCTACTATCCTTTGGGGAACGATGTTTTTTAACCCCATTATTATGATTTTAGCCTTTATTTCTTTTCTACTATTTTACTATATTGCAACAAAAACAGATGTTCGAATCTGTTTACTATCCGGGCTGATTGGGGTAGGTCTCTTTGTAGCCGCTATCATTCTACAAATGAGTGTCTTAGCCTTTGTAGGTGCTTTTATAGTTGCTGTTTCTATATACTTTTACATTAATAATGATAGGGACTCTAAGCTTAAAACTTATTCCATAAGTACTCAGTCCGATTCATTCATCGATACTCTAAGAAGAACGAACTATAAGCCTTTGATAAAATCAACAAATAAAGCCTCTCAAACATCAAATACCATTTACTCTATAACTAATATCCTTTCATTTTTCTTGCTTGCAACTTTATTGGTTGGATTATCTAGCTCTACCATTAATTTATTTTATTTTATAATAACCATTGTTAGTCTAATTTCAGTTCACTTGATCAGCGATTATATCATTAAAAATAACAATATATTTTATATTCTTAGTGTCATTTCGGTTATAGTTTTTATTACCTTGGGTATTTTGTATCAAAGCCCTATGTATTACCTCCTTGGCATCATGACGTTTAGCTTTGGAGCCATCTTATTTCTTCATCAATATGAATTTGGAGGACAGGTTTCTTCTGCGAATAAGAACGAAAACATTATTAGTAATGTTTTGAGCTTTATTTTAAATAGAGATGGGCGTCGATCTATCTCTTCTATTTCAGGGAGCTCTTCTGGTTTACTATTTTCTTTAGGAATAATATTAACTGTAACTATGTATTTCCTTATGGACACAATGCCTGTTTTTTTATATTTTATATTGCCTACTTTTGCATTAATCATTTTTGCCAAAATGAATCTGAAAAAAGAATATATTTTCTCAATAGCCTTATCCACAATAGGCTTTTTACTTATAACTTCATGTATCATTGTACATTTGATTTTCTTCCCCTTAGGAGAGTTTTTATTCCTTATTTTCTTAGGGGTTTTACTTTTCGCTTTTGGGTTATTCCTAACAATGAATACCGCTTTCTCGGACGCTAAAAAATCACCATGGAAAGATTCTTCTCAAAAAAATACACTCAACCTTCTTGAACAAAAAGATACCTCTGATGAAAATTTTGCTGTTAGCAAAAATTCGAACAATCTAGAAGATCCAGAAGAAACATTTCCTTTATATGAACCAACCATCCCAGAAATAAAATACCTTAACCCCAATACTGATCTTGAACAAAGAGAAATACAAAAAATCATTTACTCTACCAATTATCCAAATTGGGAAGATACAAAAAAAACTCTTTCAACCCAAGCCTATACTGTGGGTGCCCTTTGGTCAAAAAAACCTCCTTTTACGAAATATGATATTTATAAATTTATGCCAACTGACAACGAAGGTCTTTTTCTTAAATCTTTAGAAGAAAATATTTTATCTGCAGATGATCTATTAAATTTCACCGAATTTAAGAATGCCTTAAATAAGCTTAATAAGCTAAAGGCTTCAAAAGAAGATGTCATTTTTTTAATGAAACGCTGGTTAAAACAAAAAGCTCGTGTTGATAACAAAGTCATCTTTTTCATTGGAAAAATAACCGGAGATAAGGGTAACATTCAAATCGAAGATCACATAGATAAATTATTAATCGAAAGCTTATTATCTGAACGAAGAAATGCTACAACCTCTAAGCCTGAATTCAAAGTTGGATTATTTCAAATGACTCCTTATGTCGGGGAAGATGCACCTACTCTCAACTTGGAAAAAATCACCCATTTTATGCGTAAAGCTAAGGACCAAAATGCGGCTCTAGCCATTTTTCCTGAATTAATCTTAAGTGGTTATAACAATTCTGATCTATATGAAAATTACGACTATGTTGACAGAGAAATTGTTAAGAACTGGGACGTAATAAGAAAATTAGCTGAAGAATTGAAAATCGGTGTTTTCTTCGGATTACCTATAAGAAACCAACATAATACAGATGAGGGTGGAGGAAAGCCCTTACATAATGCCTACCAATGCTATATTCCTAAAGGAGTAGAAGTTAATGGTGAACAACTTGAACCCGTCGATATTCGTCAAGAAAAGATGACGTTACCGACCTATAAAGAGCAAGAGGAAGGCAAATGGTTTGAACCAGGTAAACTAGAAGATCTTAAACCCATCAACTTAGTCGAAGGTTTAAAGATTGGGATTGATAATTGCGAAGAAGGTTTCGTAAATATTACAAATCATCCAATCGAGATCTTTTATAATAAGAAAGACAGTGTTGCTAAAAGCCTTACTGAAAATGCTGCAAATGTTCAGTTAAATATTTCTGCAAGCCCCTATCATTACAAAAAACACTCATCAACGATGGAAACTTTTCGCAAACAGCCTATCTTCTATGAAGTTCCAAGGTTGTATTTGGGGAACAGTGGAATGCAAGGTAGTTTTCAATTCGCAGGAGGTAGTTTTATCTTTAACTCAAAAGGTGAACTTGTTCACTTGATGAGATTTTTTGAAGAAGATGAAGTATTTATAGACCTAAATAATATTGATAATATGAAGCCTGTGAACCCTGATTATAAAACACTAGATACATCCATTAAAGGCCTTGCAGAATATATTCATCATTATTTAAAAAATTATGCTCAAAAGAAAGGAATCCTAGGAACCTTGGGTCCACTATCAAGTGAACATAGATCTTCTCTAGATGATGAACTTAACTTAAGAGCTGCTCATTCACAAGGAGGTTTTCTTATTGAGTTCACAGGAGATCAAAACTCTATTCTTTTAGCACAAATCCTATCTAAAGTCTCCGAGTCTTTGGATAACAAATTAATGATAAAAGCTATCATTAAAACGGATTCTTCTGTTTCTATTTTTCAAAGAAAAAAATATATGAAATGGCTATCTAAGTCAGGGTTTGAAGTCTATGATAACCCTTATTCCAACTATGATTTGAGCCCTGCTAAACTGAAAAAGCTAGGTATAACTCTTATATCTAATTATAACTTTACCGATTATATGACAGGAAGAATTGCAGGCAGTCATCACGGATTTCCTTTACTTGCTTCTCTTACAGAGACACAATGTTATGAGTTACTAGATCATTATGGCTGTTCCTATCCCAAAAAAGATGAAGAATACCGTGCTATAGCAAGCGTACGAGATACTATACTTCAACATTTCCCACCTGCTGTAAACAGGTTTTACTTAAATATCATAAAAAACTCCTATGCTGATGCAATGAAGGAGTTAGAGGGTTTCTACATAAAAAACCCTCATCAAGAACTGTTTAGTACAAAAGAGAGCAGAGAAAAAATATACCTTTCTTTATTAAAACGATTAGTTCGTGAAGTTGAATCTTCTGAGTCTCCAAACACTAACATTCCCATGTTTACAAAAAACTCTCCCGTTAGATTTAAAGTTCAAGCAGACCTTCAATTAAAAGATTCTGACTCTGAAGTCGATAAACATTGGGGGTATTTTCTGCAAAAAAGTGCCTAATACTTAGATCTTTTTAACTTGTACTAAGGAAATGGAAAAAACCACGTAAATTTTCTGCGTGATTGTGAGTATTTACCTTACCTAAAGGAAACCGGTTTAATCCTCAAAAAACAAAAGGCCTATAGGGGTTTGACTGGTTTGGAGAAAAAAACACTTCCACCTATCGTCGAAAGCTATTTACCGATAGGTGGAAGGATTTTAAAGAAAGTCGGAAAGAGTTAATTTTTAAAACTTTTAAACTTCTAGTATATCTTCCTCCTCTTATTTAATTATATAAAGCACCTTCTTAATTAAACATAAGCATAGAAGACCGCTTCCTTCATAAGTGATCGAATATCAAGCACTTTTTACAATCAATCTAGAACCGTTTACAATCGCTCTAATCCTTAAACGTAACTCCAATTTTGTTAATCTTTTTATATTTAAAGGTACGATTCTAACCTTTAAAGCTTTTTTAACCGGCTCCGACTCAGCCACAGCAGCCTTAAAAGTTAGATAAACTTTCCCATAATCTGGATAAGCTATATCTTTTTCATCTAAAAGACGACAGAAAATTTGCTTATCAGACATATCTGGCTGAGAGGCAATAGCAGCCTTAACATCAATAATTCCTTCTTGCACAAGAAAGAGCAAGTCTTTCAATGCAAGATATCCTGCCATCTCTTTTGCTAGATCTGAGTCAGCATATATAGAAAACAAAACTTCTTTCAACTTCGGGCTAATTTCTTGACTTCTTGACATTTTTTTACCTGATATTTCAGATACTATTTTAGCTGAGACTATTTTTGATAGAGCGTGAAAATTTTTTTTTATCCCTTGATTTAGTTCTACAGTGCTTAAGCTTCTTATGGGTGCTAGCGAGTAAGAATTAAATGAAACAGATGAAGCAGCTGAAACAGCTAGAAATATAATTATATTTTTCATATTAAACCCCTTTTTTTTAATCATTAAATAATTTAAAGCATTAATTCAATATAGAATTAACTAAATTTTCAGTTTTTTCAACATTTAAAACTTAAAAAAAAAGTTTATCGATTTAATAAAATATATTTTTTTTCTTAATTTATCCTTCAAAATTTTACATATTATACTGCTATACGTTAAGAAAGCAAAAAACTTTTTGAATATTTTTCCTTAGAAAAGAGATAATAATAATAATAAGGAGAAATGGAAATGAATAAGAAAAAATATAAAGCAAAAGAACGGTTAATAATAGTACTTGAGGGAATAAAGGGGAATGTAAGCTTGGGGGAATTATGCAATCAATATGGGATTTCGCAACAAACCTATTAAAACCTCTGCGCTACTATTGAAAAACTATTTTTTATGTAACAAAGTATTTTTTTGGGACAATGAGCATTAAAAATAGAAAATATTTTAATGAAAGGAAGAATTTTAAAGGAAAGTTAGGAGCTTTTTTAGTAGAATTTTTCTCTAATATCTTAAAAAGATAAACCTCTAACAGCTTTAAGAAGATTTAAGCA
>MDLB01000077.1 GCA_001730085.1 PVC group bacterium (ex Bugula neritina AB1)
GTAGCTGAAACAGAAGTTATAGCCGAAGACAGTACGGAAGATGTATCGGAAGAAATAGCTGAAGACACAACTGAAGTAGTAGCTGAAACAGAAGTTGTAGCCGAAGACAGTACGGAAGATGCATCCGAAGAAATAGCTGAAGCCACAACTGAAGTGGTAGCTGAAACAGAAGTTATAGCCGAAGACAGTACGGAAGATGCATCCGAAGAAATAGCTGAAGCCACAACTGAAGTGGTAGCTGAAACAGAAGTTATAGCCGAAGACAGTACGGAAGATGCATCCGAAGAAATAGCTGAAGCCACAACTGAAGTAGTAGCTGAACCCGTAGTTGTAGCCGAAGACAGTGCGGAAGATGTATCCGAAGAAATAGCTGAAGAGACAACTGAAGTAGTAGCTGAAACCGTAGTTGTAGCCGAAGACAGTACGGAAGATGTATCCGAAGAAACAGCTGAAGAGACAACTGAAGTTGTAGCCGAAGACAGTGCCGAAGATGCATCAGAAGAAACAGCTGAAGAGACAACTGAAGTTGTAGCCGAAGACAGTACGGAAGATGTATCCCAAGAAACAGCTGAGGGCACAACTGAAGTGGTAGCTGAAACAGAAGTTATAGCCGAAGATAGAGAGGAAGATGTCGTATCAGAAAACGCAGGTGAAGACCCACCCGAAGACACAGAAGAAGTAATCGCGGAGGTGGATACTTCTGAAGAGATTGTCCAAGATCTTATAGAGGTAGAGGGAGTTGACATTAATGCTGAAGTGGAAGGTCTTCAAACATCAAGAACATCTTTAATCGGCAAACATGCTATTCAAGAAGGGTACTCATTTGTCTCTTCTTTAGGTGAGCCTATTTCAGACAATATAAAAGAGGTTAAAGTTTCTTTCGGTGGATACGGCTTAGATCTTTTTAAAGACCATATTGAATTAGACTTTGATGTGGATAATATGAATAACCACATTGTTCATGGTGTTGAAATTCCTTTAAATATGAGTAGTAAAGGTATTGATCTCACTATCAACCATGTCGAAAATGTAAGCTATACCTATGAGATTGAAGATCAAACTTTAACTTTGTATAAAGAGAGTCAAGATCTTTTTGAAAATAAAGAGGTGAAAAATCTTATTGAAAGCATTGGAATGCGAGATGAAAGTGGGGCTTTGAAAGATGGAGAAAGATTTGCAAGGTTTTTTTATGTTGATGGAGAAGGGAATGAAGGAGACGCTTCTATTTCTACGTTTATTTTAGACTCTTCTATTCAAATAGAACATAGTCCTCTAGAGTCAACGGCTTCGGAAGACGGAGCCCTTTCTGAAAATACAAAAGCTCCTACTTTCGTACAACATAAAGATGTTTTTAGGGTTTCTATTCCTGAAAATGTTTCTTTAGACCATATTCTCCATGACTTCCAAGTTTTAGATAATGGGCAATCTCCAGATGAAGATATTTTTTATTTTCTTGCAGGGAAAGACAAAGATATCTTTAAACTTAATGCGGCAGGCGAGCTCACGTTAAAAAGTGATATTGATTTTGAACTAAAAGGTTCGTATGAGATAGATATTGTCGCTGTTGATGGAGAGCTTCTAGCGACAAAACTGCCTGTTTTAATAACGGTAGAAGACATGGAAGAAATTTTAAAAGGGGAAGAAGAAGTCACTCAGGTTATTGGTGTGGATCATGCTGCAGATGGCTTTTCTATTTTAGATTCCATTGATACGCTTAGTGTCGGAAATGTTAAGGGGATAGAGTTTTATTTAAGAGAGAATGATGGTTCGACTTTTAATCAGGATAGCTTTCTTTTTGAGAACAACTTCGAAGTTAAGTTAGATTCAAATCAACAGGCCCAACATCTAGATGTTGGGAGTTTTTCTGATGTTGACTATTTTTATGATTTTGAGACAAAAACTTTTTTAATAACAAAAAGTGGTGTACAGAACTTTTCATTGGAAGAAGCTAAATTTTTGTTAGAGTCTATAAAAATAAAGAGTAATGTTCCTCTGGAGAGTGAGAGTTTAAGAGATCTTGAGGTTTGTTTTGTTGATTCTAATGGACACAGAGGTCCATCTGTTAGCGTTAAAACGAACTTTGACTATACTCGGCCCTCTTTATTGAAAATATCGGACAATGAAGACAACGCTGTATCTTTCGGAGCTGTTGACTATGAAGTGGATATTTCGGATATGGATTCTGATGATACCTTAGAAGCCTCTCATATTGAACTTATTGATTCGCTAGGGAATGTTATTGATTCTTCACATTGGGAAATTTCCACCGAGAGATCAAAAGATGAAAATGGCAGATGGGAAGTTAGGGTGAAACCTCCAGAAGGAGAATTTGCAGTAGATACGACGGATGTTAGGTTGAGAGTAAAAGCCGGAGTGATTACTTCTTCTAATGGTAATTACAATGAAGAAATGGGGCAGGAAATAACAACTCAAAGCTTTGATACAACTTTACCGGTATTTTTAAACGGACAAGAAGTGAGTGTTTTTATAGAGGAGAATGCTTTTATAGAGGGAACGCTTTTTGATGCTGAGGCCAAAGATGATAACAACTCACTCCCTGATAAAGGTATTACATATAGGTTTAGTGAACCTTTAGAAGGTATGATTGAAATAGACAAAGATACAGGGTTTGTGACGTTAAAAAACTCTTTAGATTTCGAGAAAAAAAGTGAGTATCGCTTGGAGATTATTGCAGAAGATGAACAAGGAATGAAGGCTTCTCAGTCCCTGATTGTTGATGTCATAGACATAAATGAGCCTCCTCAATTTTTACACGAAACCTTAGATGAAATTGTTCTAGAAGAAAGTCAGTTGGGTGAAGGATCTTTAGTTCATATCGTGCAAGCTATTAGCGAACCCCTAGGATTTGCTAATACGGACAATGTTGAAAACATTATTAATCATCTAACATATAGCCTTGAGGGAGAAGATAGTTCTTTTTTTGCGATAGATCAAAGTACAGGTGAGATAACCGTTAAAAACGACTTGAGCTCGAAAAAGAATGAATACAGTTTAACTGTTTTGGCAGAAGATATTTTAGGAGAAAAGGTTTCTCATGATTTAACGGTTTCTTTTGTGCTCAAAGAGGGAGAAAGAGATCTTCAAGAAGAGCTTATCTCTGTGGATCATCAGGAGATAAAAGTTAACTCTCAAATGTTAGATGAAGGAATTCAATGGACGTTTGATATTGAAAAATCCTTACTAGAAGATGTAAAGGCTTTAAAAATATCTCATAGTTCAAATGAAATAGACCTGAATAATTACACTTTCACTGTTATAGATACAGAAATTACTCTTGATGAAGATACGTCAGCTTATAACTATTTGTCAGGTCTTAAACTGGACTATTTTAAAGATAATCATGAAGTTGTTATTTCAAATGAAGACGGTAGAGAGCTTTCTTCGGAAAGGGTTTTAGCAATCCTTGACTTTATGAGCTTGACGAATAGATCTGGGGTTTTAGAGAATGGAGATATAGAGGTTGAGGTTAGTTTTACCGGACAGGGTGAAGAATCTGTAACTGTTGCTCAGGGAGAGGCAAGGCTTGATGTTATTCCTCCGAAATTACTTAGCATAAAGGATAACTTCTTAGGAACTTACACTTCGGAAAAAGTTATTTACTCTATAACTTTTGAAGGAGAAGTTATGAGTTTAGATGATGAGGCTATTGGATTTTATGATGAGTCCGGTGAATATGTTAACGATTTGTCTTCATGGATGACTTTGAACGTTTTAGGCCCAAGAGATACAGGATTTACCTGGGATATAGAGGTTGAACCTCGCAAGGACTCTCCGATAGAAATGAAAGGCTATCGGATGTGTGTTTTGGCAAACGGAGTTGAGGATGCCTTTGGGAATGTCAATAAAGAAGTTTTGCTTCAAGATGTATCTACACAGGCTTTTGATACGGTTGCTCCGCGTTTCACCTCGGCATTGAATCCTCAAATTGACTTGGTAGAAAATGTGGTTCCAACGACTTACATTTATGATGCGGATACTGAATCCGAAGGGGTTTTAGGGGAAAAAGGCTTGTTTTATAGTCTTGAAGGTGATGATTCTAGATTTTTCTCTATAGATCAAGTTTATGGAAAGGTTCAGATCCTTGACATGGTTGATTATGAATCGAGAGACCTGTATGAGGTTGAGATTGTTGCGACAGACTTTCATGGTGTTGCAAGTAGAGTTCCTTTGACGGTGTCTGTTTTAAATGAAGATGATACAGCTCCTGCCTTTAAAGAGAGTGAGAAGTTGGAGTTGGACTTTTACGCACCTGATAAAAGCTGGAGATCTAATGAGAAACTCTATGATTTTGATGCCATAGATAATTATGGAGAGGCAGATGTAGATATTGAATATTTTCTTTTAAATCTTGATAATCAGAGATTTGACCTTAGTTCCAAAGGAGAGCTTTCTTTAAAACCCTCTGTTGATTATACGATGCAAAGTCTTTATGAACTCCATGTGGTAGCTGTAGATGATGAAGGTAGATCTACGATTAAGCCTGTTATTATAAAAAATATTCATCCTATTGATTTCCTAGAAAATAGTAGCACAGAGGAAGTTGTTTACGAGGCAGGATTCCATGAAGATTGCATTCTTCAGAACTTTTTTGACACAACCTATAAATTAGAAGGAGAAGATTCGGATCTTTTTATAATAACCCCTGAAGGAGAGATGAGCATTAATCACTCCCCTGACTATGAAGAAAGGTCAACATATAGGGTTGATATTATTGCAGAAAAAAATGATGAGAGCTCTTCTCAATGTATCCAAATGTTACGGGTTGAGATATCTAATGAAGATGATACCCCTCCGGTTTTTTTAGAAAAAGGGCCTCTTGAACTAAGCTTTATGCAAAAGGTTGACTCGCAAGAAATTCTTTATGATTTTGATGCTACAGATAATTATGAAGAAAAAGATGTTGATATCACGTATGGTATTTCGTCTGATAATGAAGACATCGAAAATATTCTATCGATAGGTGAAGATGGGAAACTTGCTGTTGAAGAAGGAGTTACGATTTTGGGAGATCAAGAATATAGCTTTAAAGTTATTGCAGTTGATGGAGAAGGTCAGGTAGATGTTTTGCCGGTTTCTATGAACATTGAAAAACTTGAAGCGATTGATTTGAATCTGACTGAAAGTGGTATCCAATCAAGCTTATATAAGGAAATGAATATTCAGGATCTTTTTTCTGGAAACGCGATGGCTATCGAGGCAGGTTTTTATAAGGAGAGAGAGCTAAGTGCCTTGAAAATTACTCTACCGGAAAGTTTAACAGAGGCAAAGGGGGTGAACTTTAAATTGGTAGAGGAAATCCCTTTAGATCAAGGATTTGTTGAAGGGACTTTTGTTGATGAGCAGATAGGTCTTGAGTGTAGTTATGTTTTTAAAGATAGATCTTTTATTGTATCTTCTTCAGGGGATATAGGGATTTCTCAAGAAAAGGTTACGTCATTAATAAAAAAGATGAGCTTTGTCGGAGAAAATGTTTCTCATTTAGATGGCGTACATGATGTACAAATTAGCTATCTTGATGAAGGAGGGCATGAAAGTGATATTTCTAGCATCGCGATTGAATTGCATACCATTGCTCCAGAGCTTTTGACGGTTTCTTCGGATAGCTCGGAAGAGGTTGTAGCTGAAAAAATTGAAGCAACATTGATTTTTAATGATGAGATCGGCGTAGACTCTTTTGAAAAAGGTATTGAGTTTATAGATTTAAGAACAGGGAAAGTTCTTGATGAAAAAAACTTTCATATTGGAGATCCTGTATCGGAAGATTCGAAGACATGGACAGTTTCTATTGAGCCTAATATCGAAAATGCTTTTAAAGTTGAAGTTGGAGTTAATATCGACGTGGGAGTTCTCGGAGATTTGTATGGGAATACAAATCATAAACCGTTCAGCTTTTCTATTCAAAAGTTTAATACTCAACCGCCTGTTTTCCAAAGAACAGCTTCAGAGGCTTACTTTTTTATGGAAGATGGGCGTTTGGTTGTTCCTGTTATTGAAAATCAATCAGAAGACGAAGTGATATATGATGCTTTGGCTATTTCAGAAGAAGGCTCTCCTTTTGACTTTGCAGTGACTTATGGGATAGAAGATGCAGAGGGTATGGATGGAGATCTTTTTTCTCTGGATCAAAAAGGGCGCTTGAGACTTAAAGAAAGTCCTAATTATGAAAATAAAGATATCTATCGGGTTAATCTTTTTGCAGAGAATGATTTACAGGTTAAAACGACTAAGACAATGACAGTGAGAGTGATCAATGAAGATGAAGGACCGACTACTAATTTAGAGCAGCAAGGGGTAGAGACACAGGTTATAGAAACCCCAGAAGGCTTGTCTCAATCTTTTTGGAAAGGGGAGTCTTTATATGATATTAATACAACACATGAAGGAAGTATGGATGAAAGAGAAGTTTCGTATGATTTGATGGCACAGGACTATGATGTTGACGCTGTTTTCGATATTTCTCCGGAAGGCATTTTGAGCTTAAAACAACCTGTTGACTTTGAACTCAAGAGTGATTACTCTCTTAAAATCATTACAAGGTGTGAGGAAGGTTTTGAAAATGAACAAAAGATGCAGATCAAGGTTTTAGATTTACAGGAGATTGACCTGGATCGAAATCTTGATGATTTACAACAATATATGAATCTCTCTTTTACAGAGTCTGAGATAGAAGAGGGGAGTTCTTTATTTGAAAATGTTTCTCCTCTTCTGGAAGGTGAACAAAAGGTTATTAAAGTTGTTTTTGAAGGTGACTCTTGGGATGCTTCTCATGACAAAATTCTTTTTGATATCAATGAATCTTTGAATCTAGGAGAGGATAGCTCTATCTTAAGTGATTTCTCTCAGATTCGTTATACGTATGATGCGACAAATAGAACTTTGTTGATCATGCGTGAGGATGAAAGTCCTTTTGCTCCGATGCAAGATTCTTTTATATTGGGAAAGGTTAAGATACAAAGCTCACATAAAGGGACAGAGCCTATTCGCAAAACCGTTCTCTTGTCATCTATCAATGAGAACGGTTATGAAGGAGAACCTTCTCAGGTTGATGTTGATATTATTTCAAACCCGTTTGATCTTGATAGTTCTTTGAGCAATAAGAACTTTGGAAGTTATGAACCTTTTCAAAGAAAGGCTGTGAGGAGTTTAAACTCATTTGTTGAAATGAATGAGGATAGAGCTACAGATACGGAGGTAGAGAAAGAAGGATACACGTCTTTTGACCTGCTTGATATCGACAACCCTCTTGAAGAAACCTTCGAGCAATATGAACAAGATTCTCCCGAGCCTTTTTGTTTTGTTGGAGAGGAAAGAGTTTTTGATCAAAAATTTCCTCTGGTTAAGTCTGTAGAGAGGATAGAACCCTCTTTTCTTGAAAAGCCAGATGCTCCTTTGGAGACACAAATGGCATTAGAAGTAGCAAATCTTTTTGAAGATACTTTGATTGAAAAAACTTTTGCCAAAGAATCTTCTCGAGAAGGTTCCCCAGAAATAGCTATCTGTTATAGAGATCCTGATTTATCGGAGTTTCAGGATGTACAGGTCGCTAAGCTTCTCAAGGATGTTGCCATGAATATGGCTGAGGAAGAAATTGGCTTTGAAAAAGTTGAAATAATTGATGAAAGTATCAATAGAGATTCGTTGGACTTTCTTGAAGATATGAGTTTCAATGATTATGAAGAGTTTTTTCAACATGAAAGCTCCTCTGAAATGACACTAGATATAGTAGAGCAAGGACTAGAATCTGTAGAAATTTCTCAGGATGTTTTAGATGTTGACTTTGTGGTTTCAGATATTTGGTTTATGTAAAATATCGCATATCTTTTATTGAAAGTTTTTTTAGATAGCGCTGTTTTAGGGAAAAGCTTGTTCGTTAGTTAAGGACGAGCTTTTCCTAAAGCGGTAAACCTTTTTAAATCTATACCAAGAAAGTGTGGGAGATTTTTTATAGACTTAAACTGCTTAAGGCGGTTAAATGGTTTTTAATTTTTATAAAAAGAGGTTGAGGCCCTATCTGAAAACTTCAAAAAGAAAATCGCAAAGATTTTAGTCAATATAAAATAGAATCAATAGGTTATCACAGAGGGGGAGATTCATATTAATGAAGGAAGGTGATTTTCAATCTAGTTTTTTAAAGAATAAAGTTTATTTACTTGTGGTTAGTTCTTCTGGAAAAACTAGAAAAATTCCTCTTGCAAAAGGTTTAGAAATAGAAACAAATCCAGATGAGAAGTATCATCTTCTTTCTGAAGAGGGAAAGATCAAAAGTGACCTTTTGGGTGATGCCTTTGCTATTTTACGCGAAGGGGATGATATTCGTCTTCTTTGGGAAAACAACTTTTTCGTTCAGCTAAACTCTTTTTTTTCAAAAAATCAGGGCGTCTCTTTCGTTCTTCCTAACGATGAATCTCAATATTGTTTATCTAGTGAAGATGAATCTACCGGAGTCTACCTGATTGATGGGTATTCTGTACTCTATGCTTATGGGCAAAAATATAGTGTTTTAAACTTGCTCGATGTTGGAGATTGGTATCTCTCTTATTTTCATATCAAAATGGATGATGACACTGGTTTAGTGGATTTTTTCGCAGACCCTTGGGATGATTTCTCCACTCTAGATGCGAAAGACAGTTTTGCTTATCAAGCAGCAAGCTTCTCTTTGAAAACAGCATTTTTAGGAGCTTCGACTTCTTTGCTTTTCAAAGGAAGAGATCATACTATTAATGAAGCGCCAGATGCCATGAAGAAAGTTCATGGGTCTATCCTTTTGGGACCACCTGTAGAGACGCATGATATGATTCTAAATGTTTATACAGGAGATGGAAGTCTTTTAGCTAAAAACATTCTTATTGATGAAAAAGGTCACTTTTATTTTGAATTGGAAATGCCTTTTCAAGGTCTTGTTGTTTATGAAGTTGTCGGTCAATCTGAAAATCCAGACTATTTAGATGAGGCAACTGGAGCCTTTTTAGATTTATCTTGTGATATTCGAGCTGTTAGCTATATAGGGAAAGAAGAGATTTATAACGTTAATGTTAACCCTTTGACAGATATATTATTTCGAAAAATGAATATCGAAAAAAATGACGAAGAGGGTGAAGGATACACTCAATATTGTGAAAAAAACATAGATAATCTTTTTCAAAATCATGATGAAAATCAGTGTATTCAAGAACAACTTCAGAAAACGAGTGAAGAAATTTCAGAAGCCATGGGGCTTGAAGGGCTTGATATTATTTCTAGTCTAGTTATCCCAACGGTCAGGTTAGAAGAGGATAAAGAAGTAGAAGTTATACCGAATGACTATGGAAAAGTTTTAGCAGCTATTTCTGCTTATGAGAAAAAAACGGATAAGACCACCGAAGAGGTTTTAGAAACGCTAGCAGAAAATCTTAATGAAGGAAAGTTGTCTAGCGGTATTTATTCAGAAATGCAAGAAAGCTCGTCGGAGTTTTTAGAGATAGACTTGACTGAATCAAGTCTTTTTGAGACGGATATCTCTGTTTATGAAAGTTCTTTGCCAGAAACCTTAATTTATGACTCTTTCTGGGTTTAAGTCTTCGGAGATGCCTGTTTATTTTTTTTTAATCTTTTTTATTAAAGAGATTGTTGTTTGCGGCGGAATCCGTAGGTTGTTGAGAGACAGGCTTTTCCTGGAACGATTAAAACTTCTAAATAAAGACTTTCTATTTTAAAAATTTAAATTTTTGAGATTATGTAAAAGGTCGCCATACGCTTTAATTAAAGAAACTTCGTGCTAGTTTTTTGCCTTGTAAAATGTTATCTAATTCTTATAGATGAGATCACTTTATTCAGAGCTTTTTAAAAGCTTTCTAAGAAAATATGAGAGGGTTTTTTATAGAATCAAATTGTTTAAGAAGAATAAATGGTTTAAAATATCTCTAAAAAGGGAGTGAGGGCTCTTTAAAAAATTTCAAAATAGAAGATCTAAAAGGTTTTCGTCAATATAAAAATAGAATCAATATGTTATCACAGTGGGGAGTGTCATATTAATGAAGAAAGGTAATTTTCAAGCTAGTTTTTTAAAAAATAAAATATACTTATTCGTGGTAAGTGCCTCTGGAAAAACTAGAAAAATTTCTCTTGAAAAAGGTTTAGAAGTAGAGACTAAGCCAGGTGAGAAGTATCAAATACTTTCTAAAGAGGGAAAAAACAAAAGTGCTTTTCTAGAAGATGCTTTTGCTATTTTACGAGAAGGGGAGGATATCCGCCTTCTTTGGAAAAATAACTTTTTTATTCAACTAAATTCTTTTTTCGCGAAAAACCAAACCTGTTCTTTGCTGCTCCCTGGCTATGAATCTCAATACTGCTTGTCTAGTGAAGATGAATCTACGGGAATCTATCTTATAGATGGATATTCTGTTCTTTATGCTTATGGGCAACAGGACAGTGTATTAGACTTGCTCGATGTGGGAGAGTGGTATCTCTCTTATTTTCACATGAAAATGGATGACGAAAGTGGTTTGGTCAATTTTTTTACAGATCCTTGGGATGACTTTTCTAGTTTAGATGCGAAAGACAGCTTAGCTTATCAGGCAGCCAGCTTTTCTTTAAAAACAGCATTTTTGGGTGCTTCGAGTTCTTTGCTTCTTAAAGGAAGAGAGCATACTGTTGATGAAGCTCCAGATGCAATGAAAAAAGTTTATGGGTCTATCCTTTTGGGGCCACCGGTTAAGACTCATGGTATGACTCTGAATGTTTATACTGGGAATGGAGAGCTATTAGCTAAAAATATTCCTATTGATGAAAAGGGTAATTTTTATTTTGAATTGGACCTAGATTTTCAAGGTCTTGTTGTTTATGAAGTTGTCGATCAATCTGAAAATCCAGACTACCTAGATGAGGCAACGGGAGAGGTTGTAGATTTATCTTGTGATATTCGAGCTGTTAATTATATAGGGGACGAAGACGTTTATAATGTTAATGTTAACCCTTTGACAGAGATATTATTTAGGAAAATGAATCTTGAAAACAGTGATCCGGATGAGGCAGGGTACTCTCAATATTGCGAAAAAAGTATCGATGATTTTTTTCAAAATCATGATGAAAATGAGTGTGTTCAAGAAAGACTTCAGAGAGCGAGTGAAGAAGTCTCAGAAGCGATGGGTCTTGAGGGGCTTAATATTGTTTCGAGTCCAGTCATTCCAACGGTCACATTAAAAGAAAATAAAGAAGTAGAGAAGGTTCCGAATGACTATGGAAAAGTTTTAGCAGCTATTTCTGCTTATGAGAAAAAAACGGCTAAGAGCACCGAAGAGGTTTTGGAAACGCTAGCACAAAACCTTAATGAAGGAAAGCTGTCTAGTGATGTTTATTCGGAAATACAAGAGAGTTCGTCTGAGTTTTTAGATATAGACTTGCCTGAACCGAGTCTTTTTGAGACAGCGATCTCTATTTATGAAAGTTCTTTGCCAGGGACTTTGTTGTATGACTTTTCTAGCTTTGTTTCTCGGGATGATTCCTTTTATAGGTTAGAAGAAGTTGATGAGTCCTTATTTAGTATTACCCAAGATGGACATCTTTTGCAAGAAGGAGTCCTCGATGATGCAATTGCTGAAAAGTATAGCTTTGTTCTTCTTATTGAAGATGGGGATGTTGAGAAAAAAATTTTTGTCACGGTTGATGTTGAGAGTTTAAACCTTATTGATTTAGACAGAGAGGAAGAGGGAGAGCAACTTTTTCACTTAAAAACTGTCAATAGTATCGATGAACTCAAGCAAGGTGCACTTTTGGGTGTCAATATAGACCCCTCTGTCGTAAGCAAAGTCAAAACTATAAAAATCTCATTGTCAGGAGAAGGGTTGGATCTTCAAAACGATAAACTTGTTTTGGAGGAGGATCTTTCTTTATTCGAAAGTAGCAATAAAGAGTGGGTTGACCTTTTTTCCGTGAAAAATATTGATTATGCGTATGATGTTGATCTTCAAACGTTGATTTTAAGTAAGCACAGCTTTGACTCTTTCGAGCCTGCAGAAGTTAAATTGATTTTGGATTCGTTAAGATTAAAAAATGAATCAGAGATTCCTGTAGAAGGGAAAAGAGTTGCTAATATCACTTATATGGACTTTGATGAAAAAGAGAGTTTTACAGGAGTGGTAGAGGTTAATGTTGAGGGTGTGACGTTGAAGATGATAGATGTCGTAGATGATATGGAGAAAGAGGAGTCTTCTTCTAGCTACACATACACCGTTACATTTAATAATTCTTTGCAGGGAGATCTTTTTCCAGATGATGTCAAGTTTATAGATGATGAAGGAGGCGTTTTAAATCATTGGAGAGTTGATCCTCCGTTGTCTAATGATAAACGAACATGGACAATAAAGGTTTTTCCTCCTGTCGCAGAAAATGCTTTGGATACTGTGCCTGTGCGCTTAAAAATTGATAAGCATTCTATTCAAGATATTTATGGAAATGCTAATGAAGTTGACTTTGTTCAAGAGGTTTCATCTCAAATTATTGATACGACTCCGGTTATGTTCTTGAATCAAGAGAGCGAGGTTTTTGTTCTTGAAAATAGCTCTAAGGTGGAGAGCTTTTATGATTTTTATGCGACAGAAGATAGAGTTTCTGGAGAAGATGAAAGAATAAAATATAGTGTAACCGGAAATGATAGCCGAGCTTTCTTGATTGATGAGGAAGATGGGACTCTCTTTTTTTTAGAAGATCCGGACTATGAGAAACAAAAGGCTTATAGTTTTGATATTCTTGCTCAAGATGATAGAGGGGATTCCGCTTTTTACCCTTTTAGTGTTTTTGTTCAAAACATTGATGACACAGCTCCTGCTTTCTCAATAGGAGACAAGGGGCCTTTCTCTGTTTTAGAAACAGTTGAGCCTATGAGCTTTATTCATGATTTTGAAGCTTCCGATAATTATCAAACTGAAGATCAAAATATTGACTATTTTCTTTTAGGTCAAGAGAGGGGAATGTTTCAAATTGATTCCGAAAGTGGGGTTCTAAAAATACAAGACTCTCCTAAGTATTATCCGGGAATAGATACGTACGACCTTGCTGTGCTAGCTATTGATGATGAAGGGGCATCGAGCAGTCAACCTTTTTCAGTTGAAGTGAATAGGATAGAAAGGGTTGATTTGGATAGATCAACTGCGACTGTTGATGTTTATGAAAAACATTTGATTTCTCGTGAAGTTTTTCAATCGGGACATTTAATAGCTGAAAGAGTCGCAAAGCCTCAAAGTGTTGAAGATTTTATCGGTTTTACGGTTACGATAAGTGGAGACGGTGTTGACTTTGATCATGACAAGTTGATTCTAGATCAGTCTTTGTCCTTAAAGCAAGATTTTATATTGAGTGATGTAGATGTTTTAGGGATCGATGATTTGAAATTCACATATGAGATTGACGGCAGTCAGGGTTCTTTGTTTGTTTCGAAGATGGATGAGTCTTTTTTTTCCAAGCAAGATATTCAGACAGTGTTAAAAGGTTTGCTTTTAAAAAATGACGAAGTATTGCCTTTGAATGGAGAAAGAAGAGTTGATATTTCGTATGTTAATCTCAATCATGATAAAGGATATGAATCTTCTGTTGTTGTTGATGTTAGAGCTACTCCTTTAACCGTTCTTGAGGTTAGAGATGATACAGATGAAAGTGTTTCCTCTGGGACGGTGACCTACACTATTACATTTAGTTTTCCGATAGTTTCGCAACTTAACATAGATGATATTGACTTTATTGATGATTCCGGACTTCTAATAGATAAAAGTGCTTGGAAGTTAGACATGTTGGGTTCCGAAGATGATGGGAAGACATGGCTTTTGAGTGTTCTTGCTCCAGAAGGCTTAGATACGCAAAAAATCCGCTTAAAAATAAATGAGGGGATTCTTGTTGATGAATATGGCAATGAGAACGAAGGATTTTTGCAAAATGTTTCGAGCCAAACGTTTGATAGGACTGCTCCGTTTTTCGAAGGGGGGGGGGTAGTTGAAGTTTCTCTTATGGAGAGGAATGCGACCCCTTTTGATATATATGATGCTCAAGCGAAGGATGATAGTTTTTCTACTTTTGATTCGGGAATCACATATTCTTTGCAAAGCAATGAAGAAGAGATTTTTCAACTTACTTCAAATGACACCGGAGAAGTTCAATTTAATGTCGAAAGTGACTATGAGCAAAGACGTTTGTATGAGGTAACGATTCTTGCTAGAGATGAGCAAGGTCTCGAAACATCACAAGTTTTGAAGGTTCTTATAGAAGATGAAGAGGAGTTTCCTGTTTTTGCAGCTTTAGATGCAGAAACATGGGAAGTCACAGAGAATGTGGTTCCAAAGATCCCTATTCATGATTTTAATGCACAGCATGAAGGGAGAGGAGAAGATGTTGAAGTTTCTTACTTTTTAAAGGGCGGTGGAAATGGAGATAGTTCTTCTTTTGAAATAGAAGAAGATACAGGAGAATTATTTCTAATAGCAAGGCCAGACTACGAGAATCAAAGTTTTTACGAGCTTATTGTTCAGGCACAAGACCCTGATGGGCAAGTTAGCGAGCAAGAAGTTAGGGTTGATATTAGAGACTTGGATGAAGTTGACCTTGATTCGCGAGTCCCAGGTGATCAAATGCGTTATTCATCTGTTGCGAATGATAGTTCGTTGAAAAATGGACACTTTTTTCTGTCTTTTTTAGAAGAGCCTAGTGTTAATAGAGTTCAGAAAATTAATATCTTTTTAGAGGGAGAGTCTTTGGATCTTTTCAATGATTCTGTGGGTTTTAATGTCAATATGACTGATGATTTAAACCTTGTGGTCGCTCACTTTTTTAAAATACCTTTATATCACAATAGTAAAAGCGATGGAGTGACAATCGGTCAGGTTGATAACGTGAGGTATCGCTACAATGTCGATAATCATCATTTGGAGCTTTTTAAAAGTGATAAGGAGCTTTTTAGTGGATTAGAAGTGAAGGAAATTTTAACAGCTTTTCAGTTGAAAAACACTTCCGAGGAGCCGGTTTCGGGAGAGAGAGTTATCCGGTTGAACTATGTTGATGAATATGCCTTTGAAGGTGAGTTTTCAACAGTAAGTGTTACGGTTCAAGCAATACCTATTGCTTTGGATGGGATTTATGATATAGAGACGGAAGAGGTTGTATCAACTTATTCAGACTATCGGATCGTTTTTCGATTGCCAGTTGAAGGTTTGTCTAGCGAAGACATAGAGCTTGTTGATGATATAGGGAATGAAGTTGATAAAACATACTGGACCATTGAAGAGCCTCTTTCGGACGATGGAGGTATTACTTGGAAACTGAGGGTTACTCCTCCGCATGGTGCGGAGTCTATTGATACGACATTTGTAAGATTAAAAATTGTTTCGGGAGCAGTGAAAGATGTTCATGGGAACTGGAACAATGAGATGATTCAAGAGTATTCAACACAAGCGTTTGATACCTCTCTTCCTATCTTTGAAGGGGGAAATGGACGAACAGTACAGGTTTTAGAAAATCTTCCTGAGGATCAAATTGTTTATGATGTGGAAGGAAAAGATGATCACTCTTCGGTAAGAGATAAAGATTTGACATATAGGATTGAAGGGGTAGATGCAGGTGATTTTAATTTAGATGCACAAACAGGAGAGCTTCGCTTAAAAGTTAGTGCAGATCACGAACAAAAGACAAGTTATAGTGTGACAGTATGGGCTACCGACTTAGAAGGGTTGACCAGCTCTCAAGATATAAATATTGAAGTTGTGAATCAAAACGAACCTCCGCTTTTTGAAACAGTTGTGAATCAAGAAATCACGGTTAGAGAGAACTTTTTAACCCAAGATACGGTGAAAGACTTCGATACAAAGGATGAAAGCAAGGCAGAGGATGAAGGAGTTGAGTATTTCATCAAAGAGAAAGATCTCCCTTTTGATATAGATAGTGAAGGGGTATTAAAGTTCACACAGAGACCTGATTATGAAGGTGCAAGTCAGAGCTATCAGGTGACGATAGTAGCGAGAGACGCTAGTGGTCTAACAAGTGAGCAGACGTGGACAGTAAACGTATCGAACTTAGATGAAGTTGATTTAGATGAGACAACGGCAAGTGATACAGATAAGTACGACGAGATTTTAATCAACAGAGAAGCGATCCATGCGGGAGAAGTTTTCCTAGCGAGTGTCTCAGCTCCGCAGGGAGAGGGGATAGAAAAGATTAGGCTCCATTTCTCAGGAGATAGTTTTGACAAAAATAATGATAAGTTGGTCTTGAATAAAGATCTTAGTTTTAGTGCGGATAAAAGTGATGCAGGAGTAACGATCGGTACAGTATCTGGGTTAAGTTATGAATATAGTGAGCAGCAGGGGATTCTTATTCTGTCGCAAGAAGATGGAGGAGAATGGGATAAGGCGAATGTTCAAACAGTCTTAAAGTCATTGCAGTTAAAAAACACGGAAGACTTGCCTCAAAATGGAACAAGAGAAGTTGAGGTGAGTTATGTCTATGCGGGTGATCACGAGGGAGAAAGATCACAGGTGAGTATAGATGTGCAGGCGACACCGTTACAGATCGATAGCGTGAGAGATTTCACAGATGAAAGTGAAAGCTCAGCCCCAGTCGAATATGAAATCGTCTTTAGTCACGCGATAGCAGAAGATTTAGAGGTGGCAGATATAGAGTTTGTGGATGCACTAGGAGCCACGATAGATGTTTCGCAGTGGACAATGGAAGAGTTGAGAAGTGAAGACGATGGGAAGACATGGAGAGTGAAAGTTTGTCCTCCCGAGAGTTTTGAGACGACAGATGTGAAGTTAAAAATAGCTCAAGGAAGAGTTTCGGATGTTTATGCGAATGAAAATGAAGAATTTACGCAATCGGTCTCAACACAAACGTTTGATAGGACAGCTCCTGTTTTTGGAGAAGGGAGTGATTTAGAAATAAGGCTTGCCGAAAATAATACCGCTTTTGTTGAAATACATGACGTAGAGGCGAAAGATGATCAAAGTAAAGCCTCGGATGAGGGAATAACGTACCGTTTAGAAGGAGAAGAAGCGGAAAACTTTACGCTTGTTTCTGAAGATACAGGAAAAATCCAATTCAACCCGGAGAGTAATTACGAGTCAAAAGATACCTATGAAGTTAGTGTATTCGCTCGAGATGAACAAGGGTTGGAGTCAGAGCAAAAGATAACGTTGAAGATAGAAGATGTGGAAGAAGCTCCTGTTTTTGATCCGACAATGACAAGAGATGCGGATGGGAAATATGCCTTTGAGGTGGTTGAAAACACGAACAGAGACTTGACAGGACTGGAGATCTTTGATTTTAAGGCGCAACATGAGGATCGAGGAGAAGATGTCGAAGTTACTTACTCTTTAAGGGACGATATCAATAATCACCACAGCCAATTCGAAATAACGAGTGACACGGGAAAGTTGTCGTTAAAAACAAGACCTGACTTTGAGACACAAAGTGAGTATCAGCTAACAATCCAAGCGACAGATGTGGATGGGCAGGTAACCGAACAAGAAGTCGTTATTCGAGTGAAAGACGTTGACGAAGTGGACTTGGATGGAGCGACTGCAGGTGTGCAGACGAGTTATGAAAGAGTAGCGAACAGCTATGCGATGAATCAGGGATACGCTTTTGTGACGGACTTAGCCGAGGCTGACTTGGGAAAAGTGAAAGCTATTAAAATCGTTTTGGGTGGAGATGCATTAAATCTCACGACAGATCACTTGGTGTTAGATGTGGAAGAGCATGCGGAGGATGAAAGCTTTGCCCAAGGGTCTGAGATTCCTCTAGACTTAAGTAATGAAGGATTAGACTTAAAGGTTAGCGGTGTTCTTGGGATAAATTATGAGTACACGGTAGAAGATAAAGTCTTAAGGTTATTTAAGGGAGATGGGAATGTTTTCACGAATGCCGAAGTGAAAGCTGTGATCGAAGGAGTAGAGATCAGGAACGAAAGTGAAGATCTAGAAAACGGAGAAAGAACAGCAACATTCACCTATATAGACGAAGAGGGATTTGAAGGAGAGGCAGCGACATCAACTGTACGTGTCGAGGCATCTGAGATAGAGCTCGTGAGTGCGGTGGACAATGAGAACTCTGAGAGGACATCTGGTGAAGTTGAGTATACGGTCAGATTTAGCACGGGAGTGAGTGACTTTGCGAGTGAAGATATCGTATTGATAAATGCTTCTGATGAAGAGATAGACTTGAGGCATTGGATAATCGAGGATCCTGTGAGTAAAGATGGAGGTGTGACATGGATGATCAAAGTGACACCACCGACAGGAGCTAATGCTGTAGATACAACAGAAGTTAGATTAAAGATAGAGGGTGGCGGAGTCAAAGATCAGTATGACAATCTAAATGAGCTTTTAGTTCAAGAGGCGTCTACCCAGATATTTGATACGACAGTTCCAAGCTTTGCCAAAGGCGAAGATGTGACGGTGAATATCCTTGAAAATAGCACAGAGACAGTGGTTGTGCACGACACGCAAGCGAAAGATGATGAGACGTCTCTTAATGACGAAGGTTTGACGTATTCGATAGAAGGAGTGGATGCCGGAGAGTTTGATATAGATAATCAAACAGGAGAGCTCCGTTTGAAAGTTAGTGCGGATCATGAGCAAAAAACCAGCTATAGCGTGAAGGTTGTGGCAGAGGATGAGGAAGGGTTAACAAGTACCCAAGAAGTAACCGTTGAGGTCGTAAATGAAGATGAAGCACCGCTTTTTGAAACAGTTGTGAATCAAGAAATCACGGTTAGAGAGAACTTTTTAACCCAAGATACGGTGAAAGACTTCGATACAAAGGATGAAAGCAAGGCAGAGGATGAAGGAGTTGAGTATTTCATCAAAGAGAAAAATCTCCCTTTTGATATAGATAGTGAAGGGGTATTAAAGTTCACACAGAGACCTGATTATGAAGGTGCAAGTCAGAGCTA
>MDLB01000078.1 GCA_001730085.1 PVC group bacterium (ex Bugula neritina AB1)
GAAATCCCATATTGATTGCATAATTCCCCCAAGCTTACATTCCCCTTTATTCCCTCAAGTACAATTATTAACCGTTCTTTTGCTTTATATTTTTTCTTATTCATTTCCATTTCTCCTTATTATTATTATCTCTTTTCTAAGGAAAAATATTCAAAAAGTTTTTTGCTTTCTTAACGTATAGCAGTATACTTTATTAAAATTGGAGCTGACACGACAAGGTGAGCTTGAAAACGGACAGACTCAAAAGAGTTTCTAAGCGATATACATGCTTGATTTTAATTGGGTGCAAAGATTTTAAAAAGGTGTAGAATTAGTCACAAAAAATACAGGAAGTATCCTATAAATCAGTGGTCTGGACAGTGCTGACAACTCTTTGACTTTTACTTCCTTTTTTTTCTTAACCAAATCTTTATTTTAGCTACATATTAAGTTCACTTTTCTATGTTAATTTATTAATCGAGTGATTAGGGAAGAGTTCTACTGTAAAGAAATCTCTATAGAGATTTTTTAGTTTTTTTGAAACGGTACAGAGTCTTTGTGATCTTCAAGCTTTGCTTAAAGCCAGTGCGTATTTTTCGAGTTGTGTCAAAGTAAGGAAATATTCTGTAGTGAAATATCTTGCGGTATGCTATATGATCTCTTTTTTGCTTATAACAGAAATGCTTTCCTCTTTGGGCCTTTCTTCCCAGATATATCAACCTTTATCTGCAGTAGCTAAACATTCAAAAAGCACCCTAGCTTTTCCTAATAAAGAAAAACCAGTGGATGAAAAAAATCCTTTAAAAGAGCCGTTTTTTTTAAAACGGAATCAATTTGACTGTTCTTTTTTAGAGTCAGAAAAAGTTTTAGCTGATTTTTCTACTGACTTTATCAACAGTAGAAGATATAAGTTTTTCATATGGATGAAGTCATATTTTACCTACTATTTTTTTTACTTTATAAGCACGTTTTGCTTTGACATTATTTCTTTTTCGTTAATATTGGTTTTAGTTTTTTTTGAAGTCAATATTATTGCTTTTATGATTATGTATATATTTTTGAAAGCATCTTTTTCAGGTTTGGATTCAATGCTGAGCGAAAGAACAAAGATACATTTTAAAAAAAGAGCTCAAAAAATAGTTCAGGCTTATAAGAATGAATGTTTAAAGTCAAAATTAGCTGCACAAAAACAATCTATGAGAAGACAGAACCACTTTCGTGTTTCGATTTGTTTTATTAATAGATTACTTGCTAGTGGAGACTACCTCTATGTAACCGAAAGCCAAATGCTTAATGAAGTTTTATCGTTGAAAAAGAGAGATAGAATCAACTCAAATGAAATGCTGATTCTCTTAAACCTTATCAATGTCATTGTTTTTAATGGTCGAAATATGGCTGAGGTTTGCAAGGATAAGTCGATAATGGAGATTAAATGTGAGATAGACTTTGAAGCGATATCTACATTAGAAAGATACATTTTAATATTTTTTTGTGCACAAAATTATTTTCTTTATGAATCTGAGCGGGAAACACCGGACATAGGTGAAGATGGATATATCGGTTACGAAATCTTTATGGAAGATGTTCCTATAGAAGATTCGACTTTTGAAGATGAGGATGAAGGTGATTATGACGATGACGATGACGATGATTATGTCCGCATATCTACATGTGACCATTTTCTTGTTATAACCGAGAAAGATTTTATTGTTGTCAAAAAAGGAAATGAAGATACATATCGAGGATTTCCTCAATATGTTCTTATCGAGGAGGATGATGTTTTTATTATAAAAAAAGAAAAAAAAGGTGAACCGGCCTTTGGAGATGAGTATATTGTTCTTGAAAAGGAAGGCAAACCTGTTTTGACTAAAAAAGAAACTGGACCCAATGATATGGGCCAGTTTCTTTTTGTTAAACATCAAGAGAACTTTCACCTTATTAAAAGAGATGGAATTCCTTTGCAACCTGAAAAGTTTCTTTCTCAAGCTAAGAAAAAATCTAATGAAGGAAGAAAGCAAAAAATACAAGAAGATTATTATTTTCCTCTTTTTTTATTACAGCATCACAAATCGATCTGTGCTGTAGAGAATAGTCTTGATATTCAATATCGTTCAGGGGTTGAAGAGATTTTAAAAGAGTTGATTTTATCCAGCAATCTAAAAAAAGATATGGTTATAGAGCAGTTTAAAAGTTTAACAGGTGAGGGGGACTTAGAAGCCTTTAGATCTTTGATACATGTTATTTCGGATACGGACTATGCCAATTTTAAGCAAGATATAGAGGGGATTCTTGAAGGATGCACATTTTTTACTCCTTTTTGGGTAGCATATTTAAAACTTTTGAACGGTGCACCCTATAAGGAGCTCGAACTTGTTTATAAAGATACGACGAAAAGTTGGTCAAAAAAGTCAAAAGTTTCTATCTGGTATGCTAAAAAACTTGTTGTTGATGTTATTGCTTCCTCTTCAGACCAAGAGATACGTGACAAGGTTATTGAGATGCTTAAAAATGAGCTTTTGATTACAAAAGTTGATCCTCAAGAAACGGAGGAGCAGGACTCCTTTATGTTAAAAATTTTATGTTCGATTGTAAAAGATGTAAGGGCATCTGGTAAAGATATAAGAGAAATTAAAAATATTATTTCGAGTTTTTTGGAAAGAAGTGAAGTTCGTTGTTCTTTTGCTTTTAAGAAGACAGTTTCTTTTGCGAAGAGTTTACAAGCCTCTATTATAGCGGATGGTTATTCTGCACCTATTTTTGTGAATCAGGAGCGTGTTGAGGAAAAACTTGGATCGGAAGATAAAAGCAAAATGGCTTATCATTTGGGCAGTAGGAATAAATGGTATTTCTCTACACTTTACTCTCTTTCTGCGGCAGGATTGGCTTTAACTATTATTGCTATAGCTTTAGTGAGTTCATACCTCCACGGAGATTTTAGTTCTTTATTCTCAGAAGGTGGGAGTATTATTACTCTTGTTGCTTCTGGGGCATTGGGAGGGGAAATCCCTCCTATTTTGATGTCGGGTATTGTAGGGGTTGTGAGCTATGGCTTTTTGCAAGTGGTTAAAGGTTTTGTTAGAAAAAAAGCGATGTTTTACAGCATTGATGGATTTCCTGCATTAAAAGACCCTGTCGTGCTAGCAGAGCTAAAATCTTTACAAAAAACCTTAAGGTCCAGTTCTGTACCTTTGTTTCAGGTAGAATTTACAATATATGAAGCTTATAAGAGAGCCTTTTCTGTTGACACTCGAACCGATAGGAGCTGGAGAGTTTTTTACTTTGCTGCGCTTAAGCAAGGAAACTTCAATCAAAAGTTGCTTGTTTCTTTGGCTCAATTCATTTTAACATTAGAAGGGAACCCAGACTTACTAGATGAATCGGAGTCTTTAAAACTTCATACGTTGATCACGGATCGAATCAGAAAAGATGTCGTTGCTCCTGAATATGCTTTTCATTATTACAATGTTCTTTCTTTGAAATATGTGATCAACGTTTCAAAATTTATTATATGCAATGAAACTAAGAATGATAAATTTAATATTACTCAATTTGAAACTGATTATTTTAAACTCGACAAAGATATAGATATTTTATATCGATTAAAATTTTTCTATTTTTTATTTAGTTTGGCTCAAGATGTAAAAATAACTCATGAATCACGCGCGCGTATTTTTCATCACTTCTTTAGAGAAATTAGATATAGTTCGCGTTACGAGGACTCTAAAAATATGACTCTTTTTAAGGCTAATACATTTATATTAACGACTTTTTTAAACTCAAGTAATCAAAAAATATGGGAAATATTTTTCAATGGCTTTCTTGATTATGTTAGCTCGAAAATTTTATCAGATGGCTTGTTTTTTATGCCTGTTGTTAGAGGAATGAATGTTAGATATGAAAAAATTAAATTCCTTGTAGATAAGTATAATTACAAAGAAAGAGTGCCGAGAAATGATGCGATTCGTTATATTGTTAAGAATTTGAATTGTTTTAAAGCTAAAAAGGTTAAGTGGAAGTACACTTTGCCTAAAATTTTTTATCGGAGATGTATGGGATATTCTGTTTTATTTTTAGTGGTTTTTTCTTGTGCGATGATCACGTTAGACTGTACCTTTCGACTTTGCGGATTTTTGAGCTTTGATATCTCTGAAGTTACTTTTGCAATAAGAGCTTTGATCTTAGTGAATGTGATTTCTCTTTTGGGAAGACTTTTAAAAGACTTTTTAGAAAAACATTTTGAGCAAAAAGTTTTTTTATCAGACAGGCTTTTTTATTGTTTCAACATTAAAAAAATAAAAAAGAGAGAGGTGTATGATAAGGTTAGCGAAATATTAAGAAGTGACGGGGAGGTAAGTCGTTCCTCTAGCATCGGATTATCGTCGAAGCCTTCTTCTGGAGATGAGGTCAAACTTTCTAGGGTGCAGAGAGAAGGTTTTCATTTCAGTTCAAAAACCGTCCAAGCGGCATAGAAAAATTTTGCTATAATGTAAGAGCATTATCTAAATAGACTTTTAATAAAATCATTTCTTTTCTGTGTCTTTTTTTGTACAAACCATGTGAGACTTTTGAGAAATATCCCATGTGCTTTATGGAAGAGGTTTGGTATGAGTTTATTGTTATCATAGAGCTTGATATTTTTGAGAAGAAGATATTTTTAATGAAGACAGAGTAAGTGAATTTATGAAAAAAATCAAAGACATTTTAATAGAAGATATTGTATGTGACTATATCCCGGAAGTTTATATCGTTAAGGCTCAGGAAGTTAGCTTTGACGTTATTAAAACTCCTGTTTTAGTTTTGGAAAAAGACGAAAAGTACTTTTTGATTGATGGCAGAAAAAGAGTTGCGCAGGCTGTTTATTTTAAAAAGAGGTTTATAGAAGCCATTTGTTTGAAAGATTTTAATGATTATCATGAGGCCGTTTCTTTGGCCTTGAAATCCAATATTTTTTCTATGACATTTTTGGATTGGGCAAACTTTTTTAAGCAGGGAAGAGCAAAAAATCTTTGGCCTAGGAGTCAAGAAACAATATTTTGGGATAGTATCGGTTCATTATATTTTTCCCAGAGAGATAAAAGTTATATCGATATTTTATGTGATATTGATGATTGGATATATGAGTGGGTTAAGGTTGGTCGATTAAAAATAGAGTCTCTCCTTTATGTGAAAGAACAAGACTTTAAAAATATAGATCGATGGGTCAAATTGATCGTTGCTTTAAAAATGAATAATAATGAACTAAAAAAATGGATGAGATATACCCGAGAAATTTGTCTTAAGAGGTCGATAGACCTTGAGCAATTATGGGAAGAGTTAAATATAGATGAGATCGTGAAAATGGATTCTCCAGAAAGAGTTTGTTACTCTAAAATTTTTAAAAATTTATGGAAAAAGAGATTCCCTATACGGCACTCGGCAGAGAAGGAGATCGAGAATCTTTTTCAAAACCTAGCTGCTCCAGAAAATTTTACTTTGCAAATCCCAGAGAACCTAGAAGGTGATTATCTAACAATATCTTTAAAATGTCGGAATAAGAAAGACTTGAACAGCTTGGTCGATTGGATAAAAAAAAGTGAGGAAAAAATTGATGACTTCTTTGGTTGGATCTGAGTTTTTACCATCGCTGGTTTTAGTACAAAAGGAAGCTCTACAATATACTTACGCACAAGAAATGATTGAGCGGCTTAAACACTATGATCCAGAATATATTACGGTAAAAGATGATGCAGAAGCGAGAGAGCTTTTAAACAAATCGACACGGAAAAAAAAGCATATTTATTTGTATGTGAATAAGGGTTCTTTTATTCGAAAAAAAAACTTTGGTCAAGATTGTATAAATACAGATAAGGCATATTGTTTAGATCATGTGATAGGGTGTCAATTCGCCTGTGTCTACTGTTACCTTCACTCTTATCTAAAAGATGAGCCTCTTGTGAAAGTTGCTGTGAATATAGATGATATGTTCGAAGAGCTTGAAAATATAACACAAGATCAAGAGCCCTTTTTTATCAGTACAGGAGAGTTGAGTGATAGTTTGCTTTTTGAGCCAATAACGAATCTAACAACATATTTATATGACTTTTTAAAAACGAGACCCCAGGTTACGTTAGAGTTGCGTAGCAAAAGTCGCTACACGAGTTTTCTTGAAAATATAAAGCCCTTGCCTAACATGTATTTAACCTGGTCTTTGAGTCCTCCAGAGGTGGTAAAAAAATATGAACTTAAAACCGCTTCTTTTGAAGAAAGAGTCCAAGCTTTAAAGAAGTGCCAAGAAAAAGGGTTTTCTATAGGTATAATAATGGACCCAATGATTCACTATGATGACTGGAAAAAAGGATATACAGAAATGGTTGATTCACTTGCTTCTCAGGTGGATTTGACTAAGGTTCAACGTATATTTGTGGGTTCTTTCCGATATATGAAGGGTATGGATCGTGATATCCAAAATATTTTTTCTAAAACAGACCTTTTTTCTAGTGAGTTTGTTTTAGCGAGAGATGGAAAGTACCGATACTATAAACCTTTGAGAGAAAAAATGTACCGCTTGGTGATAGATCGTCTTGCTTTTTATCAGAAAAAGGTTTCTTTAAGCATGGAGTTCCCAGAAACGTGGTCAAAGCTTTTGGATGGTTGATCTTTTTTTTATTGACGTTAGAAGTTGATATTTGGACAGCAGAAAATAACGATACATTTTCTGAGGTTGAAACTTTTGAGAAAGCCCTTCAATTGGTTGACAAAGTCTATGTTGACTCTTGTGATACAAAAGTTCTCCTTGAAGAGTCTTTGCAAGGTCTCTTTTCTTCGTTAGACCCTTATAGTGAATACATGAACCAGATTGAGTATGAAAACTTTTTAAAATCTCAAAAAGGTGTTTTTGTAGGGGTTGGACTTGAGCTTGTGACTAAAAATCAATTTCATGTTGTGGTGACAACCTTATTTGATTCTCCCGCAGAGCTTGCAGGAATAAAAGCTGGTGACCGCTTGATCCGTGTGAATGGAACTTCTGTTATGGGGAAATCTTTAGACTCAACTGTTAATATGGTTCAAGGGGTTCCTGGAACACCCGTGCGGTTAACTTTTTTGAGATTTGGACAAGAGATTGAGTTTGTTCTTTACAGAGGAAGTATTAAGTCTAGCGATATCCGTGATGAGTGTGTGATTGAGGAATCCATTGGTTATTTTAAAATAACACGCTTTAGAAAGGGTACGGCGCAAGATGTTAGAAATGTTTTAGACCATTTTTTGTCATTAAATATTTCAGGACTTGTTATAGACTTGAGAAATAACCCTGGAGGCTTGTTGGAAGAAGCTGTTAATGTAGCCTCTCTTTTTCTTAGAGAGAATAAAGTTGTGGTTCGAGTGCAGGGAAAAGATAAGTTTTCTGAAAAAAAATATAGGACTTTTGACCCTCCCATAGCAGAAAAAATCCCAATGTGTATTTTGATAAATAAAGGGACGGCGAGTGCCGCAGAGGTTTTGGGAGGAGCTTTTCGAGATTACAAAAGAGCCACAATCGTTGGGCAAAGAAGCTTTGGGAAAGGGTCTATACAAATTTTAATTCCTCTTTTGAAGAATGAAGGTGCTATCAAAATAACGTCACATCGCTATGTTTTGCCGAAAGGTGATCGAATTGAAGGGCAAGGACTAATGCCTGAAATCGTTGTAGGTTTGCCAAAAGGGCAAGACATTTTTCGTATAGATTTAAGGCGAAAAAAAATGGCAAAAACCGGATCAGTGAAGTTTGCCATGAAAACCTTAAAAGATAAGCAGCTAACAGTCGCTATCGAAGATCTTTTACCTTAAAAAAGAAGCTATTTACAACGGTTATTCATCGCCAACATATCGTACGAAACTTTTAAAAAAATCACGTTAAAGAACTTTACAAGGGTTTGTTCTTTCGAAAAAAAGCGCATGATTTTTTTAAAGAATCCTAAGGCCACATATGTGTTATTTCGCAAGGATCTTAGGATTTCTTTAAATGCTTTTTCTTAGATCTAGAAGTGTTTTAACGACGCTGTCAGTATCAAGTCCATGATCTTTATAAAGTTCAGAGGACTCTCCTGAAGAGCTGAATCGGTCTACACCCAAAGGTTTAAAAGATATGGCGAGTTTGTTTTGAGCCAAAACGTTTCCAATCATGCTCCCTACGCCTGTGTCGACATGATGATCTTCCAAGGAAACAATAACTTTTGTTTTTTGTGCGGCTTGAATAATGGCTTGAGTATCTAAAGGGATAACACTTCCCATATTAAGAACTGTTACAGATAAGCCTTCCTCAGTTTGAAGTTTTTCAGCAGCTTCCAAAGCGTGAACAACCAATGGTCCGTAAGAAACAATAGTAGCGTCGGAACCTTTGCGTAAAACATCTGCTTTGCCCGGCTCAAAGGTGTAATCTTTACCGAAAAAAGGGAGGTTGTTCTCATTAGAAATGATAGGCGTTTTTGCGCGTCCCATTCCGATAAAAATATTCCCATAGACGCCTGCGACATAGCGTATCATTGCGTCGGTCTGATTCGGATCGGCAGGAATAAAGACTTTGTAATCAAAAATGTTTTTTAGTAGTCCGATATAATCTAAATTTTGATGAGTTGGACCATCTTCGCCAACACTTAAACCGAGGTGTGTACAGACAGTTTTGAGGTTGGTTTCGTTGAACTGGTTTAACCTTTGTTGATTATAAACCTCATCGACACCAAATACTCCAAATGTTGAAAAAAAGACTTGGAAATTTTCTTTTGATAATGCTCCTGCAACAACGGAGGTGTTATGTTCTTGGATGCCGCCTTCAAAAAAGAATTCAGGAGAATTTTTGCGAAAAGAGGACATTTTTACAGAGCCCTCTAAGTCACAAGAAAACCCTACAAGTTTTGTGTTTAGGTCTGTGTGATTATTGAGTTTGCCCAAATCGGCGAGTGCGGCCCCATACGCTGAGCGGTTATCTGTAGAAACATCTGTTCCGTAAATAATGGGCTCGCCTCTATTGATTTTGAGTTCAAAGGCTTCCTCTTTCTCGGGAGGAGATGATTTAAAAGGAAGCTGTGATTTTTTTGAACGAAGGGTATCGAGCCTGTTTGGGAGATTTAAGTGTTCTAAAGCCACATTATGCTCATCATCAGAACAGGGTTTTCCATGGAAGTCACAAATATCGTGCATAAAGGGGATCGTGTTCCCCATAAAAGTGTGAGCTAATAAAAGTGTGGGTTTTTCAGTATTTTCGAGCTGCTTCGCTTTTTGTAGAGCGGAAAAAATTTCTTCGTGATCGTGGCCATTTTTGATTTCCAAAACATTCCATTGAAGAGCTTTGTATAGACCTGCAAGGTCTTGGTCCATAATCTCTTTTGTTGCGCCTCCGATTTGAAAGCGGTTCACATCTATAATGGCGATCAAGTTGTTGAGTTTATATTTGACCGCGAAGCGGCAAGCTTCTGTTATTTGGCCTTTCTGTTGCTCTCCGTCTCCCATGAAAGCAAAAACTTTCCGGTTAATATTTTGTCTTTTTTGAGCTAAAGCCATACCACATGCAGCGGAAAGACCTTGTCCTAAATTTCCTGTGCTCCACTCAATTCCTTTGGTAGTGTGTTCTATGTGTCCGGCAAACTTGGATCCGGTTTTTCGAAAATTCAATATCATTTCTTCTTCAGGGAAAAAGCCATATTGACTAAGTACAGTATAAACAGCTGGGCTTATATGCCCGTGACTAACAACAACACGGTCTCTGTTAGCAGAGGAAAAGTTTTCGGGAGATATGTCACTTAAGGCATATGTCACAAGTAAAAGATCTAGAGAAGAAAGGGATCCGCCTGGGTGTCCAGAATAGGCTAAGGAAGTCGCATGTAAAATGGCGCTCATAGCTTTTTTTTGCATGCGTTCAAAAGTTTGTTTTTCTTGAAGTGTGAGTGTTATTTTTTTTGGGTCAAGACGGAGCACGAATCAACAACCTTTCTCTTGAAATATTTTAAAGCTATAAACCCATAGGGATATTTTTATCCTCAAAACGACAAAATGTTGTAAAGCTTCCTCAGAGAGTTTGAGGTATTTTGCAATAAGACCATTTTAACGAAAAGGTTTTTATAATTTAAATAGGGCAACGATCAAAGAGTTTTCTTATGATTCAAAAGAGTTTTCCCCTTTTAAGAAAGGACTTTTGGATCATAAAGTACGTTTATTGAGGTATGCCATTATCAATGGAAAAATCCACCAGACATTGTATCATTTTTTTGAAAATTATTTCCAGTAGAAGTTTAAAAAAGAATGAGATTCTTAAAAACGGATATACGTTGATTTTTTAATGAAGTCTAATTTAGTGCTTTTTAGTAAGATGTATTTAAAATCTTTTAATGTTCTTTTTATAGCAGTAGATAGAGGAATCTTTAGTTTTTTATTATCAAATTTAAAGATTAATTAGCTTTATTAGCGTCAATGTTTTTCTCGTTAACTTCAGATATATCGGTTAGCCTGATATTCAGTGCTGCTACGGATAAGCTTACTTCTTTAAGGCAAATGATCAAAGAGATCAGGAGAGAAAAAAGAGAAAGAGAAAAGAAAACTTTTCCTCCTAGGTTAAAATCTAAATAATGAGAAATGATTGAACATGTTCCACAAAATAACGAAATGAGACAGAACTCTTTCATCCGCTTGATTAGGCTTACGCGTATTTTTAAACTTTGGATTTGAGTAAAAACAATTTTTTCAGGGTTTTCTTTGTATTCCTTATGTAGTGTACGGATAAGAGTCCCAATGGCTAAATACTTACTAGTGTAAGACAAAAAAAGAAGAGAGATCATGGAAAATAGTAAAGCTGGTGTTTCGAGAGGGGTCATTTTTTTGCGAACCTTTCATTAATTAAATAGAAAATTGTGAGTAGCGAAAAAAAAATTCCTCTGAGTGAACCTGAAACATGATGTATTTTAACAAATCAGAGAATAGTGAAAATTTATAATAAGGGATTAAAAAATCAACTAATATAAACCTGATGATTGTGTTTGAACTACTAACATTTTTAGAATATCAAAAATTTGGTAAGGAGCCCAGACACCTAAAAAATATTGTAGCAGAAATCTTAGGCTTTGACTAGGGGGGGGGTACAGTATATAGGTGAAAAAGACTTTCTTGTAATCATTAGAGATGAACTCTCTCTTTCTTATTCTAAAGAAAATATCAAACAACTATCTTTTAAGAGGAAAGAAAAATAATACTATTTAAAATTTTTATAGCACTAAGTTTTTTACAAGAAGAGTTTGGAATAGTTGCAAATGCATTAATTAGCAGTGAAAACATTAAGCTTAGTTAAAGAAAGTGGTAGCCTTGAGCCCATTTTAGTAGATTTAGAAAATATTGGTAAAGCCGAATATTTTCAACAAGTGCTAGCAGCAAGCTCAAACTCAAAAAAGTATTTTTTTGAAAGATTCAAAACTCTTTTTTCTGAAACGGATACACAAGAAGAGCTTGATTTATTAGAAGACATCAGACTAATAATCTTTAATGAAGAAAAAACAATAGAGGAAACGTTTGAAGGTTTTGCAAGACAAGTTTTAAATAATAAGTTTTTTAAAGGTGTGGAGTTGTCTGCTTAAATGTTTTTTTTCATGACTCTTTGTGCCATCCAAAGCTTACTTCCTTATTAACATAAGCTTTGGATGTGCGAATAGTAGGAACAAAAGTGCGGACTAATATTTCAAAGGTTCCTTTAAAGGGGCGTCCATCATCCTTTTGTAAATCTTTAAACGTGCCAAAAGAAGCAACGAATCTTTTTAAAAGTTTAGATCCAGACGTATTTATTAAGCTTTCTTTTTTGAATGCGTTGTTTTTGTTAAATGATAGCCTCTATCAAGGGTTGGAACATTTGACGCAGGGTTAAAAAGAATAAACCGAAGGGTTCTTACGAAGAACTAAGAGATCGTAAAAAAGATTCTGTAAAGTTTAAGGAAATAGGATAGAGATATTGAGGATATGAACTTTTCTCGAAGTAAGAAACTGTTGTAAAGTTTTTCTCAATCAAGCATATGGGGTATTCCCCCATAATCAAAATTCTTCTAAAAATTTTGAAGTCTTTTTCTGATTTTCTTAATTAATCTACGTTGAAACCTCTTTCTTTTAAGAAATCTGTGATATTGTGAAGAGGTTTGATCTTGATTGTGTTATCATTAGTTGGTTGACTGGTGTCTCTTGCTATTTTTTCGATAGTTTTAATTGACTCTGTTGCTTTGAAAAAGCTTGTATCTTTAGATTGATGTTAGTTTTTTCAGAAACAATAAGATCTTTAAAATCTCTTCGGAGAAAACTTCGGGGATGAGTCCAGAATATTATTTAATAATGGGAATATCTCAATAGATATTGCTGGTTTATATGTTATTTTTAAGTTTTTTATCAAAGCGTATCTTGCAATTTGTTAAAAAATATTAGCTTTATCACGACTTTTATTTAATGAGGGGGTAAAATTTTGAAAGCGTTATTTCTTTTATGTTTTTTTTCTTCTATGCATGTTCTCTGTTTTCAGTCACTTGCTTTCTGCGAAGAAAAGCAAGTGCAGTCTTGGCTTAGTATGATAAATTATACGGCAGATAAAATCAATTTTTCAGGTCAAGATAACCTTGTTGTTGGGGAAGGAAATGTTTCCATAAAGCATGGAGGCATCACCCTTGAAGCTGATAAAGTTACGGTTGACCTTGAAAAAAAACAAGCTGTGGCTGAAGGAAATGCTAAGGTCATTGAAGGAACTCGAGTGATTTCGGGTACCAAAATTCTTTATGACTTTACTACAAAGAAAACAACTTTTGAGAGTATTCACCTAGAAGCAACGCCATGGTTTATTTTTGCCGACAGTGTGGAAAGGGACTTGGAGGGGGTTATTTCCATACATGACACGAGCTGTTCAACATGTGACTATGCCCAACCACATTGGAGATTCGAGACAAAAGAACTTGTTATTTACCCGAAAGATCGAATAGTGGCTAAAGATGTTGTGGCTTATATAGGGAAGATACCTGTTTTTTATTGGCCTCAATATACCCATTCCTTAAAAAATAAAAAGGGAAAATCTTTTTTTGTTCCCGGGAGAAGCAGTCAGTGGGGGCCTTATTTTTTAAGTGGTTATCGCTACCAATGCGGAGATGATCATCACGGAACTTTTCGCTTGGATTATCGACAAAAAAAGGGCTGGGGGTATGGAGTTGACCATGAATATTTATCAAAACAGTGGGAGTGGCTGCTGCGTGCTTATATGGTTAATGGGGAAAAAGTTAATGACCTTACAGATGATGATAGGTATCGTCTAAAATGGGTTGGGAGGTTTCAAAATTCTCCTAACTTATGGTCGGTGATTGAGTGGAATAAACTGAGTGATAGGAACATTATAAAGGACTATATACAGAAGGAGTATGAAACGAATCCTGAGCCAGAGTCCTACACGTATGTTCAATACGACATGGATAATGCTGCAGCTAGTTTTTTGATAAAAAGGTCGGTGAATGCTTTTTTTGATGAAATAGAATATATCCCTCAAGTCAAATACGATTCTAACTATGTGAGTATTAAAGATCTTCCCCTTTACTGGAAAACAGATATAGAGTGTGCCTCTTTGAAGAGAAAAGATCAACTAGGCGAGCAGAGTGAAACGAATCGCGTAAACTTTAATTTAAATCTTTCGTATGGTAAAAAGTATGGGATTTTTTCTTTTAACCCCTATGTTGGTGTATCTCAAACATATTATACGCATCTTTTGGATGGTGAAGAGAGTGGGTTTAGGGGGGCTTTTTCCGGAGGAGTGAAGCTCAGTACGAAGTTTCATAAAAAATGGGATGTTAAAAATGAATTGTTTGATATAGAGGGACTCAGGGTTATTCATGAGCCGATGTTGTCTTATAGATATAGAAGTTCTCCAACCTTGTCTACTGAGAAAATACGTGTATTTGATACAACTGATGAGTTATGTCAAGAGAACTTTTTTGAAGTGAGATGGGAAAGTCGCTTACAAAAACGGCAAACCCGTGAAGATGAAAATGTTATAAAAAGTTTGTTAGAATATCGGGTTTACACCGAATATCATCCTGAAGGAACTGGTTTAGAGTCAGAAGACTTTTCCGACGTTTTTCAAGAGTGGGAGTTTTATCCGACAGACTCTTTTGGTCTTTACTTAGACACAGCTTTTGATACCTATGATAATTGTTTCACGAAAGTTGAAGCAGATTTTTCATTTCGAAATAAAAAAGAGGATTTTCGCTTACAACTTGGACACCATTATCTTTTAGGAACGAATGATAAATTGGTGACAGAAGTGGAGTTTTCTTTGTTCGATCAAATAACCTGCTTGCTACGGAATGATTATGACTTTATTGAAGATTATTTTAGCCGTGAGGAATACACCTTTTTTAAAGATTTACACTGTTGGCGCTTAGCTTTTACCTATGCTAAAAAAAAGGATAAGGAGGGTTCAGAAGATGAATTTTGGATCACCTGCCAACTTAAAGCTTTTCAAGAAGATGCTTACGACTTTACAGATGCTATCCAAGGGTTTTTAAAGTCTTAAGTAGATATGTTTTTTAATGTAATAAAATAAAATTGTTGCAAAGTAACTCAAATATAAAAATATTAAGGATTAAAGAATGTCGTACCAGATAATCAGTGGCTCTAAAATGGCTAAAAATATCATAGAGAATCTAAAAAAAGAGGTGAAAGATTTTCAAAGTTCTTCTTCTATAGTATTAGGTTTGGCGGTTGTTATTATTGGAGATAACCCTGCTTCGCGAGTTTATGTGAACCATAAGAAGAAAGCGTGTGAGGAGGTCGGTTTAACGTCTTTCGAATACAGTTTGCCAAAAGACGTTTCCGAAAAAGAGCTTTTGAAACTTATCCAAGACTTAAATCAGGATAAAAGAGTTCATGGGATTTTGGTTCAACTCCCTTTGCCGGACCATTTGGATCCAGAAAAAATATTATTAGAAATAGATCCATCGAAGGATGTTGATGGGTTCCATCCGTTCAATTTAGGACAGATGCTTAGAGGTTATCCTCATTTCTTACCTTGCACCCCTTATGGTATTGTTGAGATGCTTAAACGTTCTAATATCCAAACAGAGAGTCAACACGTGGTTGTGATTGGTAGAAGCAATATTGTTGGGAAACCCCTAGGAGCAATGCTGTTGCAAAAAGGGGCAAATGCTAATGCGACTGTGACGATTTGTCATTCAAGAACAAAGGATATGGAGAAAATAACACAGCAAGCAGATATATTGGTTGCTGCGATAGGGAAGCCCTTGTTCGTGAAAGCAGATATGGTCAAAAAAGGAGCTGTGGTTATAGATGTTGGGATCAATGCCTTGCAGGATGCACAAGCGCCAAAAGGTTATCGCCTTGTTGGAGATGTTGCTTTTGAGGAAGTTGCTCCGCGTTGTAGTGCTATTACTCCTGTTCCTGGTGGAGTTGGCCCGATGACGATTGCGATGCTTTTAACAAATACTCTAAAAGCTGGTCAGTACCTTATGAATCAGAAGGGAGAGACCTCTTGAGAGAGGAAGATTGGAGATCTTTGGTAGAACTAGAGCACTCTTTTGTTGGAGATGATCTTTTTTTAGCAACTAAAGATGACGATCAAGAGAAAATCTCTTTCGATAAAACGTGGGCGAATCTTTCTGAAACTGTAAAAGAATGTCAAAAATGTTCATTATGTGACACACGCAATCACACCGTTTTTGGTGAAGGGGATGTTAACGCGAAGCTTTTCTTTGTGGGAGAGGCTCCTGGGAAAGACGAAGACCTTTCAGGAAAACCGTTTGTTGGTCGTGCAGGGAAGCTTTTAACCAAGATGATAATCGCTATGGGGTTGCAACGTGAAGATGTTTTTATAGCTAATATTTTAAAGTGTCGCCCGCCCGATAATAGGAACCCGTCTTCTGAAGAAATCGAAAAGTGTGTCCCTTACCTGAAAAGACAAATTTCTATTATCCAGCCAAAAATCCTTTGTACACTGGGTAGTTTTGCCACAAAAACGTTGCTAGAGGAAGAGACACCGATAAGTAAACTTCGTGGAAAAGTTTACTCCTATGAAGGGGTCTCTTTGGTTCCTACTTTTCATCCGGCATACCTTTTGAGAAACGCTTCTATGAAAGCTAAAGCATGGCAAGATTTGCAGTTGGTAATGAAACTTCTTGATACGCGATAAATGTACGTTTCTGTTGCTGTTTGTCGGCCATTGTTTCAACTTTTTTCTTATGCTATTCCTCCTCAACTGTCCGTTTCTGCAGGAGTAAGAGTTAAAGTTCCCTTTGGGAGACAAACGTTGGTGGGAATCGTTGTTAGGTGTATGGATAAACCTGACTTTAGTGCCCCAAAAATGATTCACGAGGTTATAGATGAAGAGCCTTTGATTGAAAAAGATCTCATGGATTTGGCACTTTGGATGAGCTCTTACTATGTGACACCTTTGGGTGAAATTTTATTTGCAATGTTCCCTCCGGACCTGAAATCTAAAAAACTTTTTTACGAAGATGATATTTTGACTATTGACGGACTAGAAAAAGAAGTTAGTGAGTGGAAGGCCCAAAACAAAAGAAAAAAAATTTTGATTGATATCTTAACCTTCTTTGAGAAGGAGGGGGGGCTTGCTCCATCTGATCTTAAAAAAAATTTTTCAACATCACAGCTTTCCGGTCGAATAAAATTTTTGTTAGAAAAAGGGCTCGTAAAGATCAAGACTCCCGAGCATCAGGTGAAAACTTTTGACCATGACCTAAGTGTCGAACAATCAACAACTTATGCGGAGGTTTGTTTAAATAGCTTTCAAGGCTATCTTCTTCATGGGGTTACTGGAAGTGGTAAAACGGAAGTTTATTTGCGCTTAATAGCGGATGTTTTGAAAGCAGGAGGTTCTGCTTTAGTTTTAATTCCCGAAATATCTCTCACCGATCATTTGCTTGATTATTTTGACAAATATTTCTCCAAGACAGTAGTTCCTCTTCATAGCCACTTATCTGATTCAGAAAGGGCGAAAGCGTGGTGGAGGATAAAACATGGTGAAAAGAGAGTTGTTTTAGGATCAAGGTCTGCTGTTTTTGCGCCAATGAAAGATCTAGGAATTATTATTGTCGATGAGGAGCACGAGTCAACGTATAAGCAAGAGGAATCTCCTCGCTATCACGGGAGAGATGTTGCCGTTATGCGCGCAATGAAAGCTAATATTCCGGCTCTTTTAGGGAGTGCAACCCCATCCCTAGAAAGTTACTATAATGTTGAGAAAGAAAAATATAGACTTTTAAAGATGACCTCTCGTGTTGGAGAAGCACAATACCCTAAATCTTTTTTGGTAGATATGCGTTATGATGCCAAGAAAAAATTTTTTTTATCGAGAGCTTTGTTTGAAAAAATTTGCACACGTTTAGATCGCAAAGAGCAGGTTATTCTTTTCTTAAATAAAAGAGGTGCAACTTCAGCTCTTTTGTGTGAATCATGTGGGGTGCCTGAAAAGTGTATCTGTTGTGATGTTTCATTGACATATCACTCCTTTTCTCAAAAAATGAGGTGTCATTACTGTGACTACACTCAAAAAGTGAAATGGGAATGTTCAAAGTGTCAAAAACCTTTAAAGAATTTGGGTTTTGGTACACAGTTCCTAGAAAAAGAAATCCAACAAATTTTTCCTCGAGCGAAGGTAGCTCGCTTGGACACTGATGTTGCTGCCAAAAAAGGTCAAATGTCTATGATTTTGTCTGACTTAAAAAGGCGAAAAATCGATATTTTGGTTGGAACACAGATGATCGCGAAGGGTTTAGATGTTCACGGAGTTACTTTGGTTGGGGTGATTTATGCGGATATGGGGCTTTTTGTTCCGGATTTTCGTTCAGCAGAAAAAAGTTTTCAGGTGGTTTCGCAAGTGGCTGGTCGTGCTGGTCGAGGGAAAAACCCTGGAGAAGTTGTTATTCAAACGTATAATCCAGACCATATAGCTTTAAAATGTGCGTTAAAGGGAGATTTCGAAACATTTTATAAGTCGGAGATGAGAGAAAGACAGATGCTTTCCTATTCACCGTATACAAAGCTTGTTGAGATTTTATTTAGAGGAAAAAATGAAAAAGCCGTTGAAAAAGCATCGATGAGAGTTTTTGATTGTTTGAAAAAAACCACTTCAAATAGGTCAAAGATTGATATTTTAGGACCCGCACCTATGCCTATTTCTAAGATCAATAATCAATATAGGTGGCACATTTTATTGAAGTTTTTGAATCAAGCTGATTTAAGGTTATCTATTTCTAAAATCCAAAATTTTGATATGTCGAGGACAAGAGTCCAGATGTGGATAAATGTTGATCCTTTTATGATGATGTGAGTTCCTCCTCAACTGACATATGAAAGAGGTGGAAGCTATTCATTATCTAAATCTAATTTTTCTATGGTTTTTTAAAAGAAGCTCACTCGCAAACATTAAATCAAACATTACAGATTTTAGATAGGGCTATATGGGACTGTTTGACGAAAAAAGTTAAAGGACAGGGATCCCCTAAATTCAAACATAAAAAATCAGACTCAGGATTTAGATACCCTGTAGGTGTCAAAATAAAAAACAATCAAGTATTTCTTCCTAAAATAGGCTGGGTGCATTTTTTCAAGAGCCAAGAAGTAATAGGTACTCCCAAAAAATGCCACAGTTACTTATGAAAATGGGGATTGGTTTTTTTCAGTTCAAACTGAGTTAGAAGTAGAAGATCCTAAACATCCCTCGAAAATATCTATCGGCTTAGATCTAGGTATTAGGCATTTTGAGATGCCTTCAAAAGGTCAAGCGATACCTATTTTGAATCCTGAAATAAAGGCTCGTGAAAAAATAAAAAAGAACAAAGAAAATTATCAAAGAAAAAGAGATTTTCGAATAATAAGGCCTCTGCATAACATTAAAAAAATAACTATTAATTAGAAAACTATTTTTTTTAGGATTATGAATATTAAAAATAGAAAATATTGTAATAAAAGAAAGAATTTTAAAGAAAATGTAGGAGCTTTTTTAGTAGAATTTTTCTCTAATATCTTAAAAAGATAAACCTCTAACAGCTTTAAGAAGATTTAAGCATAGACTTTTAGCAGTAAGTTGAGCTAAAGTCTTATCAGAGCCAATATAACTGCTTCTCCAAAAATGAAAGCGTCTCTTTAAAGTACCTAAAGTTTGCTCAACAATGTATCTTACTTTGTTTTTGTTAGTTGGTGCATTTCAGAAACATTAGCAGAAGTAATGTGGGCTTTTTGAATGAATCCTTCTTCATTTACCGATAAAAATCCTTTGTATCCAAAGTGATATTTGTGGGCTTTTTTTAACCATCTTGCATCAGGGTCTTTTGAATAAATAATATTTCTGGCCTCTTGAGAAGCCTCTTTTTCCTCTCTATCTTTATCTATTTTTTTAACCTCTATACTTTTCCTTGGCCTAGAAGAAGATTCAATAACTGTTGCATCTACAATGGCTCCTTCACAATCTTTTACAAATAATCCTTTCTCCGACAGTTGCTCATTGACTTCTTTTAAAAGCTTATCCCATAGCTTATATTCCGTAAGTTTATTTCTAAATCGACATAGAGTTGTCTCGTCTGGATAGTTATCGTCAAAATTTGTAAACATAATAAAAT
>MDLB01000079.1 GCA_001730085.1 PVC group bacterium (ex Bugula neritina AB1)
GGCTACAGTGCAAACGCTGACCGTAATGCGGGGCGTAATATCTTAGAGGCAGGGCATGCCTTGTTAGCTTGTGGAGAAAATCCGTTAGGAATTTCTATGAAGCAAGAACCCCTAGTTGCTAAAAAAATAGCTTAGTAAATCTAGGAATCACCTTCCTTTAGGTAGGTGAGGATGTCAATTTATTTCTTGCAGTAGTGATGGTCTCGTGAGAGTATAATCTCTAAAGGTTTTAACCTTTGAGAGTTTTTGCAAGAGTCTTTAAAGTGATCTATATTTTTGGGAGTTTTTTGATATGAAAGAAGATTTACTAAAACTTGTTGAATTAGAAAAAATAGATCGAGAGATTTATAAACAAAGAGAAAGAAGTTCAGAGTATCCAGTTCTTTTAGAGGCTTGTCATAGAGATTTAAAAGTTGCGGAAGATGCTTTGAGTCAGGCTAAAAGTGAGTTGAAAGATATTGAGTCGTCATCCAAAAAAAAGGAGCTTGAAATTGCTTCTAATGAAGAAGATATGAAAAAAAAAGACAATCAACTCTCTCAAATCAAAAAAAATGAAGAATATAAGGCGATGCTTTCTCAAATCGAAGATATCAAGAAAAAAAATGACAAATTAGAGACAGATTTGATAGAGCATATGGAGATTTCAGAAAAGTGTCAAAGTAAAATAAAGAAGGCAACGTTGGACTTTCAAGCAGTAAGTGAAATTTCTCAAAAAAGAGAGTCGGAGATCAAGATTAATCAATCTAAAGTTGAAAAAGAGATTGAGGATCTAAAACAGAAGCATAGACAATATTTTGACCTTATTTCTGACGAAGTGAAGGGGATATACTCACTTGTTTTGGAAAAACGTAAGAATTTTGCTATAGCTTCTATCGATGATGGAGCTTGCAGTGCCTGCAATATGATTCTTTTGCACGAACTTATTGAAAAAGCTGTAGCTGGAGAAGAGATCCTATGTTGTGGGACATGCTCTAGGATTTTATATCACCCAAAATTGCTTGGACAGTTGAAAACTAATGCTTTGGATGATGTTTTGTAAAATAAACCGTTGATGAATAAAAAAAATAGTTTATGCGAGGTGACAAGGTGTCAGTTGTTTTTATGTTTGCGGATGGGGCATGCAGGGGAAATCCCGGAAAGGGTGCCTATGGGGTTGTTTTTAAAGATGCCGAAGGAAGAGAGCTTCATACACTTTCTAAGGCCATAGGTCAAACCACGAACAATCTCGCAGAGTATGCAGGGCTTTTGGGAGGTTTGGAATATGCGGTTGATTCCAAAATGAAAGACCTTGTGGTCTATCTTGACAGTGAGTTAATCGTGAAGCAAATGAACTCTATATATAAAGTTCGACACCCGAAACTTATCCCTTGCTATCAAAAGGCTTTAAAGTTAAGTCGTCAATTTTCTTCTTTTTCTATTGAGCATATTCCACGCTCTAAAAATACCATAGCAGATGCTTTGGCCAACGAAGCCTTGGATCTTTTATGACAAACCCTTCAAAAAAACGTTTTTTTATAAGGCCAGAGGATGTTCGCGGTGAGTGGGTTTACTTAAGAGGGCAAGAGTATCATCATGCCGTTAGGGTTTTGCGTATAAGCCTTGAAGATATTTTGAACCTTATGGATGGAGAAGGTTGTTTTTATCGGGTTCGAGTTATTAATATAAGTCATGATGAAGTTCAGTGTTTGATTTTAAAGCGCAATTCTGAGCAAAAAGAAGAGAAACATCAATTATCCTTGGCGATCGCTTTGCCCAAGGAAAAAGTGATGAGTTTTTTAATGGAAAAGTCGGTTGAAATGGGGATTGTTAATATTATCCCTTTTATTTCGGAGAGATCGCAAAGAACTTCTGATAAAGCCTATTTGTCTAAGAGATTTGAGAGGTGGCAAAAAATTATACAGGGTGCGGGGAAGCAGTCTGGGAATTTCTTTATAAGTAAACTTGAAAAAACGATGACATTTCAAGATTTTGCATCTTTTTTAAGAGAAAGTGAGTATGATAAAAAAGTTCTTTTGTCCCCTTGGGCAAAAAGTTCTTTTGCGACTTTTGATTCCGAGATGAGAAGCGCTAAAGGTCATAAGCGTACGCTTGTTTTGATAGGGCCAGAAGGTGGTTTTACAGAAAGTGAAGAGAAAAAACTAGAGGATAGTGGAGCCCAAAGTTATAGCTGTGGGACATTGTTGATGAAAGTGGAGACAGCTATGTTATTTGTTGCAACGGCGAATCATTTGTGGAATATGAAAGATGAAAAATTTTCTTAAAATAGGGAAGAAAGGTTATTCTTTTTTTAATATGTTTGTGACACTCTGTATGGCAGGGTCACTGATATCAACCTTTTCTTTTTCATTCCCAAGGTTCTTTGAAAAAAGCCAGGATCTCTTAAAGGATTTAGAGTTTAGTCAAATCCAAATAGCTTTAGAGCAATATTATAGTGATAATGGGCACTATCCTGTGGGAGACAATTCTTCTATGGTTAATGCGCTTAAAGATGATTATGTTCTTTTTTCTGATCAAAATCTTTCAGAGAATGAAGAAGGTGATCTCTTTTTTACGGATCCTTTTGGATCTCCTTATTATTATTCGTATAAGAGAGGGGATTTAATGTATGAACTTTATTCTCCAAATAAAGAGCTGCCCCCTTCTTCCTCATGTGAGCTTGATAATAAAGAGCTTGGGAGTTTTGATCAAGATTTTTCTTTGCCGAAAGAAGAGCCTTTTCTTGACAAAGCAGAGATGAAAGAAAAGGTATTGCCTTTGCATGCTGTTCCCAATTCTGGCGAAGTTTTTCTTATGATTTATGAGGTTTTAGAAGAGTTTGACTCTCTAGAGATTTATAAAAAAAGAGAAGGGGCATCATATGAAAAGATGGAGCTGACTAATTTTGCGACAGGAGGGAATATGATATGGTCGACGAGTAAGTCGACCATAGTGTTGGACTCTTCTGTAAAGAATGACACTCGCTACTTTTATCAAGGAAAAATGTGGGACTCTTCAAATCCAGATAATGTCATCTGGTCGGAAATTGTTGAGGTTGTTCCAAGGGCAAAAATATCTCAAAAAATTATTGAGGCGAAGATGATTCTTTTAGAAGAAAAGTCGAAGGTGAAAGATTCTTATGGCCTAAAGTCGATAGATGTTGCTAAAAACTTATACAAAAGACCAATACCCATTGTATGGGGATACCCCAACTATTTGGAAAGTGAAGGATTGGAAAACGCTTCGCTTGCTTATATTATTTCTTTTGATGGACCAGGGCTTCCTACCCCTAAAGAAATGATTGTTTTGAATGCTTTAGAGCTCGAAAAAGGTTCGAGTGAGCTTTTATCTACAGTTCTTCTTCATGAAGGCGTTCATTATTATTGGAACATTATGCCGCCGCCATTGCCGATGACTGCTCGTCGTAAAGGTTTTGACTCTTCAAACAGTTTAGGCACAGAGAGAGAGAGAGTTGGGAGAAATTTTGACTCTATTGATGAGGAGTATAATGCTTTTTTGATGGTGATACGTTTTTGGGAAAAAATCAGGGGGGGGCAAAAATACCCTCTGTATGATGAATTTATAGACACTATTCATACAAAATATGGTCAAAAACGTTTGCGAGAGGCAATATATGAAATGTATCAGCTAGAAGAGTATTAAAAAGGCGTAAAAAATCTTGAAAAGATTTTAAAAATGCGTTATTCTTTGTCTTTTAAAATCTTCTAAACTATATATATGTTTATGTTGTGTCATTTTTTTAAACGATACTTGTAAATTTTTTAAGAAAAAATGAGGGAATATGTTAATGAGATATACTTTGATTTTGCTTTTCACTTTTTGCTTGGTTTTTATTGAACAAAATTTTTTAGAGGCTAAGTTGATCAAGAAAGATATTCTTTATAGGGTTGAGAATAAATCTTTTAAGGGTTACGTGGTTTATGATGACTCTTTCACCTCTAAGCGACCTGGGGTTCTTGTGGTTCATGAGTGGTGGGGTCACAATGATTACGCCCGTAAGAGAACAGAGATGTTGGCAAAGTTAGGCTATGTTGCGATGGCTTTGGACATGTATGGGAATGGTAAAAAAGCTTCACACCCTAAAGACGCGAAAAAGTTCATGACTGAGGTGATGAAAAATATGGATCAGGCTGTTCCTCGCTTTACCGAAGCTCTTAAAGTTTTGAAAGAGCACCCCTATGCAGATAAAGATAAGATAGCGGCGATTGGCTATTGTTTTGGAGGAGGGATTGTTTTGAATATGGCAAGGAGAGGATTCCCTTTGAAGGGGGTAGTGAGTTTTCATGGAAGCTTAGCGACTAAAACGCGTGCAAAGAAAGGAGATGTGAAGGCAGCGATCCTTGTTTGTCATGGAGCGAAAGATTCTTTTGTTTCCAAGCAAGAATTGCTCTCTTTTGAAAAGGAAATGAAGGAGGCAGAGGTTGACTTAACCTTTAAGATGTATAAAAACGCTAAGCATAGTTTTACGAATCCTAAAGCGAACACTTTTGCTAAAAAGTTTAATATGCCTGGGCTTAAATATGATCCTAGAGCTGACCGTAAGTCTTGGGCAGATATGAAGAGCTTTTTTCGAAGAATTTTTGAATAAAACGATAGAGTTTAATAGAGAGTATCTAAAAAATATTTAATATTTTTAATCCTGCCTATGAAGAGATGCTTGAGATGAAAATTTTCCTCGTACTTTTAATATTTACACCTTCTTTTCTTTTATCTTTGTAACCTTCTTCTAGTCTTAATATTGTAAAAAAAATGATAAGAGTGTCCTTCCTAAATCAAAAAGGGTTGCTCCTGTTGCTCTGTCAGGAAGAGAAATTGTTTCTTTTACTAAAGGAAAGAGGCTTGATGAGAGCTTATCTCTAGAGGAAAAAACGTTGAAAAAGAAAGAGGGGAAAGGCTTGCCTCTATTTTATTGTATCGGGGATGTTGATCAAGATGTTGTTTTTAATGAAGGGATCTCTTCAGGATCTATCCGGAAACGGAAGTCTTGTTTAAGGGAAGATGTCCATCATAAAAAAGAGTAATGGGGACTTCTTCAGAAATGGTGCTTTGTTATAAAAGCTTTTCAGAGATAGTACAGGCAGGTATAGATAAAGAAAAAAACTTTGTTTATGGAGGGGTTAGACCATCTTTCAGTGAGATGATTTTACCGAATAAGTTTAACACAAACTCCTTTTGGATTACTAAAATCCCCAAAGGGAATGTTCATAAGATTTACAAGCCGAAAGAAAATCAAGTTTTTTATAACCCTCATTTTAAAGTATGAGGGTAGTGATATTAAAAAATCGTTTTATCCTGATTTTTTCTTAGGAGGTTCAGGTGATCTTAATTGGAAGAGCTGTATATGTCTTTGGAGAGAACAAAAACTTCTTGGGATGATAGAGTTGTCTCCTTGTTTTAAAATGACAAGGAGGAAAAAGAGATTGGTCATTTTATTCGAAAAATAGGGTTTCAAAAACTATCGGAAACTTCGCAGCATCACATATAGTGAGAAATAAATTAGACGAGTTTTTTTAATCTTTTCTTAAGTAAAAGTATAAGTGCCTCAATAGGTAAAATTCCAATAGGATCAAGCATCGAAAGAAGCTCAAGAAATAACCAAATAGGTAAGCAAACTAAATATTTAATGATAAAGTTTTCAATTTTTTTATTCATTTTTTTATTCTCGATTTTACTTACGAACGTCAAAGTCGATGAAATAATTTTACATTAAAATCAAGTAAAAAGCTCCGTAGTAGAAAGCTCCTGATGAGTATACATATCAAGAGTTACCGATGATGAGGAGTGGCCAAGGTACTGCCTAACGGCTTTTATTTTGCCAGTTTTAGCAATCTTTGAGGTAGCAAAGCTATGTCTGAAGGTGTGAGGTGTTACCTTTTTTAAGTGGGGATATTTTCGGTACTGTTGTTTGCCAGTTTTCGTTTCGAAAAGATAATAATTTTCTTCCTTTATGAGAAACATCTCCTTAGGACTCTAGTTGAAGCAATAAGAGCTAGTTACTTAAGAATATTTAAGTAAATATATGAGTCGCCTTCATTATAGGGAGGAGATGATATCAATCATTTTTAAGAACTAGTGCTTGTTAATTTTTTTTCACCAAAACGATTCAAATGATCTACATATTCATCATTATCTTTTAATAGATTTACAAGTGTTCTACATTTTTGAGAGGACTTTAATTCATCAAAATACTTACTTTTAAAAATATTTAAGAAATATGAATGCAAAGAAACCTTTTCTTGACTTTTTTCATAAATCACTTTACGCATTGGATTTAGCAATAAAGCCTTCATTTCTTGTAAAAAAGATTGATCACTTATTTTTTGACTCAAGACCACTAAAAATCGATATAAAAGATGTTCTGGTTCGCATGTATTATATAGAACAAAGAATAACTCTTCTTTTTTAAATAAAGAAGAAGATTCATTTACAAAAGTACCTTTTAATGTAAAACTTTTATCTATACGTGTATCATCCAGATCAATGAAAATTACATTTCCATTTTTATCAATAAGTAAGTTTTCCGGCTGCAAATCTATTCGAACATAAGAATTTTGAAGCAGAAATATATATGTTAACAATATATCTAGTAACATTTCTTTCTTTTTTAGAGTAGGGACATTAGGGTTGTAAAAATCGTCTTCAAAAGAATCGGAAAGCTTTTCAGTGATATATATATAATAATCTTCATTCTTATTAAATTTTATTATATTGTAAATGAGTGGGTGTTTTGGTAAGTTTAAGAAAAAAGATTCCGGATTTTCTTTAAAATGAAACTCCCGGTAGGGAGAGGCTCCTTGCTTCCTTAAAACTTTTTTTATACAGAACTCTTTGCCATTTTCGGTAATAAATTTCATAGAACAGTGTGTTTTTTCAGTTTCAACTGCAGAACTTTGGTCGAATAAGTCAAAAAGATTTTCTTCTTTAGACTCTTTGCATGTAATTAAGTGAAAAACAGACTCTTCAGGAGGAAGCCCTATTGCATTTAAACATATAAAGATATTAACAATTATTAATTTAAATATTAAAAGATTCATAATGAAATTATATCATAAATAAAGATTCATAATTAAAATTATATTATAAAAAAATAATTGAATGGATATATCCAAAAATGAAACACAAATGGGAGTGCGATTAAGGTCATGATTGGGAGGCTATGAGGGGTAGTCTTAAAAATAACGGCACTTTGTGTCCTAAATGCGGAGAAAGAGAAAGACTAACTTAACAAAAAAGCTCCGTAGTAGAAAGCTCCTGATGAGTATACATATCAAGAGTTACCGATGATGAGGAGTGGCCTAGATACTGGCTAAAAGCTTTGATTTTACCAGTCTGAGCTATTTTGTTGGTAGCAAAAGAGTGTCTTAAAGTATGTGGAGATATATTTTTTAGTAGAGCCCTTTTTCCCCATTGTGTAATAATTTTTCTGATATACCTAGGGTTTTGAGGCTTTCCAGTTTTTGTCTCAAATAAAAAAGTATTTCTTTCCTTCATGCTGAAAGAATCTTTTGGAACTTTTACCGTTCTATATTTTTCTCCTTTTCCAAGAAGTCTAACTTCTAAAATGTCACCATCCTCTTTTATATCATTGATATTGACACTTAAAGCCTCGGATATTCTACAACCTTTTAAAGCTAAAAAATTTGCTACTTTAGAAACAGAAGGAGGTAAGCTTTCGATAAGATATCTAATGAAACGGCAGAGTCAGTAGCTTTGAAAATACATTAAAGAAGGCTTTATTGGAGACCTTAAACAAGGGACAGGGAAGAGATTGTCTGAGTATATAAAGTCCTGCAAGGATAAACAACCTGAAAGACTTTTTGATCTTTGCACTTTCGATACTGAAAGTCCAAAAATTTTATTATCCGACACAAGAGAGCTTTTAGAGTCTTCTTAAAAAACCTGAGTTGATTGTCGGATTTATTCCTTTTTTACTATAAAAAGATAAAAAGATTTTGGCCTTGATTGAAAAATTTTCATAAAACTTTGACAAGATAATTTTATTTAAGGTAGAATTGATCTTAGAATTTTACAATATATATAATAGGCTTTGTCCGAATAAATTTTAGAACACTTGATTGATTTAAGAGATATTTATATCCTATTTTAATAGAAATTTTTTTAAAACAATGAGTTTTTATTAAAAAATAAGAGTTTTTTTTATTTTACAAAGTGCTTAGCCTAGCTTCTGTGTGCTTTATCTATATAATTTGGGGTGTTGGATATGCTAATTCAGATGTGTGCTTATGTCTAGGGGACATCTACCTTTTACATCTATGTCCGAAAAAAAACAAAAGTATGTTTTACTTGTCACTAGGCTTGATGACAAAGAGGTTTCCGAAATCCTTGTTGAAGAGGGGCTTTCCTTCGAGTGTTCTTCGGGAGATAAGTACCGGGTTGTTCATAAAGTAGAACCTCTTGAAAAAAATAAGCCTTTATCGGAGGTTGTTGTTTCGAGGCATAAGGATGGATTACGCCTTTCTTGTTCAGGCAATATTATTGTGGACTTGATTGGCTTCTTTGATAAGGGGGTTTCCTGTTCACTAGATCTTCCATCCTCTGGAAATAAAACACATATCATAGGTAGTGATATGGCCTTTGAGGGATTTGAAGCTTACGAGGGTTTTTTTGTTCTATATGCCTATGGGAGTAAGAGCTATTTATCTGATTTTTTTCAGCTTGAGAGTGGGTCTGAGTTTTTTTCACATTTTGATATCAGGTCAAACTTTGCTTCGGACCACGTAAGTCTTTTCCCATCACAAGATTTATCGACGTTATCTTCGAATACTTTTAAAAAAAATAATGTAGAAGTTTCTTTAGATGAAAGTGTTCAAAAAGATTCTTCTTCCATGGGAGGGTTAGGTGGTCTTTTTGCTCTTTTAGGTGCTGCGGGAGCTGTTGGTGGAGGAGGAGGCTCTTCTTCTGAAGGTCCTATGCAAGTCATAAAAGGGAGTGTGATTTTAGGGCCTGTTACCAATAATCATGGTTTGATTTTAGATGTTTTTGATGACTCGGGCAGCCTTTTTCAGAAAAATATTACTATTGATGAAAAGGGTGAGTTTTCTTTTATGCTTTCTTCGTCATATCAAGGTCTTATTTGGCTAGATGTTGCAGACACTTCTTCAGAAGATGACTATTATGATGAGGCGACAGGTTTAACTAAAAACTTATCAGGTCATTTAAGATCTGTGACCTATGTAGGAGATAGTGAATCAACCTTTATCAATGTGAACCCGTTGACAGATTTGGTAGTGACAAGGTTAGGGGGCGAATTGCCGGAGGGGGAAGGCGAGAACCTTGAAGCTTTGCTAGAAGTGATAGGGCGAGTAGATAAAGATCAACTTGAGCAAGTTTATCATGAAGTGTCCGTAGCTTTGGGACTAGGGGAGGTTGATCTACAGAAAACTTATGTGCAACCGATGATAGATCCATTGGGAGAGAATTCTTCTGATTTTAATGCGTATGGGGAAGTCCTAGCGTTGATTTCTTCTATGGAAAATTCTGAAGGGAAGTCCTTCCGACAAGTTGTTAATGATTTAGATGAGAATATTGAAGATGGCAAGATGGAGGTTGACTTTGTACAAAAAGTCCAAAAGTGTGCGAAGGATATGGGGCTTGATTGGGACTTCCCGGCTGACCCATTTATTGAAATCAAGAGTTTTAAGTATACGCCTTCTGAAAAAATAATTTATAACATTAAAGATAATAAAGATTTAAGTTTTTCTCAAGTGCATATGTTACAAGGTCGAGATGCCGACCTTTTTGAAATCAACGCTCTGGGGGAGTTGAGATTAAAAGACGGCAATTCCTTTACTAAAAATCGTAAGTATATGTTAGAAGCGATGGTCCTTGACGATGAGAATAATATTCAAAAGATACCTTTACGTGTGAATGTTGGAAGCTCTTCTATGCCGCATAAAGAAGTTAAAGGTCACTTGTTTTTAGGCGATATTCTCCCGGATAGCGGCGTGGTTATTTCTGCTTATAGTGATGAAGGGGATCTTCTATTAGATCAAGTGTGCTTTGATGAAAAAGGAAACTTTTCTTTTTCTTTGGATGAGGCTTATCAGGGTCAAATTCTTTTGCGAGTTCATGATAGCTCCTCTGGAGCTGATTTTGAAAATTTATTAACAAGGGGAAAACAGAACCTAGAGGCTTCTTTGAGTAGTATTTTCTCTGTTGGTTCAGAAGAAAATTATACGGTTAATGTAAATCTTTTGACACAGGTGATTGTTGATAAAATGGGCGACGACCTGAGTCATATAGATGATTATTGTCAGGATATCAAGGATGCTTTTCAATTAAAGATTCAAAACCCTTTGAGTACAGCATTTTTTGAACAAGAAGGTCTGTCAGCAGAGGATGGTTCTGTTGATGCTGAACAATATTTATCTATCTTAAAAATTTTACATGCTATTCAGGATGAAAAAGGTCTTAATACAGGAGCAATGATTCGCTTTTTAAGTGAGAATATTGAAGGCCGGATTATGTCTAAAGAGCTTTATCAGGAAATAGAAAATGTCGCTAAAGAGTATGAGATAAAGGTAGATTTCCCTCAAACCGTATTGATTAACTTGGATGTTGCGGACTCTATTTTCGAAGAAGAAGACTTGTCAAGTGTGTATGATGCTTCCGTATTTCAGATGGCTGATATGAATTTGAGCGTTCTTATGTATCGCTTGGTAGGTGAAGATGCCGAAAGCTTTACGATTGATGAATCTGGAAAAGTTTATTTTGCAGAACTTCCAATCCAAGATCAGGGTCATAAGCTCTATCGCTTCAATATCGTTATGATTTATGATAATTCTGAAATAAAATCTCAAGCCATAAAAATGAACATTGTTGATAGTGACCAAATCATTATTGAGGAAGAAAAGATTCCTTTGTCACCGATAGGTTCTGATGATTCAGATATTGAAGATGATACAGATTTATTAGAGCCAGAGCCTGTTGAAGAGGAAGAAGATGTTCTAGAAGTTTCAGAGGATGACCCTATTGAATCTTTGGAGCCCTCACTAAATGAAGAGCCTGTCCCAATTGATGAAGAAAGCCAAATCCTATTATATAAAAATATTAATGGTTATTTGTACTTAGGTAAAGACTTTGATGAAAAGGATCTGCAGGTTTCTGTTTTTAATGAGGATTTGGAGATGATCGTCGATGTCGTCCAAGTTGATGAGAAGGGTAGGTTTACCTTGTCTTTGGATGAAGCCTATGAAGGTTATATTTTATTGCGTGCTTATTCCTCCGTTATAAGCAATGATGATTTTGCAGAGAATCTGGAAGGGAATCCTTTACTTAATGCTGTTTTGTATGTGGGGCAAGAGACTTCTTATGATGTTAATATGAACCTTTTAACAGAAGTTGCTTTTGAGAAAATGGATGGAGATTTAGACCGAGTAAAGGAAAGTTGCGAAGAAGTTGAAGATGCCTTTCAATTGAAGGACTTAAAACTTTTGAGTGAAGTTTTTTTGAGAGAAGAAAACTTTATTGAGGGTGACTACACCGGTGATGAAGACCAATACTTATCTGTTTTAAAAACACTTCATATGGTTCAGCAAGACAAAGGATTTGATACTGAATCAATGCTTCGCTTTTTAACGAATAATATTGAAGGTCAGGTCATGTTAAAAGAGCTTTATGAGTCAATCAGAGATACTTCTGAGGAGCATGGTTTCGAGGTTGATTTGCCTCAAATGATATTGACTCATTTGGATGTGCCAGAAAATACATTAGAGTCAACGGTTATTTATGATACAACATCTTTTGATATGAGTGAGGGAGAAGCGGATATTTCTCAGTATTTTTTAATGGGTCAAGATGCGGAACATTTTATTATAGATAGCGAAGGTAAAATTTATTTTAAAGAGTCACCAGATTACGAGTTGGACACGGGATATCGTTTTAACGTTGTTATGATTTACGATAACTCTGAAGTTAAAGTTCAGTCTATGGAAATAAATGTTCTTGATCAAGAAGAGGCGAATATGTTGGAAGGACAGGTCTTTTTGGGGCCTATTTTGGAAGATCATGGCTTGCATGTCGAGATTTATAACCCAGAACAAAACCTTTTAGGCTCAAGCCCTGTTGATAAATCTGGAGCATATAAGTTGGATCTACCTAGAGATTATATAGGACCTGTTTTAGTCAAGATGCTTGACGCTACAGAGGAAGCCGATTATTTAGATGAAGCGACTCTTTTATTTAAAGATTTGGATCAGCCATTGAGAGCGGTCACATATGTGAGTGGTGAAGATGATTCTACAAAAGCGAATATAACTCCTTTAACGGAGATTGCTGTTAGAGACCTTTCGTTCGATATAGCCACAGATCAGGAAGACTTAGGCTCAACCTTTTTATCTCTTCAAGAAATGGGAAAAGAAGCAGAAGCGCTTATTTCAGATCTGAACTTTTCTGTCGCGAATGCTTTTGGCATAGAGGATGTGGATATCGTAGCAGGAGATATTGAACTCCTTGTTGATGTGAATAAAACTCTACGAGAAGATGTCAATGAATATGGGAAAGTTTTGGCAGCTATTTCTGCTTTAGAAGAAAAACAAGGTAAAGACACATCTGATATTTTGGATGATTTTTATGAAGTTTTTATCGATCAAGATACTAATCATGTCCTTTATGAAGACTTTCAATCAATTTTTTCTAATCTCGATTCTTTTTTAGAAGATACGCTTACTCCTTATAAAGAGATATTTTGAAATAGCTTTATCCGAACTTCTAAATAGTAAAGTTTTTTAAGGTCTCGAGAGTAGTGCTAAATACTACATAAGCTTTTTTATCTTTACTTTTGCAAAATTCTTTCAATTTGAAGAAAAGCCTATTTTTATTTAGGGGATGAAATTTTTTCGAAATAACACTCTTTTGTAAATCATCTTTCAATAAAACATATCGAGGCATTTTGTAACGATTTGGTCTCGACTAGAATAAGATTAGGGCTTTGTTTTTTTGAATAAAAGGCGCAATTCATTCATTCTAAGGAGGATATAGAGAGCGCCAGTTATTAAAAACCCCAAGGTCAAAGGTGCAAAAACGGTGATGAGCTTTTCCCAAAACCCGTCCAAAGGAAATCTTGAGATAAGCGCTAGGGATGTCTTTATCGTAAAAAAACAGGCACAGCCTATCCCTGCTGTTTTTAGAAGATGAGGAAGGAGTTCTTTTTTAAAGGGCAGCTTAAAATGTTTTTTCAGCATAAGGATAAGAAAGAGAATGTTGATAAACGACGTTATTGAGGTGGCTAAAGCTAGCCCTCCTTGCTTGAGAAATCTCATGAGCGAAAAATTCAAAAGAAGATTTAATATTACACAAAAAATCGCCACCTTTGCTGGGGTTCGTGTTTCTTTTAAAGCATAAAAGGTAGAAGTAAGGACTTTATTACACGCAAAAGCGGGGAGGCCAATGGCGTAGAAAAAAAGGACAGAAGATGTTGTTTCTACGGATGTAGCTGTAAAAGCGCCTCTCTGATAAATCAAACTAATGATTTCTTTATGTAAAGCCAAAATGGCTACGGCACAAGGGATCAAAATCATAAGAAGTAAACATAACCCATATGATAGTGTTTTTTTTATCTCTTCTGTTTTCTTTTGGGCAGCAAAAGAGGAAAGTGTTGGCATGATAGCGACAGAGATTGCGATACCAAATATCCCTAAAGGGCAGTAAATGATCCGTTGAGCATACCATAAGGAAGACTGTGCTCCTTCTCCTAAATTATGAGCAAGAAAAGAGTCTATAACGACATTGATTTGACCTACGGAAAAGGCGAGTAAAGATGGGAGAGCTTTTTTATAAAGGTTTTTGAGAGATTTCTTTTGAGGTTTAAAAATATTCAAGTTAAAGGTAAATCCAAGTTTGCGTACACTTATAAACTGGATGTACACTTGAAGCGCCCCAGCTAAAATGATTCCTGCGGTTATGCCAAAAACTTGAGAGTCTAAGGGTTTTCCGAACAGAGGACAGATGAAAAGTAAAGAAAATATCCAAAAAATATTCAGGATAATAGGGGATAAAGATGGAATGAAGAATTTTTTGTGAACATTTATTATAGAAATAAATAGGGAGGAAATAAAAATAAAAAAAATGTAAGGACAAAAACTTTGGATAAGTCTTAGGGTTAATTGGGTTTGGGAAGAAAGGTTGAGTGTGTGAAGACATATTTCAGAAGAGACGAGGATTAAAAGTATGATGACAGAGACGAGAAAAATGAGTCTCGACATGAGAGCTTGAGAAAAATCGAAGGCCTCTTGAGTTTTTTTTTTAGCAATGGATTCGGACAGAAAAGGTATGAATAAAGAGCTAAAGACTCCCTCGGTTAAAAGGTTTCTTAGTAAATTTGGCAAGATGAATGCCATCACAAAAGCATCATGAACAGAGCTTGCTCCGAAATACTTTGCTGTTAAAATATCTCTTACTAGGCCCAATACACGACTCAAAGTTGTCGATGAGGCTAGGATTGCTGATGACTTTAGGACTTTTTTTTCTGTACTCATTTTTAAAACACTCACATTTTAGATTATTCAGAAGAAGGTTAATTATAACAAGAGATTGTTACAAAATAAGTCATATATTTTATGAGAAGAACTTTTACAAGGTTTTTTGTTTGGCAAAAAAATCAGATATACTTTAGGTACGTTTTTTTAAGTCACTAAGAAAATTTTGTATCGAAAGAGAGAAACCCTTTGGGCCTATTGACTTTAGCTTTAATTTTTTTAAGAAGTTGAACTTTGTGAATAGTTTTTAAAAATAGAACAGTTTTAAAGCGGATTTTTTTAACAAAATGTCTTTCATAAGGAGAGATCATTTGTTAAAATGGGATTGTTGTAAAGAATTGTGCAACAGTCTCAAAATACCGATCTAGCACCTTTCTAGGAAACATTAGAGGCTTCTGGATTGGATATTGTGTTAAAGATTTTGCTGTTTTAGTAAAAACCTCTCCATTTGATTGTCTAATATGGACTTTTTTCAAGAGAACGTAAGGTATATTTTACAAAGGTTTTTGCTTGATAAATATTTATGAGACCGTTCAAAAGTCTCACCTATTTCTTTGAGTAAGGGATGAGTGAGACTTTTCAACGGTCTTTTTCTAATAAAAAGGGAATATATGTCGATGGTTGTTTTTAAAAAAGATTTCAATGTGATTAAGCTTCAAAACAAAGAGTTGGTTTTTGATTATTTTCATAATGGTGCATCTTCTAAGATAATGGCCAAAGATATTATGCTTAATCAGGTTTGTGGGAACCCTGTGGATGGTAATATCAATAATATTTATTTGAGAGTCTATAAAGGGAAAGACTATCTTTTTTCTCCTCTTTTGGGTAATACAAAAAAAACAACAGTAACTTTTAGTGAGCGACAAGCTTGCTGGAAAGGCTCCTTTGAGGGAATTTCCTATGAATGTCAGCTTGTTATAGATCAAGAAAAAGCCGCATGGCAATGGGAAGTGTCTTTATCTAACAATTCATCAAATGAGGTTGAAGTTGACTTGATTTATGCTCAAGACTTGGGCTTGTCAACAGAAGGGGCTGTGCGTGTTAATGAGGCTTACTCTAGTCAATACATAGATCACTATGTATTTGAAGATGAATTAGGCTATACCGTGGCTTCTCGTCAAAACCAACAAACACCTCAAGGACACCCTTTGCTTGTTCAAGGGTGTTTACAAAAGACGGTCGGCTATGTGACGGATGGGTTTGACTTTTATGGTCTGAATTATAAAAAAACAGGGATTCCGGACGCATTAACGTCGCCTAAACTTTTGTCTGAAAAAAAACAATATGAATTTGCTTTTGTTGGCTTACAGTCTGAATCTTTTCTTTTAGCTAAAGAGGAAAAAAAATCTTTGACTTTTTTTGCAGAGATCAAGTTTGATCATCCCGAAGCCACCAAAGAAAAAGACTTTGCCTTTGTTCAAAAAGCTAGAGATGAGGCTTCTACGCGATCTGAGAAAAAAGATGGTGAATCTTTCGAGAATGTTCCACCGTCTATTTTTGGTGATTTAAAGATGCTCAATGGGGAAAGCCTTTCTGAAGACGATCTTAATCAGTTTTTCCCAGGTGAACATCGACATGTTGAAAAGACTGGATCGAAGACACTGTCTTTTTTTTATGGGAATCATCATCATGTCGTTTTAGGAGAAAAAGAACTTTTATGTGAAAGACCCCATGGTCACATTATGCTTAGTGGTAAAAATTTGGACCCAGGGAACGATCATATATTGAGTACAACAAACTACATGTATGGACTTTTTCATTCACATGCTACGATTGGTAACACATCATTTAATAAGTTTCTAGCTATAACAAGATCTCCCTTGAATATCTTTAAATCGAGTGGACAGAGAATCTTTGTTCAGAATAATGGGCAATGGGAGATGCTTGGATTGCCGTCTGCTTATGAGATCTCTCCTTCTTTGACAAGATGGATTTATAAGTTAAATATGGCGACGATTTGTGTGGAAGCGTGGGTGTCTCCTCATAGCTCTTCGTGTTATTTAAAAATAAAATCGACAGAACCTTTGGAGTTTTTAATTTCCAATCAACACACCGTTGGGAATAATGAGTGGGAAAACACAGCGATTGCAGAAATCGACAGAGATAAATCTCTTGTTAAAATCTCTTGTTCATCGGATTGCTTGCTAAAAAACACTTACCCAGAAGCGACTTTTTATATTGGTTCATCCACTCCTGATAAAGTTGAATTCATTAGAGCAATGTGTCCCTTAAATGGCGATGAAAAGAGTGATCGATTACCTTATATTATGTTTCGCTCCAAAAAAACCCAAGATTTTGGTTTGATATTGACAGGAGACCTTTTTTCAAGTGAAAAAGCTGAGCAAAAAGCAAATGAAGACGTTCAAGGAAAGGGTCTTTTACAAGAGGAAGACTATGTTTCTAATATGTCTTTTTGGTCAAAAGATCTCGGTCAAAAATTTTCTCTTAAACTAGAAAATAGTGACGAAGTATCCAAGCTGGATGATATCATTTTTTGGTATTTTCATAATGCAATTATTCACTATCTTGCCCCTCACGGACTTGAACAGTTCAGTGGAGCAGCGTGGGGAGTTAGAGATGTTTGTCAGGGACCTTTGGAGCTGCTTCTTTCTATGGGGCATACGGATTCGGTTAAAAATATCCTTAGAAAAATATTTAGACAACAGTATTTTCAAACAGCTGATTGGCCACAGTGGTTCATGTTTGACCGCTATTTTAAAATACAACATGCTGAGAGTCATGGAGATATCATTGTTTGGCCTCTTTATGCTTTGGGACAATATATTGAAAAAAGCAATGATTTTGATTTTCTTCAGGAATTACTATCTTTCATTGATAATAAAACTTTTGAAGAGGTTGATCATCAATGTTCGGTGTTGGAACATATTGAAAAGATTGTTGATGCGATTGAAAGCAAGTTCATTTCTGGCACTCACTTATCTTCCTATGGAGAAGGCGATTGGGATGACACTTTGCAACCTGCGAATGAAAGTTTGCGAGCAAGAATGGTTAGTTCGTGGACGGTTTCTTTAACATATCAAGCTTTTGGTAAGTTGGAACAAGCTCTTTCTCGCTCTAAATATGAATCTTTTGCTAAAAGGCTTTCCTCCCTTAGAGCGTCTATCAAAAAAGACTTTAATGAGCACTTAGTGAAAGATGATGTGGTGAGTGGCTTTGCTTACTTTCAAGAAAAAGGTGATGTAGAAACTATGATACATCCTTCAGATCAAAAGCTGGGTTTAAAATATAGACTTCTTCCTATGATCAGGAGTATCATTTCTGAGCTTTTTGAACCTGAGCAGACAAAATCACACTTGAAATTGATTGAAAAACATTTATCTTTCCCAGATGGAGTTCATCTAATGGATCAACCTGTGAACTATAAAGGTGGTCCGCGTTTATACTTTAGACGTGCGGATGAGGCTGCTAATTTTGGTCGAGAAGTGGGAACACAGTATATTCATGCACATATACGTTATATTGAGGCTATGTGTAAAATAGGATCTTCTAAGAAAGCCTATGAAGCTATTTTTCAAATCATTCCAATAAATATCAAAGAGCATGTTCCCAATGCCTCAATAAGGCAAAGCAATGCTTACTTTAGTAGTTCAGATGGGGACTTTAAAGATCGTTACGCAGCGCAAGATCATTTTTCCAGTCTTAAAAAAGGCGACGTGAATGTTAAAGGTGGCTGGAGGATTTATTCAAGTGGCCCCGGTATCTTTATTAATCAGGTTATTTCGAACTTTTTTGGTGTGAGGCCTTTTTTTGATAAGTGGATCATTGACCCAGTTTTACCGGTATCTATGGACAGAGTAACGTTGACTCATTGTATCGAAAATTTTGAGGTTGAGTTTCGCTTTCATATCAAGAAGGGTAAAGAGCAAGGTGTTCAGAAAATCACTGTGAATAATAAACCTTGTGAAACTTCTAGAGAGAAGAATCCTTACCGCTTAGGTGGTCTTTCGATAAAAAGAGAGGCTCTTAGGTCTGAATTACAGGCAGGAAAAAATGTTATAGATGTTTTCTTGAATGACTCTGAGACTTATTAAAGAGGTAAAAGTCTTTGATTGACCTCTTTTAGGGAGCTTGCATTCCAAAAAGACTTTGATTGCGGTGCTTTTGTGAAAAAAACTTTTTTTTTGTTTGTGACTTTTTTGTCAAAAAAACTTGAAAAACATTCAAAGACGGGAAAGCTTTCCGAAAAAGTACGTAGGTGGAGTAAAAGCCGTTCGGCGCTTTACTATCTAGGGGCTTTTTCGTTTGCTGAGTCAATAATTTTGCCTGTTCCACCAGACTTTTTTTTGGTTTTTCTTTGTTTAAACAACCCGAAGAAGCTTTGGTTGTATGTGAGAGTGTGCACCATAGGATCTATTCTTGGAGGTGCGCTTTCCTATGGTTTGGGTTATGGTTTTTTTGAAAAAGTAGCAATGCCTATTTTAGATTTTTATCAATCGATGGATAAGTATGCTTTATTAGAGAAAATGTATCAAGAGTATGGTATAGTACTTGTTTTTTTCGCAGGCTTAACCCCTTTGCCATATAAGGTTTTTGCGTTTTTTTCAGGGGTTTTTAAAATCGATTTTATGACGTTTGTTTTGGGCTCTTTGATCAGTCGGGTTTTACGCTTTGCCTTGATTTCTTGGGCACTCATAAAACTTCAAAAAATGAGATCACGATGAAATATGTGGAGCTCTTTATTAGGGTTGCTCGGATACTTTTTTAATTAGAAAAAAGCAATATAAAATTTTTTTAAATTTACTATCTAGTAATTATTGTAAATATAAACTTTTATTGACATTTTAAATGGATTGAATATGGAAAATAAAACAAATATAAAAAAGTCATTTGAAGCAAAACCGGTACTTGCTATTTTAGGGATAAGCTTGCTTGCCTTTTTATTTCTCATATGGGTGATTTATTTAAAAAAGACTCCCGAGCAAGGAGGAGAGTTTCTTTCTTTTTTACCTTTAGTGAATTGTGGGTTGAATACTTTGAGTGCGATTTCTGTTATAGGAGCTTTATTTTTTATAAAAAAGAAGAAATATGTCTGGCATGGATCTTTCATGATCGCAGGATTTTTATTTTCCGCTCTTTTTTTTATAAGTTACTCGATCTATCACTTTTTTCATGGAGATACGCTTTTCACAGGGACAGGTTGGATACGCCCCGTTTATTTTTTTATTTTAATCACGCACATTCTATTGACATTGCTGACGGTCCCTTTGATTTTTTGGACTTTCTACTTGGCTTATAGGAGACGATGGGTTAAGCATAGATATTGGGCAAAAATCACTTACCCTCTGTGGCTATATATCTCTATAACAGGGCTTTTGATATATATTTTCTTAAAATTTTTGTCTTGATATGAGAGGCTAACTAGCCTGGATTTTTTACAGCTGCTGTATCCTTTGTATTTTTTTAACAGCCTAGGATTGAAGTATTGTCTTCGGTAAGCTCATTTTTTCAAGATATAATTGAAGATTTACCTAAAGATAAGTCTTAAATAATAGAAGCCCTATATTTTTATGTGCGAAAAACAACAGACTTAGGACTAAGCGAACAGCGCCTTACCCTTCTAAGCCTAAGGCAACTAAAAGAAATGAAGTCTGGGGTACTGATATGACTAAAATTAAAACCTCTTTAGG
>MDLB01000080.1 GCA_001730085.1 PVC group bacterium (ex Bugula neritina AB1)
CCTCCCAGTTCAATTTTTATCGTTTTGACTTCTCCCTCAACAGGTCTCGATAAAAATTTCACAAACGTGTGTCCCGACTCTATCGCCACCCTATTCGCTACCGACTCATATGTCGTTTGAACTCCTGAGGTTACTCCATCAAGATCAACTTCATCCAAGTTTTTAACCTCAACTCTAACCTCTTGTTCTGTAACCTGACCATCATCATCGGTCGCCTCTATCACTAAGTTATAGGTAGCCTGTGTTTCATAGTCGGATCTTTTTTCTAAGAATAATTTCCCTGTTAGTCTGTCTATGCTAAAGTTTTCATGATCCCCATTGTCATCAACCTTTAATGTATAAAAGATCTCCTCGTCTTCCTCATTCTCTTCATGCCGAGCTTTAAAATCATGAAGCTCTAAGCCTGCTCCGACATTTTCCACGACCTCCAAGTTATAGGAGTCATTGGGATCACTCACTTCTTCGCCTTTATAAAATACTGCTGCTTCTTCGACATCTTCTATCCAAATATTCAACGATTGGGACGTCTCTAATCCTTGTTCATCTTTAGCTATTACTGTGATTTTATAAGCGCTTTTAAGCTCGTAATTACTTTCTAAATCTATTTTAACCTGACCTGTATCTTCGGATACAAGTGTGAACGTCTCAGCATCTTCACCTTCGAGTCTATACGTGATACCTTCATCTTCAGAGGTATTTATATCATCTTTTGCCTGCGCATCGTGAATTTGAACCCCGCGAACATTATTCTCCTCAAGATAAATATCCTTGGCGTTGCCTTTTTCAAAAGAAGGCGCTGTTCTATCAAAAACCTGTGTCGCCACATCTTGAACAAAAAGTTCATTCGGGTTCTTATAAATATCCTCAACTTTTCCCTCTGCAATCTTTAAACATACCGCTTTTGTTTCGAAAGTATCTTCGGGCAGAACCTTCACTCGCCATGTTTTTCTACCATCTTCCGAAAGAATATCCGTTATCTGCCAAGCGGAAATATCAATAGGGTTCCCCGCTTCATCTTCAAAACTTATATCCTCTGCTTTTAAATCTTCTTTTATCTCATGGCTAAATACGATCTCATATTCCACCGCTTGCGAAGACTCAGCTTCATCAAAAAAGTCCCTCACCGTTTCTATTTTTAACGGTGTCGCCTGCACATTAACCTCTACTGTCGAACTTTCTCCTTCATGGTCTCCCTCATAGAGATAACTTACCTCAACCGTCCTTTGACCATTCTGAGGCAAGTCTGTCGTATTTTTCCATTCCAACGCTCTTAATACCGTCGAAATGTCACTCACTGCCCACTCAGTGTCGGCTTCCATTCTTAAGATAAGCGTGTTCTCGGATTCATCATACCCGTAGCTAACACCTCTAACTCCAGCTATCTCTATATCTGTCTCATCTTTTGAGATATCTAAAGAGAGATCCTCATTCAGCACAATCTTGTCATTAATCTTATCCAGAGAGTCTCCATCCAAAACAACTTTGATCTTTAAGATCCCTTGCATCGATGGCGTCGCAACTGTACCTAAGAAGGATTGTCCACTGTGAACGGCCTGTCTATTGATCAAAATATTTTGTGAAAAATCTGTGATATCTTGTGTGCTTACATCTAAGTCAACTTCATCAAGATTCGCGATCGAAACAGTGATTTTTTGCTCACTTGAAAGCCCACTCGTATCTCTCGCTATGATTGTTAAGTCATAACTCTGTGTACCCGATTCAAAGTCAGGTCTTTCGGTAAAGGTTAAGATACCATCTGTATCGATATCGAACGGCATATCTTTTTCTTTAATAAAGTACTCTACCCCTACATCTACACCCTGACTCTCATCTATCGAATCAAAGTCATACACCTCTTTACCTGTTTCAAAGTTCTCTTTGACTTCTACACTCTTATCACCTAAATCTGTATACAGTGGTGCCTCATCTTTATTAACAACATCCACTGTCACCTCTTGTTCGCTCACGAAGCCTTGTGAATCTTTAGCAGAAATCTTAACCCTATAAACTGTCTTTGTCTCGTGGTCCGCACTTACTTTTAAGCGCAACGCTCCTGTCTCTCTATCTAAGTCAAACGCCCCCTCATCAATACCCTCTATGTCATAAACCAAGCCCTCATCTTCTAAAGCGCCGCTGTCATCTTTGGCTTTCGCATCATACACCACCTCATCTGCGGGGAGATTCTCTTCCACATTCACTCTTACCGTAGCTCCTCTTTCGAAGGTCGGTGCTGTGGTGTCAAATGTCTGAGTGGAACCCTGTTGGATTAATTCAACATTTGTGTTGTTACTTATATCTTTAACCGCTCCTGCAGCTATTTTTAATCTCACAGCTGTGGTGTCTATCTCAACACTTCCCTGTGGGGGAGCTATGTTAACCTTCCAGGTCAATCCACCGTCATCTGTTGTTGGATCACTTATAGCCCAGTCAGTCTTATCAACATCATAGCCTTCAACATCAACTAAGTGGATGTCTTCTTTGACTAAGGCTGTGACCTCTGTACTAAATGTTAATGTGTATTCAACCTCTGATGACATGATCAAAGGAGTAACTCTTGCCGTTGGAGCCTCTTCAGTTGCGGGTGGCTGAATATAACTCGCATCTCCACTAGACTTTTTCCAACTTTTCACTCCCATCGGTTCCTGAGAGAAACTTTCCCCTACCTCTATCGATTCCCAGTACCATGTGCTCGTGTCATCCATTTTAGATAAGTGATATCCACTCATCTCTCTCGCCCACAAATACCAATTCTCATTGGTCACCTGGTTTGTTCTGACATATACAGGCTTATCTAAATCTACTCTATTGTCTATGTTTGATAAGTTAGGGTCAAAATCTCCTGTGACCTGTAAAGTTTCTATTTCTTCAAAAATAAGGTACTTACCATCCAGCTCTTCACTAACCCCAGAGACCAAAACCCCTTCTTGGTTATCCACCACTGCCGAAAGACCTATCGCAGAAGCTTGAACATCAACCGTCGCTGTCGCTGACTCCCCTTCATAGCCCTCCGCATCTATATAGCTGAACGTTGCGCTTCTTTCCCCATCTTGAACATTGTCACTCTCATTTTTTAACTCAATCGCTTCAATCACCGCTTTAACTTCGTTGTTCGAAAAGTAACTATCATCTTCTTTGAACAATCTCAAGGTTTTCTCGGTAAAATCATATCGGTAGTTCACTCCCGCAATCTGATTAACCGTAACTCCCTCTCCTTCGTTATTTAAATGTAAAGGAATTTCAACCCCATGCGTAAAGTGATCTTGCTCGACATTCACTTCTTCATCTAGCTCAAGAATGTCATTATTAAGATCTAATGCGGCACCTCCCAGTTCCATTTTTATCGTTTTGACTTCTCCCTCAACAGGTCTCGATAAAAATTTCACAAACGTTTGTCCCGATTCTATCGCTTCTTTATTCGCTATCGATTCGTAGGTCGTTTGTACCCCTGCGGTTACTCCGTCAAGATCAACTTCATCTAAGTTTTTAACCTCAACTCGAACCTCTTGCTCTGTGATCTGGCCATCATCATCGGTCGCCTCTATGACCAAGTTGTAGGTAGTTTGGGTTTCATAGTCTGGTCTTTTTTCTAAGTAAAGTTTCCCTGTCAATCGGTCTATACTAAAGCTTTCGTAATCTCCATTCGCATCAACCTTTAATGTATAAAAGATCTCCTCGTCTTCTTCATTCTCTTCATGCCGAGCTTTAAAATCATGAAGCTCTAAACCTGCTCCGACATTTTCCACGACCTCCAAGTCATAGGAGGCATTCGGATCACTCACTTCTTCGCCTTTATAAAATACAGGTGCTTCTTCCACATCTTCTATCTTCAAGGTTATTTTTTGTTCCGATTCCAATCCCTGTTCATCTCTAACAAAAACGCTCACCTCATAGGTATCTTTTAATTCATAATTACTTTCTAAGTTGAATTGAACTTGCCCTGTATCCTCCGAAACAAGAGTAAAATTCTCGGACTCTTCTCCCTCTAAACGGTATTTAAGTCCCTCATCAGATGCCTTACTTTGATCATCTTTCGCATCTGCATCATGTATTTCAACAAAAGCCCTATTGTTCTCTGGAAGAACTATTTCTAAATCGCTTCCTTTATCAAAAACAGGGGCTGTTCTATCAAAAGTTTGACTTGAAACATCTTGTACAAAGGACTCATTCGGATTGTTATAAATATCCTCAACTTTTCCCTCTGCAACCTTTAAACATACCTCTTTTGTTTCGAAAGTATCTTCGGGCAGAACCTTCACTCTCCATGTTTTTCTACCATCTTCCGAAAGAATATCCGTTATCTGCCAAGCGGAAATATCAATAGGGTTCCCCGCTTCATCTTCAAAACTTATATCCTCTGCTTTTAAATCTTCTTTTATCTCATGGCTAAATACGATCTCATATTCCACCGCTTGCGAAGACTCAGCTTCATCAAAAAAGTCCCTCACCGTTTCTATTTTTAACGGTGTCGCCTGCACATTAACCTCTACTGTCGAACTTTCTCCTTCATGGTCTCCCTCATAGAGATAACTTACCTCAACCGTCCTTTGACCATTCTGAGGCAAGTCTGTCGTATTTTTCCATTCCAACGCTCTTAATACCGTCGAAATGTCACTCACTGCCCACTCAGTGTCGGCTTCCATTCTTAAGATAAGCGTGTTCTCGGATTCATCATACCCGTAGCTAACACCTCTAACTCCAGCTATCTCTATATCTGTCTCATCTTTTGAGATATCTAAAGAGAGATCCTCATTCAGCACAATCTTGTCATTAATCTTATCCAGAGAGTCTCCATCCAAAACAACTTTGATCTTTAAGATCCCTTGCATCGATGGCGTCGCAACTGTACCTAAGAAGGATTGTCCACTGTGAACGGCCTGTCTATTGATCAAAATATTTTGTGAAAAATCTGTGATATCTTGTGTGCTTACATCTAAGTCAACTTCATCAAGATTCGCGATCGAAACAGTGATTTTTTGCTCACTTGAAAGCCCACTCGTATCTCTCGCTATGATTGTTAAGTCATAACTCTGTGTACCCGATTCAAAGTCAGGTCTTTCGGTAAAGGTTAAGATACCATCTGTATCGATATCGAACGGCATATCTTTTTCTTTAATAAAGTACTCTACCCCTACATCTACACCCTGACTCTCATCTATCGAATCAAAGTCATACACCTCTTTACCTGTTTCAAAGTTCTCTTTGACTTCTACACTCTTATCACCTAAATCTGTATACAGTGGTGCCTCATCTTTATTAACAACATCCACTGTCACCTCTTGTTCGCTCACGAAGCCTTGTGAATCTTTAGCAGAAATCTTAACCCTATAAACTGTCTTTGTCTCGTGGTCCGCACTTACTTTTAAGCGCAACGCTCCTGTCTCTCTATCTAAGTCAAACGCCCCCTCATCAATACCCTCTATGTCATAAACCAAGCCCTCATCTTCTAAAGCGCCGCTGTCATCTTTGGCTTTCGCATCATACACAACCTCATCTGCGGGGAGATTCTCTTCCACATTCACTCTTACCGTAGCTCCTCTTTCGAAGGTCGGTGCTGTGGTGTCAAATGTCTGAGTGGAACCCTGTTGGATTAATTCAACATTTGTGTTGTTACTTATATCTTTAACCGCTCCTGCAGCTATTTTTAATCTCACAGCTGTGGTGTCTATCTCAACACTTCCCTGTGGGGGAGCTATGTTAACCTTCCAGGTCAATCCACCGTCATCTGTTGTTGGATCACTTATAGCCCAGTCAGTCTTATCAACATCATAGCCTTCAACATCAACTAAGTGGATGTCTTCTTTGACTAAGGCTGTGACCTCTGTACTAAATGTTAATGTGTATTCAACCTCTGATGACATGATCAAAGGAGTAACTCTTGCCGTTGGAGCCTCTTCAGTTGCGGGTGGCTGAATATAACTCGCATCTCCACTAGACTTTTTCCAACTTTTCACTCCCATCGGTTCCTGAGAGAAACTTTCCCCTACCTCTATCGATTCCCAGTACCATGTGCTCGTGTCATCCATTTTAGATAAGTGATATCCACTCATCTCTCTCGCCCACAAATACCAATTCTCATTGGTCACCTGGTTTGTTCTGACATATACAGGCTTATCTAAATCTACTCTATTGTCTATGTTTGATAAGTTAGGGTCAAAATCTCCTGTGACCTGTAAAGTTTCTATTTCTTCAAAAATAAGGTACTTACCATCCAGCTCTTCACTAACCCCAGAGACCAAAACCCCTTCTTGGTTATCCACCACTGCCGAAAGACCTATCGCAGAAGCTTGAACATCAACCGTCGCTGTCGCTGACTCCCCTTCATAGCCCTCCGCATCTATATAGCTGAACGTTGCGCTTCTTTCCCCATCTTGAACATTGTCACTCTCATTTTTTAACTCAATCGCTTCAATCACCGCTTTAACTTCGTTGTTCGAAAAGTAACTATCATCTTCTTTGAACAATCTCAAGGTTTTCTCGGTAAAATCATATCGGTAGTTCACTCCCGCAATCTGATTAACCGTAACTCCCTCTCCTTCGTTATTTAAATGTAAAGGAATTTCAACCCCATGCGTAAAGTGATCTTGCTCGACATTCACTTCTTCATCTAGCTCAAGAATGTCATTATTAAGATCTAATGCAGCACCTCCCAGTTCAATTTTTATCGTTTTGACTTCTCCCTCAACAGGTCTCGATAAAAATTTCACAAACGTGTGTCCCGACTCTATCGCCACCCTATTCGCTACCGACTCATATGTCGTTTGAACCCCTGAGGTTACTCCATCAAGATCAACTTCATCCAAGTTTTTAACCTCAACTCTAACCTCTTGTTCTGTAACCTGACCATCATCATCGGTCGCCTCTATCACTAAGTTATAGGTAGCCTGTGTTTCATAGTCGGATCTTTTTTCTAAGAATAATTTCCCTGTTAGTCTGTCTATGCTAAAGTTTTCATGATCCCCATTGTCATCAACCTTTAATGTATAAAAGATCTCCTCGTCTTCCTCATTCTCTTCATGCCGAGCTTTAAAATCATGAAGCTCTAAGCCTGCTCCGACATTTTCCACGACCTCCAAGGTATAGGAGTCATTGGGATCACTCACTTCTTCGCCTTTATAAAATACAGGTGCTTCTTCGACATCTTCTATCCAAATACTCAACGATTGGGACGTCTCTAATCCTTGTTCATCTTTGGCTATTACTGTGATTTTATAAGCACTTTTAAGCTCGTAATTACTTTCTATATCTATTTTAACCTTCCCTGTATCTTCGGATGCAAGTGTGAACGTCTCAGCATCTTCACCTTCGAGTCTATACATGATACCTTCATCTTCAGTGGTATTTATATCATCTTTTGCCTGCGCATCGTGAATTTGAACCCCGCGAGCATTATTCTCCTCAAGATAAATATCCTGGGAGTTGCCTTTTTCAAAAGAAGGCGCTGTTCTATCAAAAACCTGTGTCGCAACATCTTGAACAAAAAGTTCATTCGGGTTGTTATAACTATCCTCAACCTTTCCCTCTGCAAGCTTTAAACATACCGCTTTTGTTTCAAAAGTATCTTCGGGCAGCACCTTCAATCGCCATGTTTTTCTACCATCTTCCGAAAGGATATCCGTTATCTGCCAAGCAGAAATATCAATAACATTCCCCGCTTCATCTTCAAAACTTATATCCTCTACCTCTAAATCTTCTTTTATCTCATGACTAAAAACAATTTCGTATTCCACCACTTGCGAAGACTCATCTTCGTCAAAAAAGTCTCTCACACTCTCTACTCTTAAAGGTGTCGCCTGCACATCTATCTCTACTTTTGATGATTCTCCCTCATGATCTCCCTCATAGAGATAACTCACATCGACGGTTCTTTGACCATTTTGAGGCAAGTCTGTGGCATTTTTAATCTGAACTAAAGATAAAAAAACAGGAATATCACTACTATCCCAAAATTCTTTTTGAGATGGGCTAAAGACCAACGTTCCAACATTTTCTAGATTCTGTCCCGAAGAGATATAACTATAGTCAACGAATATCCCTGCTCCCACTTCAACATTCGTCGCTTCTTTCGAAACCGCCAAAGATAACTCTTCACCAAAGACAACTTTGTCATTCAAGATATCAATATTTTTACCTGCGAAAACCATTTTTATTTTTTGTATTTTAATAGAAGAGTCCTGCTCCCCATTAGAAACAGAAGGAACTCCTATTTCTTTCAAAAAAGAATCTCCCTGTTGAATCCCCTCTCGATTGATCAAAACTTTTCTAAACTGTTCGGACTGACTCAAAGTCCCAGCATCCAAATCTACCTCATCTAAGTCTTTAACTTCGACAACGATTTTTTGCTCGCTAGATAAAAAGCTAGCGTCTCGCGCAACAACGGTTAACTCATACGTTTGAGATGTTCCTTCATAGTCAGGAATTATTGTGAAAGATAAAGCCCCTTTTTCATCGATAGAAAAAGGAAGATCTGTCTCTTTAATAAGATACTCAATCCCTACATCTGCTAGATTTCCTTCATCAGACGCATCAACATCCAAAATCTCTTGCCCTACAGAAAAGTTTTCTCTTACTTCGGCTCTCTGTTGACCATCTAATAAAAATAAAGGAGGCTCATCTTTATTTATTACAAAAACATTTATTTTTTTTGAAGATACCATCCCCTGGATATCTTCTACAGAAAGTGTCACACTATACAGATCTTTTTCTTCCCAATCCGCACTCAGATTTAAGCGCAACTCTCCTGTTTGAGGGTTCAGATTGAAATCTTGGGCATCCTCTCCCTCTAAAGAATATAAAACTCCCTGATCTTCAAAAGAGCTCTCATCGTCTCTAACATCCGCGTCATAAACAACCTCATACTCAGAAAGGTTTTCCTCAATAGTCGTATTTATTTCTCCTAAGCTTGTAAACTCTCCTTTGAAAGCAGGAGGAGAGGTATCAAATATTTGTGTCGCATCTTTTTGAAGAAAGTCCATGTTGATATTCCCATGGTCGTCCTCTACCGCTCCTTTAATAATCTTAACTCTCACTTCGGTCGTGTCAATCGCATTATCTCCTTGCGGAGGAGAAACTTTAAACTTCCAAGTCAACCCTTCATCTGTAGCAACTGGATCTGATATTTCCCAATGAGTTAAATCAAGCTCTTCTCCCTGAGCGTTTATCAATCTAATACTCTGAGCCTCTAACCCTGTGACAGCTAAATTAAAAGAGAGTGTATACTCTACCTCCGATGTCATAATAATAGGACTAACCTCCGCAAAGTTGACATCTTCTGCCGAAGAGATTTTTATCGGACTGGCTGCCCCTTTCGAATGTTTCCACGAAACAACATCAATAGGTCTTTCCGAAAACGCTTGATTATTGCCAGGTAAAGCATCTTCCCAATACCAATCAGCTGTATTGTCAAGCTTAGATATATAGTACCCACTGGATCTTCGCGCCCATATATGCCATTTTTCATTATTTAATATGTCATATTTTTCATAAATTGGCTTTGTCAAATCAATATCGTTATTTTGATTTGGCGTTTGAGGATCAAAGTCTCCCGTTAGTACGAGCTGAGACGGATCTTCCACCAAAAAGTAGGTCCCATCAACCGTCTCAGAAATACCTCTAACAATAACCCCTGACGTATCATCCACAACCTCTTCGAGCTTGATTTCATCTGCTTCTACTTTTATAGTTGCTATTCCCGACTCCCCTTCAAAGTTCTCCTCATCTAGATAGCTAATCGTTAAATATCTTTCACCACTTTGTGGAAAAGGACTTTTACTTTTAAGATTAATGGCTCCTACTAAGTCTGAAACCTCTCCTTTATCAAAAAACTCATTGCCTTCTTTTGTGATCATCAAAGTTTTTTCGGCAGCGTTATAGTCTAGACATATATTTGAGATGTCTTTAATCACCAAACCTGAAAAACTCGAATCTAAATTTAAATCAACATCCAGGTCTTCATTTTCCCTGTACTCTAATAAGGAAACTAAATCAACCTTTGCATTAAAAGAAAGACAGTCTTGATCAAGATCCAAGACCTCTCCTCCAATTGTCATTTTAATAACCTTGACTCTATCGGCAGAAGGCTCCTCTAAAAAGTCAACAAAAGGCTTTCCCTCTTGAATCTCTTGTTTATTAGCAACCGAAAAATATCGTGATTCCAAAGTATCTTCATCCAATGAAAAGTCGACTTCTTCCAAGTCTTTAATATGAATATCTATTTTTTGCTCTGTTTCCTGTCCATCTCTATCTGTTGCTAAAATAACAAGTTGATATACGTGTTTTCTTTCGAAATCTGTTCTTTCTTTTAAAAATAGTTCCCCCAAGTCAGTAGTCAATCTAAAATCCTGAAAATCATTACTAAAATCATCTTGGAAGGTATACATAATTCCTACATCTTCCAAAGCTTCTTCATGATATGCCTGAAAGTTGTAAATCTGCGTTTCTGGATCTAAATTTTCTGGAAGAATTATACGATAGTCACCTTGTTCGCTATCTTTTTTAGCGAAAACAGGTGCCTCCTCTCTATCCTCTATAAAAAGAAAAACTTCTTGTTCCTTTTTCAGGCCCTGCTCATCTTCTGCTATAATCAAAAATTCATACGTATCTTTTAACTCATAATTACTTTGAAGGTTAAAATTAATAATCCCCTCTTCCTCAGAAGCAAAACTAAAAAAAGACTCTCCATTTTGATCCAGTTTGTATGAAATACCAACATCAGGAACAGAGTAGCTATCATCTCTCACTTGTGCATCATAAATAATAAGAGGGGACTGATTATTTTCAAACAAGCTTATCTCAACAATTTCACCGTTCTCAAAAGATGGTGGCGTACAGTCAAAAATCTGTGTTGCATTATCTTGAACAAAAAGTTCATTCCCATTACCATCTGCGTCAAAAACATTATTTTGAGAAATTTTCAAACGAAGTGGTTTAGTTTCAAAGTCTCTTGGTGGAGAAATTTTAACCGTCCAAGAGTAGCCTCCGTCACTTGAAACAAGATGATGAATTGTCCAGTCCCTTAGATCTATTTCTTGGTCGAAATTATCAACAAATGTGATATCTTGAGTCTCAAATGTGTTACCTACACTTTGATTAAAAGTTATTTGATAGGTAACTTCTTTGTCTGTCTCAAGCTCCGAAGTAAAGTCGATAACTTCTTCCACCTTCAACGGCGTCGCTTGCACATCCATATAAACCCGAGACGCTTCAGACTCTTCTCCTTCTTCTCCTATATAACTAAAGGAAACTATTCTTTGCCCATTAGAAATATCGGTTTCAGCGTTTTTAAATTTTATATTTTGTAAAACTTTTTGAACTTCTTGTGCAGTAAAAAAGTTATTATTAGATTTAGAAATAACTAATTCAGAGACATCTTCAATATATCTATATGAGTAAGAAAGATCACTTAGGCCCGCTAGAGTTAAGGAGTCACTTTCTGAATTTTGACTCAAAGACATTACACTTTCGAGCACAACCTTGTCATTCATAATATCAAGGTTATTACCTAAAAAAACAATTTTTATCCCTTTAATATTATTAAACAAAGGCTCCGCAACCTCTCGAGCAATCACAAATCCTTCATGCATCATATTTCTATTAACTTTGAGATTACTAAAAAAGTCCACATCAAAAGAGGTTTTGTCCAGATCAACTTCAGCAAAATCCTCCACTCTCACTTCGGCTTTTACGGCTAATGTTTCTGCCTCTTCATCCATAGCAACAATACTAAACTCATATAACCTCTGGTCAGTTTCAAAGTCAGGGCTTTGATTAATTTTTAATAACCCATTGTTATCAATCCTAAAATTGGTCGCATCTTTCCCAACAAGAAAGTAATCTATTCCCTTATCTGGGACTTGAAAATTATCAACAAATTGAAAGTCAGATATAATTGTTTCTGTTGAAATATTTTCCTGAACAAAAAAAGTCTCCGGAACCTCAACAACAAGAGCCGGAGGAGTATCATCCAAATTTTGAATATCAACAAGCAAAGATTGTTGCGATAAAAATCCTTGTTCATCTTTAACGCTGACATCAACCTGATAATTCCTTTTGATTTCGTAATCAGGGCTTTCATTAAAATAAAGTTGCCCATCTTTATTATTGATATAAAAATACTGAGAATCTTCTCCAGATATAGTGTATTCTAAGCCATCATCTGAAATAGAATCTAAATCATCTTTAGCCTCCACATCATGAAAAGGAACTTTCTCATTAATATTTTCATCCACATAAACAACATGTTGAACCCCGGTTGAGAAAAAAGGATAAGAGGTGTCAACTTCTTGAGAAGAGTTAACTTGAAAATAATCTAAACTGTTTTTATTACCATAGATATCCTGAAAAGAGTTAACCCCTATATTTAAAAATATAGGCATCGTATCAACAGCATCATCTCCTTGAGGAGGAATAACAAATAACCTCCAATACCTTGAATCTTCCATCTGTTCTAATGGTGTGATCGTAAAGTTTTCAAGAACATCTCCATTTTCATCAACAACTGTGAATAAATTCTGATCGATAACTTCAGAAGCTACAGGATCTAACTCAATGATGTATTCGATCATCTCTCCGGTAATAGCATCACTTGTATTATCGAAAACTTGTATCACCTCTGGCGGAGTTGCACAAACCTCAATCTCAGCAACCCCTGCTTCTCCTTCATTCCCATCTACATCTATATAACTTACACGTACAGATCTTAGGCCATCACCTGGCACACTTTGAGTATTACGTATGCTCAAGTTCTTAAGAATTTCTTTAACTTCTTCTCCCGAAAAAGCTTCCTTATCATTTTTTTGCAAAATAAACGTCTGTGAAAGAGAATCGTAGCTATAGTCAACATTTTCAACACCTTGAACTTTTTTATTCTCAGCAGAAATATCCACATCTAAGTCTAAATCAACGTCTAAAACAAACTTGTCCCATAAAACATCTAAGGCCTCTCCTTCTAAAGCTATTTTGATTTGATAAGTTCCAAGCACACTTGGAGCTGCAGGATCTATATCAAAAAAAGCTCCAGAAAAAAAAGATTCTTTATTAGCAATGGTGAAAGAAGAATCCTGCACCCCTTCTTGACTTTCAAAAAGGTCCACTTCATCCAAATCTTTTATATAGATAGTAACTGTTAAATCTTTAGACTCATCTTGCTCCTTAGCTAAAACAGTAAATTCATACACATCTCGAACTTCATAGTCCGTGTGGATATTCAAAAAAAGCTGACCTTCCTCTGTCAAAGTAAAAAAAGAAGCGTCATCTCCTGCTATTTCATATTTAACATCTTCACCCTCATAAATGGTCTCAAAATCATAAATCTGTTCATGCGCAGGAATATTCTCAGGTATAAATACCCTAATTTTAGACCAGTCCGGCTCTGCCATTTGTACGCCCAAAAGACTTTGACTAGCCGTATTAATCTCCTGATAAAGAGTTGCTTCTAAAGCCCCATCAGCAATTTTATCAACAATCTCTTTCATAGCTTCAGCAGTCGTTTTCCCAGCGGTTTTCTCATACGCAGAAATAGCCCCTAAAGCCTTCCCATACTCATTAGATTCGGCTACAAGAGAGTCTCCATCTTCACTAACCAACATTCGAACAGGTGCTGTTAGCAAATCAACATCTTTCAAGCCAAAAACTTCCGCAACTTCTTTATTTACCTCATCTACGTGAGTTCTATCACACCTTTCTCCTCTATGGTATTTGCTTTTAGGAAAACATAAATCTAACTCGGAAAGATTATCGACTGAAGAGCCTCCCTCTCCTCCCTTTAGTCCCATTTTCTGAACAGCTATTTCTGTTAAAGGGTTAATATTCAGGGATTTGAAGCTTTTCCCCTCTAAATAGACAATTCCTCTTAGATCTCCAACCAAATCCAAAGGCTTTCCCGACCCTTCATCAAAATAATCAGGAATATCATCAGAGCTATCGGAAACCTTTACAAGAGCCAACCCCTCATAAAAGATATCAATATCAATACTCAAAGATCCACTATCCGATACTCGAACAGGCTCCATCAGAACATCACCTTTTTCATCATAAAGAGAAATGAAAAGATCATGTCCTTCAATAATTGGACCTAAAGAAACATCAACTTTAAGAGTCTGAGGTGGCACCTCCTCTTTATCTTCAACATTATTTATAGCACTTACAGCTAAAGCTGCTCCCCCTCCTACAAGAAGAGCCTTTGAAAACATTTCAATAGTAGGACTCCCCTTACCCCACTCATATTCAGGAAAATTAACTTCGACAAGCTCTTCAGAAAAAAAGGATACGCTATCCGTACCCAAGTGAGATACCTCATCAAAAAGAGTAAGAAACCACTCTCCTATCCCTAAAAGATTCAAAAGATCACTTTTATCTCCATGAGCATATATCATTGATGCTCCATCTATAAGATAGATCCCCTGTATATCTTTGGCACTAAAAATTTCGTATGTAGAGTCTACACCTTCGATAAAAAGCTTTGATTCAGCACCTTCCGAAAAGAACCCAGACAGAATAAAGTGCATATCTTTTGAAAAGATAAACTCAATATCATTTCCTCGACGAATAACAATAATCGTCTCTAGAAGCGTTTTGTCTTTAGCCTGCTTATCTTTGCAAATGATCTTATATTCTTCCCCATTTTGGGATTCCCAAATAAAATCATCATCGATATTGACGTGCTTAATCTTGCCTTTATCTTTTACAGCTAAGATATATTCGATTTTTTCACTATACTTTGAATCTGATTGACCTTTTGGCATAGATACGATCCCTTCCCCACTTGCTATCGCTCTTTGCAATATATTTTATACAGACGAAGACTCCTAAAAGATACATCAAACTTTATTGAGAGTTCTAAAGAAGTCGCCCTAAAAAAAATATCCATTCTAAGAATACAAACATTTCTTAAAAGAACAAATTTTTCTTAAATTTCCTCTCGACTCCTTCATTTGGGATACCTCAAAACAGTCTTCATTTTTGTATCAAGTCCATCTAAAAATCTCATTCTCAATGAACCGGATGGTAGTATAAAAAAAGCACACTTTTTATAAAGGAAAAAGCTTCTTCTTATCTGAAACATTTAAACAACCTCAGAAAAGGAAACTCCCTAAAAATTTTTAAGTATATTTTTATATAAATTAATATTTTTATTAAAAAATGCTACACTTCGAAACTATATTAAAATGTTTCATAGGTTTTTTTATAATCGTTTTAAAAAAGTTCCTATCTAGAAAAAACTATATTAGTAAAGAAATAAAGTTTTTTTCGAAACAAGAAACTATTCAAAACCCCCTTCCAAAAAACGTCTGGGGCATTACACAAAAATGTTATTTTTTTGTAAAAAATATTAAATCTTTTCGAAAGAAAATAAACGAGTTGAATTGACATATGATTATTTAAGCACACAATTTTTCCCTCTTTTTTTTATCTTGGGAGCCTCATTCATATCCAGATAAAACAATAAATTAAAGCACATTTTTATTGTCAACATAGCTTGAAATTTCTTAAAAATTTAAAAAGTCTATGATTTAAAAAGCTCATAAACTAAAGCAAAAACATGCTACTTTTTAAAATAACAAAATTATAAAGAAATCCCAAAATACTCATGAAGCATTCACCAACAGCTTCTATTTTATATTAAGAAAACCAGTAGCATTGTAACACAAAATCTAGAAATAAAGAGATTGAAATTGTTCAAAATTTGAGAATAACTGGATATACTTTATGAGGAAAACCTTTGTTAGATATTTTTTAATTCTCTAATACCGCGAAAGTAACTCAATAAAATCTCAAACAAAAAGTATTTTTTAGACATACTCTACATCATCAACTCAACGAATACTTAATAACCATTAGAAAAGTTAAAAAAATAAGATAATTTTTAAATATCATTTAAAGATTAAATATATTATTAAAAAATATTATATAAGTACTAAATAGTTAAATTTATATAGTTTTAATAAAATCTATGTTATAATTTTAAAATATTTAAAATTAATATGGAGCTTTCAAAATGAGAGAACACATAAAAATCATTATTGTAACTTTTTTAAATTTTCTTCTTATTATAAACACTTCCTTTGCCTTAGCTCCGCAACCTTTCTCCGTCACAAGCGATCAACCTCCTTCCTCTCCAACAACTCAATCCGATCATTTTCAAAAAGAAACCCTATCAGAAAAAAAACCCGCAAAAACTTTTAAATACAGGTACTTATCCTTTTTTTCCACACTCTCTCTTTTTATCTCTTTTAGTGCATTTTTGATCATAACTCTCATATCTATTAACCTCATACCCTCTGATGCTTATTTGTTTTTAATATCATTAGGGATCGGAGCTACGGGAATAGCTATATTCCTGATTGATTTCTTAGTGATGTCTCAGAAGAGACTGGATTTTTCTAACAAAATTCACATAGCCTCTTTTATCACTTATATAACTTCGCTGACTATATTAATACTAATACCTATTTTCATTGGAAAAATAAATATAGATATTCTTACACCTATTTTTATTGGAAAAATAAATATAGATATTCTTACACCTCTTTTAATTTCATTAACAATAGCAACCATCTTCCTATTTTACATTGCTATAAAAATAATAAAAAAACCAACCCTCATAACCGTGAAAGATACAAAAAAAGATTATCTCATCAATCAAGAGTCTCTAAACCCAACCCTCATAACCGTGAAAGATACAAAAGAAGATTACCCCATCAATCAAAAGTCTCTCATAGAAACTTGGCATAAACTAGAAGAAGATATTCAGAGAGTATTTAAGACTTTTCAAGAAGAGCCTTCCCCAAACAGAGACCCTTTAATTCTTAGCCATGCCTTCCGTGATAAAGAAAAAGAAGGAACTTTGCGAAAATATCTATCAAATCTACATCAAACACTCTTCGATAGACATTCTAAATTAAACTTACCTAAAGGAATGAGCCAAACAAATAGAGCAATGGCAAGATTAACTGATAGTGAAAGATTTTTTGAATTAACTGACAATACTTTGTCTATTCATTTAAAAAAAGCTTCAAGAGAAGTAAAGGAATCCGATAATAATCCTAACGAGTGGATAGATAGACTTATGTCTCAAAAATACACTTTTGATGATATCATTTCTCTATTAAATTACCTAGACACACCTGAAGCCTCAAGTTTTAATCCTGATAGAAAAAAAGATTTACTAGCAAAAACAAAGGAATGGGAGGACCATTTAAGTCAATTATTGAAAAACCTCAAAACCTTTAATGCGCAAGTCATCGAATTGGAACAAACTGTAAGTTATGATAAAATACGTATTTCCGCTTAATTTTTTAAAAAAATTCAATTTATTCATTCATTAAGTACATAGGAAGGGTCTCATACGATGAATCATCCTCAAAAAAAAGTCTCATATCTTTTTTTTATCTTTTTCTTCCTTTCTCTTCAGATAACTTCAACATTAACATCAACGCCCTTAGAAAAAAAAGATATTTATATTTTGCCTGCTTCTGACTTAAAGTGGCAATCCATAGATCCTTTAGAGTGGGAACCCCTAGACCCTTCTCAAAACAAAGACCTCCCTATGCGTGCTCCTTTATGGGGAGATTTTTCAAAAAAAGGTCCTTCTGGATCCATTGTCTATCTACCAAAAGGGTTTAAAAGCAAACCTCATGAACATAATGCAACTTATCGAGCCATCACCATTTCTGGCTCGATTCACAGCGCTCACCCCTCAGTGAAAGACCACTGGTTACAATCAGGCTCTTTTTGGATTCAACCCGCACGTGGTATTCATATCGCAAAAACAAGAGAGAACCCCTGTTATATCTATGTCGAAATAGACAAGGGTCCTCAGCTAACATTTTCTCCTGATATAAAGAATAAACCCACTACTCCCTCTCTAGCCCTTGACTTTCAACACTTAACCTGGCTCAATCAAAAACATATCTCCTGGCTTCCTTCTAGAAAAAAGAAGAAGATCAAAAACTTAGAAATCGCTTTTCTTTGGGGAAAAATCACAAAAAATGATTCAAACGGAACACTCTTAAAGCTACCTTCTTTTTTTTCTGGAAAGATCATTAATAAGACTGGAGATCTTCATATTATTGTTATAAAAGGAAAAGTTGGATCTCGAAAGTTTAAAAGACAAACGCTTAGCGATAAAAGTTACTTTTATGTAAAAAAAGGAACCTCTCTACCTATCGAAAACCTTTTAGCAGAAGAATCATGGATTTATATCAGATCAAAAGGAAAATATAAAGTCCATTAAACCCCGTAAAGCCTTTCCCCCTATATCCTCCTCTATTTTTAAGAGCTTACATAATGATTTTCCTAGATTTTTCAAAGCACCTATACTTGACTAATTCTCTCTTTTGAAATATAAAAGATTTCTAACTAGTTAACCTAAACCTTTCAAAGAACCTACAGGTTGGATGCTAGACTTTTGGCAGCTTTAAAAAAAATGTAACTTTGCAAGAAAAACTCTAAATATGTTAAAAAAAAGAGTCTTATGCATACTCAAAAAGACCAACTTTACCACTTATTTTTAAAAATCTTCTAACGTTATTAACCACCTCTATAAAAGGAACTCTCTTTCCATGGAAAAACCTATCACTCACTATGCGAAAACAAGATACACTTCAAAAGCTTATGACCCCTCAAAAAAAATCTCTGACAAAGACTTTCAAGAAATCAAAGATCTTCTAAGATATAGTCCCTCTAGCACAAACTCACAGCCTTGGCACTTTATTATTGCTAAAACAGCTGAAGGCAAGCAACGCATTGCTAAAGCCAATGAAAAAACATATCCTTTTAACAATCCCTCGATATTAAGTGCTTCTCATGTGATCATTTTTTGTTCTCGCTTAAAAATAGAAGATATTTATTTAAAAAAATTGCTTCAACAAGAAGAAAGTGACGGAAGATTCCTCAATAATGATAAGTTTAAATCCAAAATGGACAAGACAAGGAGAGGTTTTCTAGGCTTATATTCGAATGATGAGAGATTTCTTCAATCTTGGATGGCAAGGCAGGTTTACCTAAACTTAGGGCAGTTTTTATTGGGAGTATCAACGATGGGAATAGACGCAACAGCTATGGAAGGTATTGATACTAAAACTATTGACGAAGAGTTCAATCTACATGAATTGGGATACATGAGTTTAGTAGCAGTAACTCTCGGCTATCGCGATGATGCAAAAGATTTTAACGCCAATCTTCCAAAGTCACGTTTACCTTTAAAAGATATCATAACTGAATTTTAATACGCTTAGGGTATTAAAAAATACTTCTTTAAAAATTTTAGTTATTTCAAAAAAAAGACCTTCCCTATAATTAGATAAGATCTTTTTTTTGAGACAAGAATCTGTTGTAGAAGTTCTTTCAATAAAAGATACAAAATATTTTCTAACAATAGCATCAAATAAAAAAGGCCACATTTTTTATAATAAAAAAATGCGGCCTTTTTATTTTTAAAAAAATCTAATCTATGAAAAAAAGGATTTAAGACCCTCTTGATCAGGAGTCATGGCTTTTTCACCAGATTTCCAGTTAGCTGGACATACTTCACCATTCTTCTCAAAATATTGCAAAGCATCTACCATTCTCAACGCTTCTTCGACATTTCTACCTAAAGGAAGATCATTAACAACTTGGTGTCTAACAATTCCTGCTTTATCAATCAAGAAAAGTCCTCGATAAGAAGCACCCAAGCCTTCAAACAAAACACCATAGTCTTTAGAAATGTTTTTGTTAAAATCTGACAATAAAGGATACTTCACACCTTCAATACCACCAATATTCTTGGATGTATTTAACCAAGCAACATGTGAAAACCAAGAATCTACAGAACATCCTATAAGCTGAACATCTCTCTTTTCAAACTCAGAAAGCTTTTCTTGAAATGCATGTAATTCAGTAGGACATACGAAAGTAAAGTCCAACGGATAAAAAAACAAAACAACATATTTTTTGCCCAATAAGTCAGAAAGCTTGTAAGAGTCAACAACCTTTCCTCCTTCAACAACCGCTTTCACATCAAAATCAGGGGCTTTTTTTCCAACTAAAACCGACATATCTTCACTCCTTTCATGAACAAGTCATAATATTCTCAAAAAATCACACAGAGGCTTTAGCTTCTAAATATCTCTGCTCAACTTTATCCCAATCAACAATGCTCCAAAATGCTTTGATCCAGTCTGGTCTAACATTTTTATATTGCAAGTAATAAGCATGTTCCCAAACGTCAATAGTTAGCAACGGTTCTACTCCCAAAGACAAAGGACAAACTTGATCGTGAGTATCAATAATCTCAAGTTTTTTATCAGCGGTTAGAACTAACCAAGCCCAACCAGATCCAAAATGGGTAGCCGCCTTTGCTGAAAATTTTTCCTGAAAACTTTCAAAAGATCCAAAAGACTGCTTTAAGTTTTCTGCAATCTCACCTTTAGGTTCTCCTCCTCCAGAAGGGGATAGTGATTCCCAAAAAAAGGTATGGTTATAATAGCCCCCACCGTTATTGATAACAGCGGTTCTTTTATCTACTGAAATTTCTTCCAAGTTCGTTAAAATATCTTCTATTGTTTTATTTTCAACACCAGCATCCTTGGCTGCAGCATTCAGTTTATCAGTATATGCTTGGTGGTGCTTAGTATGGTGTATTTTAAGAAGCTCTTCATTATAGTAAGGCTCTAAATCTTTATAACTATAAGGTAAAGCTGGTAAGGTGAACGACATAAAATTATTCCTTTTTATGTAAACAAAAATCAAATCATGAAAACTATGTTTGATCTGATGTCAAAAATCCTTCATTCTAAACGTAACTATAGAATAAAAAAATATAGACGATTCTATAAAGTTTTTTATTGTATATGATTTTATATATTTTTGTCAAAATACACCTTGAGATCCCCTGCAAAATAACACATAAGCTTTCTTTCTCGTTCTTAAAAAATTAGTAATTACTGAATTGAAACCTCTGAAAAATAGATAGAAGGGATGTAAAAAAGAAAAAAAATCAAAAGAAAATGAATGGAAGTCTAAAATATTGATGTAAAATGAAATAGTAACGAAAGAAGAACCAGTTAGTGAATTATATTTTAATGTAATTAATGGCATTAAATCTGACTCATTAAGTTAAAGACATGGAGATCCTTCTAACCGCTTTGTTAAGATTAAAGCAGATGGATTTTAAAAGACATTCGCCTAAGACTTTCTCAGAAGAAATATAAGAAGCTCTCTTCATATTAAAAATTCTTTTCAAAATGCCAAAGGATTGTT
>MDLB01000081.1:0-12331 GCA_001730085.1 PVC group bacterium (ex Bugula neritina AB1)
GAAAGCTTTGCTATGGCTAGAGTTTATAGAATTATGAAAGAGAACAATCTTTTATGTACGAAAAACAACAGACTTAGGGCTAAGCGAACTCCGCCTTACCCTTCTAAGCCTAAGGCAACTAAAAGAAATGAAGTCTGGGGCACTGATATGACTAAAATTAAAACCTCTCTCGGCTGGCTTTATATCCATATCGTCTTAGATTGGTATACTAAGAAAATTGTTGGGTATTATATGAGTGATAAGAGTAAAACAGAAGATTGGCTACAATCTCTGAATATGGCCGTCAATAGGCAGTTCCCTAATGGTTATCGAGCGAAAATAAGACCATTGCAATTGATCTCAGATAATGGCTGCCAGCCTACATCAAGTGCCTTTATGAAAGCCTGTTCGCAAATGGGAATCAAGCAGCTTTTTACTAGCTTTAACAATCCCAAGGGTAATGCTGAAACCGAACGTGTTATTAGAACCCTTAAGGAAGAAATTTCTTGGCCTAATGAATGGGACAATGGTTTTTCTGCCTCTTCAGAGCTTACACGAGCTATTAAAAAATATAATGAGGACTACCCTCACTCTGTAATTAATTATTTTACTCCTAATGAGTTCGATAATTTAGGTAAACAAAAGGACCTTTATTCAAGAAGTTGTGCTTGACTTAACGTATAGCACTACAAAAGAAAAAAAAATTGGTATAAGAAATTTTTGCTTATGTACTTTGGGATTAATGGTTCGAAGCTTTAGCTTTTGAAAAAGCTCGGTATTTCAGTAGGTTTAAGTTGTTTTTAGATTAGTGATTTTTTCTAGCTTTTTGAGATGGTATGGAAAATTTCTTCTCAAAAATGATAGAGGTGTGTAACCTTTTTTTTCTATGGTTATTTTTTGATATTTTTCCAGTAATGGAAGGTCTTTCAAAGGAGTGTTAAGGACACGTTGGTATTTTTCTAAAAGAGATATATAGTGAGTGGCTCTTTTTATATAGCGAGGGTTTGCATTGTTGTTTTGCAATTCACTTAAAATACGTTGCATATATTTAAGTTCTTTGTCGAATCGAGAGTCAGATTCCAAAGAAGTAGTGTTGTTATTTTCATCGGTCTCATCTTTTTCAGGGTTAAGAGTAATCGTTAAGTCTTTATCCTCATTCGTATTTGTATCGTAGTTGAAGGGAGAGATGACAAGGTTCTCTTCATTGATGTTAATAATAGAAGGTTCGCTATTTAGAAGGTCATTAGTGTTCAAAAGCTCACTCCAAGCTGTGTATGTCAAGTTTTCATTTTCGCTATTGCTAAATTGTCCTAAGCGAACTCTTAAATGAGTGTATGATGTGTCACCAGGAAGAGCTATATATATTTTAAAAAAATTCTCTTGTGTAACGACTTGAGATATAAGCGTTTCTTTGAAATCTGGTGAGTTAGAAAGTTGATATTCACAGAAGTCAACAGAAGGAAACAGATGGTAGTTGTGAACAAAAAGTTCGATACCATTAGGGTCCTCTGTATTATCGGTTTCTGATATAATAGAAAATTCCTTTGTTATAACAGGCTTTGCAAGAGACTTGTGTCTATTATGACCCATAGATGGTGATGAGCCTGGTAAATACAAAAAAGGAAATCCAACATTTTTTAAAGCCGTAGTTACATTTTTATCCATAGAAATCAATTGCCAGACAAGGCCTGTAAAAAAGTTTTCTAAGGCTAGGATTTCTGAACCTTTTTCTTTTCCTGAAATACGAGGCATAACACGTTCCCTGTTGTCGATAGGTGTAGAAAAAGTGAAAGAAGATACAAATCCATAGTTTGTTAAAACTTCAGGAAAACCATCTACAGGAAAATTTTCACGATTTAATAAACGTTGATACTGATTAAATACAGCTACTTCATTGAAATTTATAGAGGCCATGGCGATGGTTGGAGAAACTCTAGCTCCCATGGGGAATTCATTATTCAAAGGGTGCAAAGAATCGTAACTGTATTTCGATGACCAACATTCAGAAAGCCCCCAATAAGATAAGTATGTTGGGTACCTGTTGGGCATATTTTGAGCCAGATTACGTACATATTGTCGATTGAACTGTATAACTTTGGATGTGTTTTCGAAATATTGCCAATTGGAGGAATCTTTGAAAGGCACTATTTTTTCTCTGGCAAAATTTGTTTCACGAGATTTATATTTATAGTCTCTCAGATCTAGGTAACATTGAGGGAAGATGTGTTGAATAAGAGAGAAATGAGCGCCTAAGAGTGACTCTTCCTGAGATTTTGTGGTGTAAAGGTCTTTCACGTCTCTATTTAATTTAGCCCAAATATTAGGTGAAATCTGGTTATTTGTAGAGCCAATTGCTAAAAGGTATAACAAATAAGAACTTTTAAAGTCTTTATGAACCAAAGTGTCTTTTGAGTTTTTTTCGTAGAGTCGGTTACCATTGTAATCCCATCCTTGTGATAAAAAACCGTCCACTGAAATAAGTGCTGTCCAATTGATACGATTATAAATAAAGTCGATTTTTTTGATGATGTCATCGATAATATCTAAGGCTGGAGAGTCAGATGAAGGTTTCTTTTGTATTAAAAGTTTTTGAGAAGACAAGTATTGCTTAGCAGCGATAGCCCCTATTAAAAAGTAAGAGGTATCTAGGGAAGAAAAGTTATAATATTTTGCTTTTTGTCCAGACTGAATGTTGTAAAGCGAAGAAAAGAAGCCCTTTTTGATATTAGCATTAGAAAGATCAGCAAAAAAAGAGATGATTGATTGTAAGCGAGTTAATAAGTCCTTGGACGTGATCCAACCATATTCAGCACCAATAATATAAGCAACACAAGCGAATCCCATTTCTGAGGGACTTGATAAACCGTTTAATGTAACGATTTCTTCGTTTTCAGAAGGAGAATTTTCAATGTCTACAAACTGAGGTAGTAGGTAATGATTTTCGGCATCAGAGAAATCCCAAAAAAAATTGAACGAACGTTTCATGTAAGTGAAAAGTAGTAAAGCTTTCGCTTCGTCCTGATACTTCGAGAGGGTGACATCGAAAAAACGGTTGATTTTGTAATGGTTTGCGTTAGAAGTAAGACTTATAAGTTCTTCGCTTATAAATGTAGATAACAATATAGATGAATCTGTGGTATTTCTAGAAAAAATTCTTTCGAAAGACTTTAGAGAAATTTCATCCGAAGGATTTGCTGTTTTTGATGTAGATAAATTTTTTTCATCCGCATATGAGGGTTGAATATTCGTGAGAAGAAAGAGAAAAGAAAAAAATAAGATATATTTGAAAGACCTTAACATGTATAACAATCTCCTTTTTTTACCTTATCTATATAAAAAATAATTAATATATTTAGATTTGTGTAAAAACTTAATAAGCTTTCTTGTAAATTTTTAAAAAACATATCTACGGGATATGAAATTTTTACAAATTTTGTCTCAATTAAAAAAACAAGACTATCCTTAGGTTTTGATATGGCTTAATGATGTCTTGAAATGTAATAAAATTCCTATAATTTTAGGTATTTTATCATAAAGATTGATTTTTTTATACTTTAACTTGACTTCTTCTTATTGATAGCTTTGTAAAGTCGATATATTCGTTACTTTTTTAAAAGAAAACGAAAAAAAAATCGTAATCATAAAAGGTGGCTTTTTTTGATAGTTAAATCTTAAAGAGAATCAAATCTCTTTATCAGAAAAAGCAAGGCTTCCAACAGCATTTTTTTGACCCTGATATTTTCCTTTGTATGGGTTTTCTGCAGGATTATCCATTTTACAAAAAACCAGTTGGCAAATACGTCGACCAGCTTCAAGACGAATCGGTAAAGAATTAGCATTATAGAGTTCAAGTGTTATATTGCCTTTAAACCCGGGGTCAACCCACCCTGCATTTTGTATGAATAAGCCAATACGACCTATAGAGCTTCTTCCTTCAACAAATGCTGTAATATTATCGGGAAGATGAACATATTCTATGGTTGTGGCAAGCAAAAAAGAATGAGGAGGGATAGTGATAAGTTCTTGTGTAAATTCTCGATAAAAAGTATGCGAACGCAGAGAAATGACATCCATACGGTGATCATCCAAAGTTAAAAAGTGATTACCTAAACGCAAGTCGACAGATGCAGGTTGGATAGAGTGTTCTGATAAGGGATCAATATTTAACGTTTTTTCATTGATCATTTTTTCTATAGTAGTATCGGAGAGAATCATTATTGAAACCTTCTTTAATGAACTTAGTTTTTAATTTTTTAACTTTAAAAGTACAGGGCAGTGATCAGATCCCATCACTTCTTTGCAAATGGAAACATCTTCAACCTTTTGCATAAAATCTTGGTCTATACAGTGATAATCTATTCTCCAGCCGACGTTTCTTGATCGAGCCTGTGAGCGGTAAGACCACCAACTATAACAATCTTTTTTTTCAGGGTTCAGCTCCCTAAAAACATCTGTATACCCTTTTTGTAAAAAAGATGACATCCAAGCTCTTTCTTCTTCATAATACCCAGGACTATTCTCGTTAGCGGAGGGTCTTTTTAGATCGATAGCTTGATGAGCAATGTTATAATCCCCACAAATGATAATGTTTTTCCCCAAAGACTTATAATGTTCTGCCTTTTCTAACAAAGACTCACAAAAAGAAAGTTTATAGTCCAAACGTTTGCGGTTTTCTTGACTGTTTGGGAAATAAGCGTTTATCAAAACAAAGTCTTCAAAAACTAAAGCTTGAAACCGTCCCTCCTCATCAAATTCACTTATGCCCATGGTCAAAATTTCTAGCGGTTTTTCTTTTGTCAAACAGGCGACACCACTATAGCCTTTGCGGTTTGAAGGTGCCCAGTAAGCATTATAAATAGGGTGATTGGTGAGATAAGAAGGGATTTGATCAATAGAAGATCTGATCTCTTGCAAACAAACAATATCCGGGGAAGTGTTTTCCAACCATTGCTGAAAAGATTTTTTCCAAATAGATCTTAATCCATTAACGTTCCATGAAATAAGGTCTCTAGACACCTTTTAAAATTTCTTCCAACTCGCCTCGTTCATCTAACTCAACTAAAATGTCGCAGCCTCCAACAAAGTCTCCATTTACATAAAGCTGGGGGATAGTTGGCCAGTCAGAAAAATCTTTGATCCCTTGACGTAGGTCATTATCTTCTAAAACATTTGCTGAGTGAAATTTTATTTGATGAGACTGTAAAATGCTCACAACTTTTGCTGAAAAGTTACACATAGGAAAATCAGGAGATCCTTTCATGTATAGCATGATGGTGTTCTTTGATATATCGCTTTCAATCTGTTGTTTGATTTTTTCATTCACTGTTTGATGTCTCCTCATATTCTTCGACGGTCAACGTTTTAAGCTTTAAGGCATGAATCGTTGCGGAGTCAAAGTCATTTTTTAATAGGTTCATAACTTTTTGATGTTGCTTGATTAGAGAAATATTTTTAAAGGTGTCACTTGCTACAATGGCTTCAAAGTGTTGACCGTCATTGTAAGGGTCTAGAACTTTCACCTTAGCATCTGGTAAACCTTGCTGAATAATTTTTTTTATGAGTTCAACCATTTGTCTATTGATCCCAATTCTTTTCAAACCAGTCGATAATATCGAGAGATTCGTACAGAGGTTTGTCATCAAGTATTAAGCAAGGAACCTGAGTTTTTCCACCAATAGCCATTAAGTGTTCACGACTTTCTTGGTCTTTATTGATATCTTTGACTGTAACAGAAATATTTTTTTCTTTTAAATAGTCAAGGACTTTGTGGCAAAATCGGCACTCTTCAAGTGTATATAAAACAGGTTGAGACATGAATCATTTTTCTCCCATATTGATTTCGTGGCATTTGAAAGATACCGGTGCAAAAGGGTTTAAGGTTTTCTTAAGCTTTCTTCCTTGCAATAACCCAACTTACTTGATAAAAAATATTAGCAATTGCTAATGCAAAATTTATAACATTTTAACATAATTGAAATTTCTGTACAATTCTAAAGGTTGGGCTTTATAGCTACTAATCTTTATGTCGATCGACACTTAAAATAAAACCCATTGCTGTTAATATAGAAACCAAAGAAGAGCCTCCATAACTAAAGAAAGGTAATGGTAGGCCTGTAACCGGGCACAAGCCGAGAGTCATCCCTATGTTAACGAGCATTTGAAAGGATAAAAGTATCGATGAGCCAATAACGAGCTGTTGACCAAAAGAATCATATGTTTTATTGGCGATCAAGATACATTTTGATATTAATAAAAAGAATAATATAAAAATGAACGCGACCCCTATAAAACCCCACTCTTCTGCCAAGACAGAAAAAATGAAATCTGTATGATGTTCGGGTAAGAAGTCTAGCTGGGTTTGACTTCCCTTGGTTATGCCTTTGCCCCAAAAGCGACCTGAGCCAATAGCTATTTTCGATTGAATAACAGTCCATCCCGATCCAAATTGATCATTTTGTGGGTTTAGAAACATTAGAATCCTTTGTTTTTGATAATTTTTAAGAAAAATGAACCACATGAAGGGTAATGCTAGTCCCGCAAGAAATCCGAGTCCTAAAAAATGCTTCCAAGGGGCTCCAAAGGTAAAAATCATTCCCATGAAGATGGGAACAAAAACCAATGCTGTTCCAAGATCGGGTTCTAACGCGATAAAAATCATCGGGAAAAAAGTTATAAGTCCTGAAATGAACAGGTTTTTCCAAGAAAAAGAATGTCCTCGGATTGTATCTAAGTACCACGCAAGAGATATGATATAAATGATTTTCATGAACTCTGAAGGTTGTATAGTGACGGGGCCCCAGTGAAGCCATCTTTGAGACCCTGAAATTTTTCTACCAAAAAGGAGTACGCTCATTAGTAAAAGAAGACCAGAGAGATAAATGAACCAAGATAAAATACCTACTTTTCTGTAATCTGTGTATGCTATGAAAAACATGAGTATGACTCCGAGTGAAAGCCAAACACACTGGCGCGCCCAATAAAACTCAGCTAAGCCAAGAGCTTTTGATTTTAAAGTTGCGCTGTATAGAACAGTCATTGATGATATTAATATCAAGATCAATATAAGGACAAAAAATTTATCTATGGTTTTATTTTTATTCATGGTTTTAAACTTTTTTGTATTGAGAGTAACTTGGTAATTCAAAAATATCTTTTAAAATATCGTGAGCAACTTTGGCCGCATAGCGACCTCCAGATTTACCATTTTCAAGAAAAATAATCAAACTTACTTGTGGATTGTCAAAAGGTGCATATCCACTAAACCAAGCGTGGTTCTCGTATTTTTTAGGGAGTTTGCTGCCAAACTTCTTTTTTCGTTCACGACTTATAAGTTCAACCGTTCCTGTTTTTCCGGAAACAACGATATCTTTTAAAAAAGCCCTTTGCCCACTTCCTCTTGGGTCATTAACTACATCTTTCATCCCTTTACGCACAGACTCTAAAATTTTGTATGAAAAATTTAAGTTTTTCTTCTGAGGTTTTTCCATATCGTAAGATTTTTTGTTACCATCTTTGATTGTTTTAACGAAGTAAGGTTGAATCCACTCTCCTCCATTGATAACAATATTTACAGAGGTTAAAAGCTGTAAGGGAGTTACCAGTAAATAACCTTGTCCGATTGAAAAGTTGGCGGTTTCTCCACGATACCACTTTTCCTTAAAGCGTCTATATTTCCACATTTTATCTGGAACAAAACCATTTTTTTCATGAGGGAGATCTATGCCTGTTTTTTTTCCAAACCCAAAACGTTTAGTATATTTGACCCAAGTGTCAATGGGAAGGGTTTGACTGAGTTTGTAAAAATAAACATTACAAGAGGTTTGAATCGCTTTGCTCAAATTGACTTCACCATGCCCATGTTTGTTCCAGCAATGAAAAAGGCGTCCAATACGGTGAGATCCGGAGCAAGTGTATTTGAAAGCAGGAGTGATTTTTTTTTCTTTTAGACCTGTGAGTCCCACAAAAATTTTAAAAATTGAACCCGGAGAAAAAGAAGCTCCTAGCGCTCTGTTTAAGAGAGGTCTTTCTTTTCTGTTTTTTAGAAGTTTTTTTAATTCTGCGAGTCTAGATTTTTCAACAAAGACATTCGGGTCAAAACTCGGTTGACTAACCATCGCTAAAACTTCACTTGTTTTAGGATTCATAACGATCACTGCCCCTCGATGTTTAGCCATTTTTTTTTCAGCAATTTTTTGTATATCAAGATCTAAAGTAAGTATAAGGTCTTTGCCTTTTTCAGGAGGTTTATGTCCAAGTCGATGCCTTTCCTGACCTAAAGCATTGACTTCCATTTGCACCCCTCCTTTTTTTCCTCTAAGGTAAGGTTCATAGGTTTTTTCAATGCCCATCTTTCCGATAAGGGATCCAAAGCTGTAACCATAGACGTATAAATCTTTAAGGTCTTTATTATTAACCTCCCCTACATAGCCTAGAACATGCGCTGCTGTTTTCCCGTGAATGTATTTTCTTTTTGGGGTGACCTTTAAAAATATACCCGGTAATTGAAGTGCGTTTTCTTCTATGATAAACATTTGCTTTTTGGATATGTCTTTAAAAAAACATTGAGCAACAAAGGGGGATCTTTTTCTTTTTCTTATTTTTTTCCAAATATTTTGGATATCGACATTCATTATTTTAGCTAAAAGCTTAATAGATTGAGGGTGACGCTTTAACTCTTTAGGTATAGCAAATATATCAAAGGATGCGCGTGTTTTAACTAACAGTTTATTGTTTCTGTCGTAGATATCACCTCTGGGAGCTTCTAAGGGTATATGTTTTATACGATTACCTTCAGAAAGGTTCCAATATTTATCACCTTTTTTTATCTGTACTTTCCATATGTGAAATATTAAAAAAAACTGGGCAAGAGAGATAGTGAACCATAAAGTATAGAGGCGCATTTCTTTCATTTCTCTTCCTTATTTAAAAGAGAAATGCATAAAAGCATAAACATACTATTTAATAAAGAAGAGTTTAGGATTAAGAAAATATTGAAAGAAGACCATTCAATGGTTCTTTGTATTATCAAAATCAGAAAACAAGAGATTTGATATAAGGTAGATAAGGTTATAAAAAAGATTAAACGCCCTCCCCATAACATTCCATTTATCAGACGTATGTTTATAGAGAAGATAATACTAATCAAGAAGAAAGGAATCAAGTATGTTCCAATTGCGTTTAAGGAAAATAAATCATAACAGAATGCAAATGAGCTTCCAATGAGAATAGTGTTTAAAATGTTTCTTTTCAGAGACCTATGGGGTTGGAACAGAGAGAGAGAAAGACATAGGTAGCAGCAAAATCCAAGATCAAAAAAACCATAGCTACTGCTGTATCTATTAATAAAAGCGTGCAAAGCTAGGGTGCAAAAAGCTATAAAAAATGAACCTAAAAAGAACAACATATTTAACTGTCGCTTGTTTTTTTTAAAATCAAAACTTCTTCCAAGGATGAAAACCTTACAGAGGGGGTGATATATATTTTTTGAAAAAGAGAGTCCCTTGTTTTTTTTGTCGACTCTACACCTCCTAGGATCAAACCTTTAGGGAAAAGACCTCCTAATCCGGAAGTGATCACAATATCTTGAGGATAAATACTTTTTTTGGCATCCACATAACGGATGACAGCTTTTCCGCTTCCTTGTCCTTGAAAAATACCTTCAATACGGCTTGTTTGTAAAAGAGCACTCACTTTGAAAGATGGGTCATTCACAAGGATCATTCTGCTTAGGCTATTGCCGACTTCAATAATCATTCCTACCAAGCCGTTAGATGTGACAACAGGCATATTTTTATCCACGTCATCTTTTTTCCCTTTATTAAGAATCAGTGTTTTTCGCCACTTACTCGAGTCTTTACCGATAACTTGAGCGGGTACAGTTTCTCCTAATAAAGTTTTTTGAAAATCGAGTAAGTCGTATAGTCGAGCATTTTCGTCTTCGATTTCTTTAAAGTAAACAAGAGTGGTTTCTAAATCATCGATTTTTTGATTCAACTTTTGATTTTCTATGACTAGCCATTTCGGATAAGCCAAGCGATTCGCTAAAGCAAAACTTTTTTTAGTTATAAAATCTAAACTTGTCACAAAGGGAGAAATCAAGTTGAAGGTGAAGCGCTTTGTAAAAATAAATAAATCTGAGCAGTTGAGAAAGATAATAGGGATTAAAAAAAGACTGAAAATGATGACTTTTGCATTATTTCGCACCCCAATGATCACTCCCCTTTCATGCCATCATTCACAACGGCACGTAGAGCTTTTATCTCATCTAATACAGTTCCCGTTCCCAAAACGACAGCTGTTAAAGGGTCATCAGCAACATAAACAGGAAGGCCGGTCTCTTTAGCTAGTAATTCGTCTAAGCCTCTTAGAAGAGCTCCACCTCCGGCAAGAATCAATCCTCTTTCCATAAGGTCAGAAGAAAGCTCAGGGGGTGTTTGCTCCAAGGTATTGCGAACAGAGTTTACGATGGTGGAGATAGGCTCTAAGAGAGCTTCTCGGATCTCTTTTGAAGATATTAAAACGGTTTTAGGAAGACCTTCAATTTGGTGCCTCCCCTTAACTTCCATTGTCATTTCTTGAGGCAAAGGGTGGGCAGATCCAATGCGAATTTTTATCTCTTCCGCGGTTCTTTCTCCAATCACTAAGTTATATTCACGTTTTAAATAATTGATGATCGCATCATCCATTTCGTCTCCGCCGACACGAACTGTTTCGCTATAAACGATCCCTGCCAAAGAAATAACAGCAACTTCTGTTGTTCCTCCCCCGATATCAATGATCATGTTCCCTGCAGGTTCGTAAACAGGTAGCCCAACGCCTATTGCTGCAGCCATGGGTTCTTCTATGAGGTAAACTTCTCTGGCTCCGGCATGCTCGGCTGAATCTCGAACAGCTCTTTTTTCAACTTCTGTGATACCCGAAGGGACGGCTATTACGGTTCTTGGCCTCATAAGGACCTTGCGGTTATGAACTTTTTCTGTAAAGTGTCGCAACATGCTTTCTGTGACTTCGAAGTCGGCAATCACACCATCTTTTAAGGGTCGGATAGCTACAATGTTCCCAGGAGTTCTCCCTAGCATACGTTTGGCTTCATCACCGACAGCGAGAACCTGATTCGTTCCTTTTTGAATAGCTACAACCGAGGGTTCACAAAGAACGATCCCCTGCCCTTTTACGTAAACCAATGTATTCGCGGTTCCTAGGTCAATTCCCATGTCACAAGAAAATAAACCCATTAAAAAATCTATCATGAATTTTTGATCCTTTTGCGTCCAAAAATCACATGGTCTTTAGTTAAGAGGATCTTAACGAACATCAAAACTTAAAAGCCCACTGAAAAAACATTTCATAGCGTTAGTGTCTTTAATCATAGTATTAAAAAATCCACTCTAGAAAGCGGAGATGAATCTTTTTTTTGAAATCATTAAAAACCCCAAAGTACCTTCCCATAAGGTTTATGGGGGTATTTCGTAATAATCTCACCCTCTTAATGGAATCGAGACAAGTATTCTAACACAGAAGGCTTTTTTCTTTATGATTTTTAAAGGAAACACATGAGAATATTTGATAATTTTATACTACTTTTTTTAATTTTCAAATAAAATATTCGGTGTATTTTCTAACAATTTTAAGGTGATTTATGTTATACTTCATGTTATTCGGGGGCGAAAAGGTTTCGATCGGGGTATTTATATTCCCGGTGGCATGCCGAGGGCTCAGGTGGCCTCGTAAAAAACCTGAATCCAATAGATGCAAAATCGTCTGTTGTAAAAGAGGTTGAAATACCAACTAATGTTGTGCCTTTTAAGGCCTTCAATATTGGTATGATGCCTTTAGCTGCGTAGTTATACGTAGCCGTCTGACGCTTAACTCGCTTGTAGGTTTTTTGTCGGGCGTTTGATCATACGAGCTAGCTTTGTGATTTTGTCTGAGGTCACTTTGCGAAACTTTATCAGGCTGATTCTGCGATAAGTCCTGTCTTTCGGAAAACGCTAGAATGACATTTTTAAAGAAAGACTAAGCATGTAGGCATCTAGAATATGATCCTGCGACACGCGAGTTCGATTCTCGCCGCCTCCACCATTTTTATGGCAACTTCCAACACTCCCCTAATCCCCTCCTTTGAATGTTATTTTCAAAAGATGATGTTTTTTTCTAAGTGTAGCTCTTAAACAAGGTGACGAATTTAGGAAGAGGTTTTTCATTTAAATATTTTAGTAGATTTTATAGGCTTTTCAATATGCATGAGAGGCGAATAGCCGCTATGCTATTTTTAAAAGAACGAAGAGAAATTTTCTATACTATTTTGCAGTGGTTTTAATCAGTTAAGGATATCTTTTGGAGCGTTGGTGAG
>MDLB01000081.1:12431-23189 GCA_001730085.1 PVC group bacterium (ex Bugula neritina AB1)
CAAGATATACGAGAGTTTGAATGACTATTAGAGCTAAAGATAAAGTATTCTTTTTTGATGATAGGTGTGAAAATATCATAGGTTTTTCGGTGGAATTAGAGAATTCTTTATATTTTTTAACGAAAAAAGAGATACAGTTAACAAAATGAAAGAGTAAGGAAATAGAAATAAGAAGATAGGGTAGAAAAGAAAAAGCGACAGGAGAAAGAGAAGCAAGAGGAATGATGTTTAAAATCATTAAAACAGAACAGGTGAAAACACTTAAAAAGATAATATTTGAAACAACTTGAGTGATAGGATTCCATAGTTGTAAACGATCTTTACGAGGTGAAGGTTTTTTTTCTGAGTTCGCGACTTCAGAGAGATAGTTTGCGGTTCTTTGACGTTCTGGGTTAGACCTCTTTGAAGAAGAGGTCTCGCGTTTAGTTTTTTCTTTATTCGCTCTTATAGTAGATATCAGCACTATAGCTATCGGGTAGGCTATAGATGCTGTGAGTAATAAAGCCATTAGGATAGATGCCCCAATCAAAGTGGCTCCGACAGCTACGCTTAATAATTTATTAAAAAATAATATAGAAAATATAGATATAATTAATATGGATAAAATATTAATTATAGATATTATTAGAAAGAAAATATCAAGAGGGTGTATTTTTTTAGAATATGATGATGAGTTAGAGTTGTTTATTTTTTTTTGAAGATTATAGGCTCTAGACAAAATGCCTAAGATGAAAGGTATCGATACAATTGAGCCTAGGACTATTAGAGTATAAAAGGCATAGGAGGGCAAAGAGATCATTCCGAATGCTATAAAAGCTGAGAGGCCGAAAAAAGTCAGAGTCAAACAAGAGAAAGTTAGCAGAAAAGTAAACTGCAAGATAGAGTTTTTGTTTCTATTCAAAGAAGTCGCTACCTTTGAACCTAATATTTTAGCTTGAGTTGAAAGTTTAGTAATGCGATTATTGGAAGAATGTTTTTCCTGAAATGTTGATGGAGATGCTAATCCCCAAGATAAGTTAGAGGTCAAGGAACATAAGAATAATTGTATGATAAGAAGAGAATAAAGTTTTTTCATGGACCTTCCTTTCTAAGTCATAATCGAATAGTAAGTAATATTTATTATAAAAATGAAAAATTTATATTATTATAATATAATAAAAAATTTTAATTATATCATCTATTATCTATTATCTATTATCTATTATCTATTATTTTTTATCTATTCTTTTGTTGAATGACTCGAATGGTTTTTGCGACAAGGTTTTTATTAAACTTTTCGAGTTGTTAATTAAATGTATAGGATTTTTTTTGAAATAAGAGTTTTTTCAAGAAAGAACTTGAGAGTGTTGCAAAATATAGTGTAAGCTTTTTGCAACACTCTCGATCTTATTTTCAAGCGCTTCTATTTAGGGAATCTGGAAGAAGTTTATTTTCAAAACGCTCTTTAATACTTTGAGGACTTTCTGATTGAGATAAATCAAAATAACTCTTCAAATCTTCATATAATGAATTTGTATCTATTAATATCTTTAAAATTTTATCATCCTTATTAAGATAATCAATAATATCATTTGCTTTTATTTTTTCATAATAATTTAAATCTTTCTTTGAATTACTTTCTTTTGTAATTAGAGATTTAAGTGTTATTTGATACGCTTCGTTATAGTTACTTAAATCCTTAGATAGTTTTGATATAAGGCTATTGAGATTTTTGGTAAATCTTCTTTGGATTTGTTTTCTTTTGAGAAATTTACGGAGCTTGTTTTTTTCTTCATCTATTTTACGTTGATCTTCTTGCGTTAAGAATTCAGGGTTGGCATTTAATCGGCTATAGGTTTTTCTTAGAGCTCGGATATTATGTTTTATAAGCTTAAAGCAGTTTTCAAGAGTATCGGATTCAATGTTAACTTCCTTGAATTTAAATGTTTTGATATATAAGAGTACTCCTAGCAAAATGACGGGTGCTATTGTTAATACACTTAAAATAAAAGAAAATGTTCCAAAAATGACCGGCAAAGTTATGGTGGCAAAAGAGGTGTGAAAGGTAAAAATGATGATAGCTGTAGTAAGGAACAGAAGAGACTGAAAAGCTGTAATGGCAGAAAAGGCATAGTTATCTGTATTTTCGCTTAATGAGTCTGGATTATTTAGATCTCTATGATCACTTCTAGGGTCTACGGCTTTCCTATAACTTCTAATAGAGGTAGTACTTTTAGCCCTACGGAGATGACCTTCTTCATTATTTATCGGACTATCTTCGCTTAATAATTCTATACCATCTAGATCTCTATGATCACTTCTAGGGTCTGTGGCTTCCTCATGACTTCTAAGAGAGGGAGTCCTCAGCAATACTGGAGAAAATTTTTTATGATTTCCAAAATAATAACGTGCAAGGCCTACCCTGTCCAGATAACCCTTTTCAAGATTGTGATGTATCTCGAATTTTAGAGCTTCTTGCATCCAACTATTCTCTAATAGATCCTCTTCGTGGTCTGAAGAGGCCTCTAGAGGTTGTTGCTTATTGCTATTTAACTCAGAGGTTTTAAGTAAAAGCAAGGGAATATTTATAAGGTAAAAGAGCACGGAAATAGAAAGAAGAATATAGGGGAGATAAGAAAAAATGGGAGCAGCGATAGGAATGATGTTGAAAATCATTAAAACAGAACAGGTAAAAATACTTAAAAAGATAATGTTTGAAACGACTTGAGTGATAGGCTTCGATAAAAATTCAGATGTATTATTACGAGGTTTAGATATCAGCACTATAGTTATCGAGTAGACTATAAATGCTGTGAGTAATAAAGCCATTAGGATAGATGCCCCAATCAAAGTGGCTCCGACAGCTACGCTTAATAAGTTATTAAAAAACAATATAGAAAATATAAATGTTATTAATGTTAATAAAATATTAATTATAGATATTATTAGAATGAAAATATATTGAGGGTATATTTTGATAGAAGATGATGATGATCTAGAGTTATTTATTTTGTTTTGCATAGCATCATAGGCTTTAGAAACGATGACAATGATTAAGATTAAAGGTATCGATACAATTGTGGCTAGGACTATTAGAATGTAAAAGGTATAGGAGGGCAAAGAGATCATTCCGAATGCTATAAAAGCTGAGAGGCCGAAAAAAGTCAGAGTCAAACAAGACAAAGTTAGCAGAAAAGTAAACCCCAAGATAGATTTTTTGTTTTTATTCAAAGAAGTCTTTACCTTTGAACCTAATTTTTTAGCTTCACTTGTAAGTTCAGTCAAGCGATTAGGGGAAGAAGGTTTTGCCTTAAATGTTGATTGAGTTCCTAATCCCCAAGATAAGTTAGAGGTGAAGGAACATAAGAATAATTGTATGATAAGAAGAGAATACAATTTTTTCATAGATTTTTCTCTCTAAGTCGTAATCGAATAGCAAGTAATATTATATTATATAAAATATATATTATTATAATTTAATAAATTTAAAATTTCAATAAAAATAGTTTAATTATATTATATATTATATATTAATATATTAATATATTTTTTATATGGCCTAGGCTACAGATTCCTTTACGAGTCCATTGGGACCAGCCACTTGAAAGTGATCAAAGTAGATATTCTTTTCATAAAAAATCTCTTTGATAGTTTGTAGTGCTTTTTCGGGTGTATTACAATCTTGGCTTAAATGGATCAAAACGATCTCTTTGAGATGAGATGTATAGATTTTTGATAAAAATTGACCCGAACTTTTGTTTGACAAGTGGCCTTTGTTACTGAGGATACGGTTTTTTAAAAAATAAGGTCTAGAACTTTTTGATAGAAGTTTAAAGTCGTAGTTGGCTTCCATTATCACATAGTCAGCCCCATGAACTTCTTTTTCAAGAATGGGATTTGTTTCTCCTAAATCACTGATTACTGCTATTTTACTTTTTTTAAAAGTAATAACAAAACAAACAGGATCAAAACAGTCATGGCTCACTTTCACCGGCATAATTTCTACATCTTTAAAGGAAAAGCGTTCATTTGAGGAAAAAAGCAAAGGTGTTTGTAGAGAAGAAACTTTATCTTGGATATTTGAATATAAAATTTTGCTTAAGGAGGGTTTAATGACTTTAGAAAGTTGAGGTAATCCTTTGGTGTGATCACTGTGTCTATGTGTGATCAAAAGTAAATCGATATCTTCTAGAGAGAGATTAATCTCTTTAAGTTTTTCAGAAGTTTTTTTGCCACTTAAACCGCAGTCAACTAAAATATTGGTATCAGGTGTTTGTATAAGAGTTAAATTCCCAGTGCTCCCACTGGCTAAAATATGATAACGAAGCATATGACCAATTCCTTGATATTGATTTGGGTTTATCTCAGAGTTTTTCTCCCCTTTTCTCTATAAAGGCATATGAGAGAAAGGGAAATGGTTCTATTTTTTATTACTTTTTTTGTGCTTTAAGTAAGCTTCTATAAAGTCATTTAAATCACCGTCCATAACACTCAAGATATTTCCCGACTGATGCTGAGTTCTATGATCTTTCACCAAAGTGTAAGGTTGATAGACATAAGAACGGATTTGGTTCCCCCAAGATATCTCACCTTTATCAGCATAAGAAGAGTCTTGTTGGGTGCGTCTATCTTGGATCTCTTTTTCGTAAAGTTTAGACTTAAGCATTTTCATGGCTGCGGCCTTGTTGCGATGTTGGGAGCGGTTATTTTGGCACTGAACCACAATCCCTGTTGGTATATGCGTTATTCTCACAGCAGAGTCTGTTTTGTTGATATGTTGACCACCTGCACCTCCCGAGCGATAAGTGTCTATTTTTAAATCAACATCATCCACTTTGATATCAATATTTTCATCTATTTCAGGAGTGATATCAACGGAAGCAAAAGATGTGTGTCTGCGTTTGTTGGAGTCGAATGGAGAGATCCTAACTAAACGGTGAACACCTTTTTCTGATTGAAGATGCCCAAAAGCGTAAGGTCCTTGTATCAAAACGATTACATTTTTGATACCACCTTCTCCGTCGGGTAAAAGGTCGATGACTTTAGATGTAAAACCTTTTTGCATCGCCCAGCGTTGATACATTCTCAACAGCATATTCACCCAGTCACAAGACTCAGTTCCCCCTGCTCCAGCATTAATGGCTAAAAAAGTATTACAAATATCTTCTTCCCTATCGAGAAGAGTTTTGATTTCTTCTTGCTGGATGGACTTTTCTAAAGTAAGTAATTCTTCTGTGAGGCCGTCTAGTATTTCTTGCTTTTCTGACTCCTCTTCTTCACAGGCCATTTCATAAAGCTGTGAAAGATCTTGCAAAGAAGTATCAATTTTCTTCCAAGGGTCTAATGTTAGTTTTAGCTTTTTGATAGCCTGGATGACATCGTCTTTATCTTCTGAAGACCAGAAAGCTGGTGAAGTCATTTTATTTTCTAAAGAACTCAATTCACGAGAGGCATTTGAGTAGTCAAAGATACTCCTTGGCTTTAGTTACTCTTGTTTGAAGATCTTGTAGTTTATTCTCAATGGAACCGTCTATCATTTTGAAGCACCTCTTTAAATATTTAAAATGGTAAAATAATTATAAAAATTTCTATTTCACAAAAAGATTAATAGTAAATTCATAAGGATGTTTTGTAAAAATACAAATTTGTGCAGAACGTTTATTTTTTTTATACTCAAGAGTAAGACTATTTTTGTAAAAACAAACCTCAGTCTTGTTAAAAAAGGATCTCACTTGTTGGATGGCACTTGATCAATGATCAATTATGGTACAATTAAATTAGAGTGAGACTTTCGTGAATTTTTAATATTTCACTAAACAAAAGATATCAAAGACCTAGCTAAGACACCAAGGAAAAGGATTGTAGTTTTTTTTGTTATAGATGTCAAGTGCGTTTGTTTTTATCTTTGTTATAAAGTCTTGAGAAAAGTTTGCCTTTCTAGCGGATGGTTCTTTATTTAAACTAAAAAATAGTAAAGTTATTATTTAGCCTACTGAGACCTTTGCAAAATGTGTCAAATATTTTGTAACAGTCTGATGATTGTAGCTGTGGATTAAACTACAAATATTGGGTTTTGTATGAATTATGAATAAAAATGAATATTACGAAAAAATTTTATCTACAAATGATACGCCTGTGTTAATAATTGATTTAGCGATAGTTAGGCAGCGATTTCTCTTTTTGAAGAAGCTTTTTCCAATGAGCCACATTTTTTATGCGATGAAAGCCAACCCTCACCCTAAAGTTTTAGAGCTTTTGAATGACTTAGGGGCTTGCTTTGATGTGGCATCTGTTTATGAGTTAAAAAACTTGTTAGACTTAAAAGTAGATCCTTCTAAAATAAGCTTTGGGAATACGATAAAAAAAAAGAAAGACATTGCGTATGCCTTTTCTAAAGGTATACGTTATTTCACAACAGATAGCTTAGAGGATTTGGAGCATATTGCTAGCCATGCGCCTAAAGCGAATGTTTTTTTTAGAGTTATGACAAATGGGTTAGGCGCAGATTGGCCTTTATCTAGAAAATTTGGGTGTCATCAAGATAATGTTTACACCTTAGCTTTGCGTGCTAGAGACTTAAATCTTAGACCCTATGGAATCATTTTTCATGTTGGCTCTCAGCAAAGAGATATAGGTCAATGGGATGAAGGCGTATCAAAATGTAAGTATTTATTTTCTTTACTCGAGAAAGAAGGTATAAAGCTTAAAACGGTTAATCTTGGAGGAGGCCTTCCTGCCGATTACTACGAAAATGCACCTTCTGTGGAAGTGTATGCCAGAGAGATTTGGAGGTTTCTTAAGGAAGATTTCGGAGAAGATATGCCAGAAGTCTGGTTAGAGCCAGGGCGTTACTTAGTTGGAGACTCAGGTACGCTCATAAGTGAAGTGATTCTTATTTCTAGAAAATCTAACTTAAATATGACACGTTGGGTTTATCTTGATGTGGGAAAGTTCAACGGCCTTATGGAAACCATCGATGAGTTGATAAAGTACCCTATTGATACGGATAGAAAAGGACAACCGTCTTCATGTATTCTTGCAGGTCCAACATGCGATAGCATGGATATTTTATACGAAAAGTACAAATATCAATTACCAGAAGACCTTCAAATAGGAGACAAGGTTTACATAAGGACGGCTGGTGCTTACACACAAAGCTACTCATCAGTCGGTTTTAATGGGTTTCCCCCTATTAAGACCATTGTTTACGATAGTGAGCAGAATGTTATTTTCTCAGATGCAAATTAATTTTTCTTTAGCTTAAGGTCTTTTAGTAGGATCTTTTTACTGACCATCCCAACATGATTCTTGACAAGGAGACCATTCTCGTCGATAACAAAAAGACTGGGGATTCCTCTTACTCCATATTTTTGAGAGATACCTTTGTTGTCATGTAAAACGGTCATTTTAGAATATCCCATTTTTTTAATATATTTCTGAGGAGCTGTGAGGTTTTGATCAACACTAAGAAAGAGGACCTTGTAATTTTTCTCTGGGAACTCGTTCAAAATTTCATTCAAGACCTTTAGCTCACGGCGACAAGGAGGACACCAAGTTGCCCAAAAATCAATCAGAACCGTTTTCCCACGGTAATCACTGAGCTTAACGGATTTTCCAGAAAGAGTTTTTAAAGAGAAATCAGGAACAGAAGATCGAACCTCGAGAGCATTTGCTTGATCATTGACAGTAAAAGAAAAAAGTAAGAATAAAAAAGCAAAGAAAGATTGTGTGCGAAACATGGTAATGGTCCTCCATTATATTTCACGACTTTTGTGAAATATGTATTTGTTAACATTCAGGTAAATAACTCATAAGTATAAGATCTTATTATATAAAATATAAAAACTATTAATTTAGGTTAAAAGGTATTTTAATATAGCCTATAGGCTCCAAAGTAATCATAGCATATTTTGAATCAATTGTGCGAGTGTATGAGCGTCTTGATCCGGATCGGTAGTGTTTTCTAAAATGAATTGAGCATGAAGATGTGTTGGGTCATTTTGTAAAGCTTTTTTAGCACTCATTTGAGTTTCAGTTATATTTTTTTCTTTTAGGCTAATTAGAGCTATTTTTAAATGAGGAGTTACAGCATGTGAAAGGCTTGAGGAGGCTAACTGATAATAATTTTTTGCTTCATAAAGAAGACTCCTCTCCAAGTGGTAGTTTCCTAGTAAAAGATAAAGGGCGTAAGAGATAATGTTCCGGTACTTTTCGATATATTCTTTATTAGAAATGGTTTTCTTTTCAGCTTTTAGTGCACTAAAAGTATTTTGAAAAAGTGGATTTTGAGGAAAAAGCAGAAGATAATCTTCAAAGAAATAGTGTTCCCCATAACGTATAGATAAACTTTTTTCTAAAGTTTTAAGGCATGGAATATCGTAATGTTCAAGTAAGGTTTGCCCGAGTTGGATTTTATTATGAAGAATAATAGGATGAAGAGGATCTTGATTGAGTAGTTTTTTGAATATTTTATTGACATCGGAACTAAAGAAAGAAAGAGAATAGGAAGATTTCTTAAAGTAATATTGGGAAAGGATGAACGCGAAGTTATTACCCCACTCTAATTGATGAGAATGTTTTTTCCATTCGACGTCAAAATCACGGCACAAAGATTTGAAAGATATCAAAGGAACATCTATAGAGTGTTTGTGAAAAGCTATAGCATCACTGTAAAGTCGATCATTACTTACAGGCGTTACGGAAGATTTTAGATCGGAGTGCATTATTTTTTTTAATAAGGATTTCCATATTTTATACGGATGCCAAAATTTTTTTAAAAAATTTTGACTCTTGTTTTTTTGTCTATTGAAGGACGCTTGTGTGGCAAAATCTTCAAAAGCTTTATCGTATTTTTCCTCTAAGTTTTTCAATTGAAAATTTTCAATGGGAGAATCTGAGATAAGGCCCAAGGTTTTTTCAATATTGGCAGATGTCAAAACCTTTGTGTGGTAAGACAAAGCTGTGTGCAAAAAAAGAGGAAGAAATCCTTCATCAGGATTTTTCCCTAAGTGGATAATCAGTCTAGCTTGGGAGATTTTTTTTTCAATATCAGCAGAAAAAGAAAAGATACATTCGATAGAGTGACCTGTCTCTTTTTGGATCTTTTGAATCGTTTGAAAAAAATCTGCTGTTATTTTGCTACTAGGTTCTGATGAAAGAATGCAAAGGGTATCTAGGGATCGTTCATCGATTTCAAAAAACTCAGGTTTTTTATAGAGTCTTGTAGAAGGTAAAGTCAGAGGCATTAAGGGACAGGTATAAATAGGAGCATTAGTGAAGTTTTTACAAATATTTTTTTCATGTTCACTTGGCACAACAAGAGCATCCATATAGGGTATGTCTTTGCTTAGTTGATCCATATGCGGAGTTAAATTTTGAATGACACCGACTTTAAAGGAAGGTATTTCGTGAATATTTCTAGGAAGTAAAGATAGTTCTAAAGGGGCAGCTATAAAAAGGTTAGGTATCCAAGAATCGTCCCAAACTTGCTTTTTTAGGGGTAAAAAACTTATATCGCCTAGAAAGAAAAGAGGAGCATGATTATCTGGATTGGTAAAAGAATACGCACAAGTTATTTTTAGACGATCTTGAGTAATATTTTTTTTATATTTAAGGCGAAACCTATTGATCTTTTTTAATAGACTTGTATCAAATTTTTTTTTTAGGAGAGACTGCTTTAAAAGGATTTTATACTGTTCATCAGCAAGAGCATATGACTCTGTTAAAGTTAATAATTGAGCTAGTTTTAAACGAGCTTCTGTGCAGTTAGAATCAACTTGTAAAGCTTCTTCGAAAAAAGAGATAGCCAAGGGAATATCATTGTTTTTGGCCTTTGATTTACCCTTTTGGCAAAGCTCTTTTGATCGATAAAGAGGTTGCATTCTTGGTATCCTTTTTCGCGAGGGTTTAACCGTTCTTTATAAAATATGAGCTTTTTCTTGAAATTTGTACAGATATTGAAACAACAGAGGTTTATGAAAAAATTTTCTTTGATAAAAAAGCACACCCATTTGAACTTATTGTATTACATTTTGAAAATGTTGTTCAACTTTTACTTATAGTAACTCTTCTGAAGTAGCTTCTCAGCTTTCTTGCCGTTCTTTTAAAAAATTTTTTCACTTTGGAAAACAGGCTCTTACTTATTCAAGATATCAACTTTTTTCGAAATAACAAACGGTCATGAAAGTTCTTTGAACAAGGCCTAGGGGGTATTTTGCAATAATCTGATTAGTCATGATCTTAAAAGAATGGATTTTGCCGAAAGAGTCTTTAAATCAACTAACCCCCTCCTCCTGTATAAGTGAATAATTTGATAAATTTTTATCATTTCAAGCCGAGAAGACCTCTTCCTTTAGGTGGAGGATGAGAGTCTTTTTCACAGATATTAAAAATGTGGAGAGATTTGGTTTTTAATATATTTTTTAATTTTCCATAGAGCCTATGTTAAAGTGTGTGAATGAAAAAAGTTAAGAGTTTTAAATTTAAATTAAAATTAAAAAGTAAAGAACAAGAAATTACTTTGAAGAAAGATCTTGGTTGTAATCGTTTTGTTTGGAACAAAGCTCTTGCTATTCAAAAGGAAAGACTGGAGAACAAGCAAAAGCTTTTGAGCTGGTACGAACTTGACTGGTGGAAAAATAATTTTTGGAAGAAAAGCGAAGAATATGATTTCTTAAAAGAGGTTTCGTCGCAACCACTTAATCAAACGTTGCAAATGTTAGATAGAGCTATTTGGGATTGTTTGACGAAAAAAGTCAAAGGACGGGGATTCCCTAGATT
>MDLB01000082.1 GCA_001730085.1 PVC group bacterium (ex Bugula neritina AB1)
AATCTAGGGAATCCCCGTCCTTTGACTTTTTTCGTCAAACAATCCCAAATAGCTCTATCTAACATTTGCAACGTTTGATTAAGTGGTTGCGACGAAACCTCTTTTAAGAAATCATATTCTTCGCTTTTCTTCCAAAAATTATTTTTCCACCAGTCAAGTTCGTACCAGCTCAAAAGCTTTTGCTTGTTCTCCAGTCTTTCCTTTTGAATAGCAAGAGCTTTGTTCCAAACAAAACGATTACAACCAAGATCTTTCTTCAAAGTAATTTCTTGTTCTTTACTTTTTAATTTTAATTTAAATTTAAAACTCTTAACTTTTTTCATTCACACACTTTAACATAGGCTCTATGGAAAATTAAAAAATATATTAAAAACCAAATCTCTCCACATTTTTAATATCTGTGAAAAAGACTCTCATCCTCCACCTAAAGGAAGAGGTCTTCTCGGCTTGAAATGATAAAATCTACAAAATATGGGATAAAGACCTCAATTGACGTCTTTCAACATAGGACTTTCATGAAATTGTCCCATTTGACGATATTTTTTATACCTACGGTCTAAAAGCGTTTCAATCGCAACATTTTCGCAGATATGCGTATATTTAAAAATAGATGCTTTAATGTTTTCGGCAGCTTTTTTAAAGTTGCGATGAGCTCCACCCCGAGGTTCTTGAATAATATCATCCACAATACCCATATCTAAAAGATCTTTAGACATGATTTTCAATGCAGATGCAGCTTCAGAAGCCTTATCTTTATCTCTCCATAAAATGGCTGCACAACCTTCTGGAGAAATCACAGAATAGTAAGAGTTCTCCATAATAGCAACAATGTCCGTAAGTCCTATTCCAAGAGCTCCTCCACTTCCACCTTCCCCAATAATAATCGCCATCGAAGGGGTTCTTAATGTGGTCATCCCCATGATATTTGCTGCAATCGCTTCCGACTGTCCCCTCTCTTCAGCAGAAATCCCAGGGTAAGCACCAGGGGTATCAATAAAAGTTATAATCGGAACCTTCATTTTTTCCGCCAACTTCATCAATCTCCAAGCTTTCCGATACCCTTCAGGATGTGCACATCCAAAATGACAAGCCATTTTTTCTTTTATATCTCTACCTTTTTGATGACCCACAATAGCAAATGTTTTGCCATCTATTTTACCAAACCCACAAACTAAGGCAGGGTCATCTGAAAACTTTTTATCTCCTCGCATTTCAACAAAGTCTTCAAAAAGATAATCAATATAGTCCCGAGAATAAGGTCTCTGAGGGTGTCTCGCTATCTGAACTTTTTGCCAAGGGGTCAAAGAAGCATAAACATTCTTAGCCACAGCTTCCAACTTCAAGTAAAGCATCGAAAGCTCTTCTTCACAGTCAATTTTTTCACTTTCTGCAAAAGACTTTAAATCTTCGATTTTCTTTTCAAGTTCAACTATCGGTGCTTCAAAGTTTAATCGCTCTTCATTTCCCATCGTATATTAACCCTTACTTTAAATCTCGTTGGAAACTTTCTGCCCATCTATATTATGGCCGTTACTCTACAATAACAACAGGGTCTCCTACACGCAAAATAGCGTATAGCTGTTCAACATCTCCATTATTCATCCGGATACAACCATTAGAGGTCTGGTCTAGAATATGCTTTTTATCTATTGTCCCATGAATACCCATGTCTCTGTCAAATCCTAGCCAACGCGTGCCTAAAATATTCCTAGGATCACTAGGTAAAATCGCACGACCAGCATTGAACCAAACAGGGTCTTTTAATTTGTTTTGTACAGCGAACTTCCCTGCCAGAGTACTATTATTACGACCTATTGCTATATCATAGCGACGAAGAACCGTCCCATTAAACATAAGCAACATATTTTTCTGAGACTTATCAACGGAAACCCCCACCTTCACATCAGGTCCAAAAACCTTTAAAGGATCTCTCGGATGAATAACAGAGTCAATCTTAAGACCATTTGCCTGAAGTAAAAAGTCAATGGGCGTATTGAATTTATTAGCTATAGTTGAAAGGGAGTCTCCACTTTGCACCTGATAGATCTGTGTACCAGCTGTAACTTTTTTAGAAAAAAGTAATTTCATATTCAACGCATCTAGCGTTTTTTGAACCTCAGACATTTTGTCAAAAAAGAAAAAGTTTTTCACCAATCTCTGATAGTCTTTTTGGGAACTTTGCAACTCACCCTCTTTTTTAAAAAATTGCCCTCTATAGTAAAGAGCTTTAGGCATCTCTTTGCTCTCCGGAAAGCCTTCTTCCAGCTTCTTAAAATAAACGTCTGCAGGATCTCTCTTCTTTTGATCGAGATAAATTTTTATCAAAGAAAATAAAGCTTCTGATGTCGATTCATCCGTGGGGTAAGTCTTAACAATTTCTCTCCACGTACGCAAAGCCTCTTGGATCTCTCCACCTTCCTCATAAGCCTTCGCCGCTTCATGCAAGCCTTTGATTTTGTTTTGCGTCCGCTCTTCCAAAGTTGTCACATTAACTTCTCGTACGGAAGGTTCTTTTTTTTTATTCCATGATAAAAAAATAATAATAAGTATCGAAGCTGCAACAACAAAAAATAAATTGCGCAAAAAACCAATCCTCTCTATTTGTGAAAAATCACTATGCCCTCAAACCTACTCACTTCTGAAAAAAAGTAAAGCCCACTCCCTAGTAAACAGTTGATTATAATGCAAAAAAAAAGTCAAATCAATAGATGCTCTAAAAGAACAAAGGAAAAAACATGAAACTAAGTACAAAATAAGATTTTCACGAAACGAAATTGTTGAAAAATATCCCATCTCCTTTATTACAAGAAGATTTACAATAGTTTGACATTTGAAAAAAGTTGATATTCTCAGATAGCTATAGTTTTTTTTCACAATGAGAAAATTTTTTAAAAGCACGACAAGAAAGTTTATGAGGTATTTTGCAACGGTCTCACTTTAATTTGAACAAAAAACGGGGATTGTTAAAAACTAGAGTAAGTAAATATTATTCATTTAATCACAGAAACGTTCGGAAGAATGCTTATTCCAGCTTACTTTTATTTAAAATGTTATTGTTAGGAATATCGAATAACTTGAGAGACTATGGCGTGGAAGACTTGGTGATCGACTCATTTGTCAGCATCAATTTTTTGTGGGATAAGCTTATTAGAGGTCGCTTAACCGGCTAAGTCCATTGCAAAATACATCATGATACTTTTGGAAAAAGACTTCAACTTTCTCATTCAAAAAAAGCTTAAATTACCTTATTACATTTGAAAAACTCTATATAAATACTACGTTTAAAATTTAAAAGATTTCAAAAAATATCTAACGAAGGATCCTTATATATCTTCCGGAAGATATGTATATTTGCCATAATATCTTCCTTTCACTTGTCCTGGAATTATTAATGCCACATCAGCTCCTCTACCGGTTCCTTTGTGAAACTTAGCAATAATTCCTCCCCTTCCTCCCCCCTTATCAACTTTGATAAAAAAAGAGCTCGAGTTCCTCGATTGAATACTAGTCGCATACAGCTGATTTGTAACATAAATTTTGCCAACTGTCAGCTTTTCAAGCTTCATCTCTCCAAAATTACCCCTAATCATTCCTTTAACTCCTAGGTCTCCTTCTCCCACAAAATCACCTCTAAGATTTATATCTTTATTCACTGTAAGGTTATCTTCAACATGCAGTTTATTTTTTATAGCGCAGCCTTTCATTATTTGAACATCCGCAAAAATACGAATAAGCGGGTTTTTGCGACCATTTTTAAAGTTTGAAGTAACCTCAAAAAGCAAATCTCCATCAGGTGAAACTATCTGAACATCTCCTCTGATAACAAGCTTTTTTTGCTCAAAGCTCTCTTTAGGCATAAATGTTCCATTTTTAAGGACATAGTCGGAGTCGTCTCCTGTATACCCAGGTTCCACAATCACCTTTCCTTCTGAACGCAGCATAGCCTTGCCCTCAGAAACGTCCCACATTAAACCATTTCGAGCATTTTTCGAAAAAACACCTCCATTTTCATTAAATAAAACTTTGTCAGATGTATAAAGGGCAAATTTAGACAAAGGCAAACTGGGGTCCTTTCGATAAGGATCTAAAAATTCTCCTAAAATTTTAAAACCTCGGTAAACATCAATAAATTTAAGATCACTGATTTTAGTAGCACCCTTTATTATTTTTTGTCCGGAATATGTGGCTCCATGAAAAACACCCAAGAACTCCATAGAGTTCGTCCGAATATGTTCGAAATCACCAAAAGGTGCCGGGTAATACGCCGTCAAAAGAATCTCTTCTGTTTTTGCAAAAAGACTCAAAGAAAAAAAGCCACAAATGAAAATAGTTATCAAAGACTTCATATTTATTTTTATCCTCTTTTAAAAAGCAGTGAGTTAAGGTTAAGGCTTGAAACCTCTATAAAGTAACCGATATAGAGGTTTTTTTTAAAAGCCCAAAGGTTCCCTGCTAATTATATCATAGAGAATTTATTCACTTGCTTTTTGCTACGCAGCCAACGCTAGTTTCATCCAAGATCTTGTGAATTTAGAAATTTTATCTGTATTCTCGTCATCACTTGAAGCCTTTAACTCTGGTAGCCTTTGAATATTTTCCAAAAATTTTGCTGGAGCAAGGATCTCGTGCTGTTTATCAGAACTAAATAACATAGTCATTTCTTTCATTTTTTCTAAATCAACAAGTTCTTGATAAGCACCTGACAAGCTTTTTATTTCTTCCGACGTCAAGATTTCGAAAACAAAGGCCTCAACGGTTGCTTCAAAGTCAACCTTTGCTTCAAACTTGGCACTATTATTAAAATCCTTTTCCGACCAACCTTTCATAAACTCGATCATTTTATCTCCTATAGGTTCACCTGAAACAATGGTATTCAAGTAATCTAAAAAAGATATCTCTACAAGCTCATGTAGAACAACTTTTTTCACTAACAAACCAAACTGGTCTTGATCCGCAAGGTCCAGTAAGTTTTTATTCAAAGAAATAGTAATCTGATCATTTTCTTTAGAATGAATAGCTGCATTAGGAAAATCAGAACTCCAAACAATCTTAACTTTCGACAGGTGCTCTTTCAAAAATTGATTTAAATCCAATTGCTCAAACAAGAAATAGTCTGGATTCGAAGGATCCTCTGTGACATACTCCTTCAAGCGGATCTCTATATTGACTGGAAGCGACTTTTTCTTCATTCTCAAATACTTTTGACTTTTTTCGTTAGAGCTCTTTAATGTCTCTAAAAGACCACTCAAAACAGTTGAAAACTTTTCAACTGTTTCAGGCTTACTCTCAGAAAAAGTATCTGACTGCCAACCGCTCTCTTGGTTATAAGTAAAGCTTGGGAAAACTTTGTTATCCGTATTTTTTTGTTTCAACAGTAGAGGATCTGTTAAATTATCACTTGGAACCCTACTATCAGCAACGGCACCACCCCCTTGTGTTTTTATCGTCGGGTTAAGCCATCCATCTGACATCTTTTTCCATTTTTTAAAGTATAAACCCTTATCTGCTTGAGAAAGATTAATCATCTCAAAAAAGCTTTTGATTCGATTTAGCCTTTTTGAGGCTACACGTGCAACAGTTATAAATTTTTCAAAGAAATCCCACCAAATGGTAGGGTCTAACTCCTCAAAAAGATCGGAATACTCCTCTGTTACCACAAAAGAATCTCGATCAATCTTTTCTAAAAAAGCATTCAACCTGACCTTTGTCGCTAAAGTCAAATAACCCATTTTTTCCAAAAAGTCATTTTTACCATTTTGAAAAAATCTTGCAAAGTCCTCTTCTGATTTTAAGCCTTTTATTTTTTTATTCAAAAAGTTTGTCATTTTATTTTTGATTTTATTTTTGATTTTATCTTCAATTTCTTTTTGTTTCATCAATATATTATAAGTGTTGTCCCCTTTATCTGTTTCTAAAAAAAACTGAGCCATCTGAATATTCTTGAAAAATACTAAGGCATTCCTTCCTTCTCCTTGTTGATCAAGAATTGCAAGTACTTCCATAAACTTAGCTATATCCTCCTGCATCTTCACCCCCAGTAGTCTTTTTCTCTCATCAGTCGCACCCTGGAAATAACCTTTCTTTTCAAGGTATCCCTGTATCTTTTTTAGTCCACCATAGGTTTTAGGAACTTTTTGTAAAAATTTAAAAAAATCGCTAAAGAGATCAAACTCTTTTAAAGAACTAGTCACTTTATCTATAAAATTTTTCGCTAATATATTGGCCATTAAAGGCATCGTTTTATCCAATGGAACCTTTTCTTCTAAAACATGATTTAAATCAGTTAAAAATTCTAAATAACTAGGCTTAAGACCTTGTTCATTAATCTTCCTATATGTCGATTCATTATCATACTCCTTTTGAACGTTATCAATGAACAATCTCAATGTAGCATTTTGAGCAAGATAACCTGTATTTACTTCCAAGGAGTTGAGCATATCCAAATAAGTTTGCCCCTCAAAACTTTCATCACTACTTCTCAAAAATTTAAATTTTTTGTCAATAGGATCTACTCCAGGACTTTCTACCGTATATGCATATATAAGGGTCATCACCTGAAAGTAAGAATTCTGATGTGGAAGATCAATCTGTCCTAAATTTATCTTATTTATAAAGTCTTTATGCGTTTCTAAAGAGTTATAGCCTTTCTCATCAAAATCCCTTAATGCTTTCTCTACATTCTCGCTCCTTACAAAAGTTGTTGTATTTTCCTTATTAAGAGAAGCTAGTTTAGAAGCATTTCTACGCCAAGTCATGATTTCTCTTAGCAAAACATAAGCAAGAGGCAGAGTCGCTATCAATACAGTGTAAATTAACACACCTACAGAGCTAAAGTTTACTGGCCCTATAAAAAGGATTGAGATCAATCCTCCCATTAGAACAAAAAGTACAAAATCAACCAAAGGATGCGTTCCTTCGTCTTCTTCTAAGTTAATTTCGTATTCCTTCCCATCTTCTCCTCTATAAGAAATCTTTTCAGGAAAAGCTCTTGAAAAAAGACGAGAAATGATAGAAAAAAGCTCATACAGAAAAAATACACCCAAAGCCGCAAGCATGAAAATAGATCCGCCAGGCATAACAGACGTAATCGCCAAAATAGTAAAAACAGGGACTTGCAGGACCAAACAAACCCTTAAAATTTGTTGTAATTTTGATAAACGATACACCTTTCGAAAATAACGAACAGCTTCACTATATGCAAAATTTTTATCGAAGGAAGCCTTTTTCTCTTTATCCTCAGCCTGTAACCTGTAAAACCTCTCATTCACATTCTTTCTGATAAAGAAAATAAAAGCAAGCATGAAGGCCATAAATAAAAAGCTCCCTATAATATAAAGAGATAATGCTATTTTTTGTCCAGGACCGGCAGATATAAAGGGCCCACCAGCTTCAACAAGCTGAATATTAGGAGAAGAAAACACTCTATCATTGGTTAGCTCAACGAATTGCTCCATAGGATTGTTAAAATCTTCTCCTATCATAAGCCCCATATTATCAGGTATTGATAACTTGTTCGAAAGTGTTTGAAGATCTGGGTTAAGCTCCAATACAGAAGACATCTCTGGGTTTAAAGATGATTCAAAAAGTGCTTGCATTTGATTTTTAAACTCTAAAACATGTTCTGAAAGCTCTGGCAAAGTGAGTACAGAAACAAGTACAGCTATCAATACAACCGAAAAAATACCTAAAAAAATGAACGCAGTTCCTACTCTGGGTTTTTTCTTTCTAGTCCCTTTATCCGTAAGGACATAACCTTGGAAACTGCCCCGTTCCGGTACTGTGACTTCTTGCACTCCAACCTTATAATTCTTTCTTTGAAATTTACCTAGTTTAGCTTTCTCAAACTTTACCCCTGACGCTGTATTTGTTGAAATATAAACAAAATTTCCATCCGAAGCTAAAGATAGTGCATCTTTAGATGTTTTATCCAATAAATCCCTTATCTTTCCAAGAGTCATGAATGTGCCCTTAACATCCTTTTTGTTATTTTTGTATATAAAATCAAAAAACTTTCTTTTCCTGACTGCTTGTATAAGTCCTCCCAAAGTAAAGATACCTAAGAAAACTATCGCAGCAATTACCATGCCCCCTCCCAATTGATAAGCAATATATATATTGTGAACCTGTCCTAAATAGAAGAATAAAAAGCCACCTATAGCACCGATCACAAGAACTGCAACCCCTTTAACAACATACGATGTAAAGATTTTATGTATGAATAAATTCAACTTACTCCGTTTTTTAAACTCACTTCTTTCATATTTGCTAAGCCTTAAAAGATATATTCCCATAAGAACAAAGTATATAAAAACAGGGAGCATAAAAATAAAAGCAAAATACATATGCAAGCTAACCGACATAAATGCAGCGAGGCCTATGAATTGTAAAAAAGATAACGTTGCAATAACAAAGTAAGCAATTCGGTAAGAGTTACTTTTGACAAGCTGTTTAGATTTTGAAGAAAGATTGTTGGGATCAGGTTTTGTTGTAACTTTTTTATAAAATTGGTGAATAATAAAAATAAGAAAAAGAAGCATATCAAAGCCTACCGCTGCATAGATTAGACCGGTCACCATAGGAGTTCCGGCTAAACCACTAGAGAGACTAGCAAACACAGTCACTAAAAGCGAAAACCCTATCACTCCTATAATAGGATAAGCTAAAATAAATCCATTTCCTCTCTCCTTAAGAGAAGCTATTGATAGGTTTCTAGGAAGAACCAATACTGTCAACAAAAGCGACCACCCCAAAAACATGCACGCCATACCCATAGTTGAGAAACCTGGGACAAAAACCATTACGATCCCCGCAAGAAGAAAAAGCGACCCTGCTGCCGCAAAAATTATCCGACCAACACGTTTGTTTTTATAAAAACCTATGAAAGAGCTCATGATAGAGTTCGAAAAATCAAACCTAGCGAGTCCATTTGTCAACTCTGACAAGCCTTGCTCAATTTTAGGCTTACTACTGTGCGTTAATTCGTTCAAAGAAAGCTCGTCGCTAATGCCTCCTCCTAATCCTTGGTCATCCTCTTCCCGCGTGAGAAAGCCCTCAACCTCTCCGAATTGAGTATTTATTTTCTTCTTTTGCTCATTAAGCTTCGCGACCTCTTTAAGTGAAGTGTTAATATTTGTAAAATTTGCTAAAGGTACACTTACTTTCCAAGAATATCTCTTCAAAAATAAGTCTATTTCTTTTCCTGAATTGACGAATTTAGTCAAAAGAGAATTTTGTCCAATCTGAGCATCTGACAAACGAACCTTACTTTCATCTGTAGTACTATCTTGAGTCACTATAGAGCCCTCTTTTATAGAATCAACATCGGTATCCGAAACCCTCGATAAAGATGGATCATTTTCCTCTCTCTCTGAGACATCTTCACTACTAGACTCATATTGGAAGGGCTCTAGAAAGTTCCGCATAGCCTCAACTCTCTTTTGCAAACCAAAAATCCCTAAACTTTCAGAACGCCTAGCTATGTAGACTAAAATATCTTCCGGCATTTTTGTCATATAAGCCTGAAATTTTCGAATATCGACTGTCTTTATTTCTGAGTTTTCATACTTTAACCCTATTAAATTTAAAAAAGCATCATCATTTTCATTAAGGTTATATAGAAAGGAGTCTGTTGAAGACCTCAAATTGATAAGGTCTAAAGCTTTCATCCTGTCTTTTTGATCGTTTAAGTCTAAGTCTGACCGCAAAGACTCTTGTAAAGCATTTTGATCTCTATCTAGCTCTTTTTTTCTTAAAAAAGCAGAAAAAGGCATTAGAGTTGGAAAATTGAAAGCTACAAAGGCCTCTATTTTCGAGCTTTCTTTAGAAAAAAAATCATCCTTAGGACTGCTAGGAAATTCCTTAGGGCTAAGACCCACTCTTGAAGCCTTTATCATTTTTTTTCGGTTCATTCGTCTGTATTTAGGCTCGAGAAAAAAATCTTTTCCTAAATTCTGACTCAAAAAGCTTTTATCTATGCTTTCTTCGGAGGTAAAAAAAGTAAGAAAAGAAGAAAATTCTTCAGATCTTAACGGAATATGTTCTGATAAAAAGTTCTCAACAGCTAGTAAACTTTGTTCAGAAACATTACCCAACTCAGAAACCTTCTTATCCTTTTCTGCAGAACTTTGAGCGTCACTACTGCTCTCCGTGAGATCTCCATTTCGACCCAAAATTGAATTTAAATGCCTGTTGAAGCCAATAATTTTTTCCAAAGTAGGATCATTATTATCTATGTCTAGTAAAGTTCTTAAAGCGGCTCTATACTTCCCTTGCTCGAAACCTTCATCATTCTCACCTAACTCCAATAGTACATCGTTGGATATTTTCGTTAAAAGATTACTCATTTTATCTTGTTCAACATCAGAATATTGAAGAGCGACCAATAACCTTCCTGCATTTTCCATGAGTATATCTTTTGTTTGATCATCAAATTTTTCATATTTTTTGCGTACATTTACTACAAGAGATGTAATAGCTACTACCAAGATAACTGCCAAAGCTAGCACCAAAACTGGGAGCACAATATTAGCAGTAAAAATAGCTCCTCCTAGATCAAAAAAAGCAATCCCCAACCTAGGATCGCCAAGAAAAAGAATAGTCACAAATACCACAATCGCTACTCCAGCTACTGCTATGGAAAAAATAGAAACAATGTTTCGTAAAATATAACTACTTCTATTCTCCATTAGAGGAAACAAAAAGTTTTGGAAAAACCGCGCCCTAGGCTTATTCATTCTTTTTTGAACCCTATCTATAACCCAAGATACAAGTACGAGAAGCAAAGAAAGTCCAAACCCCATAAAAGTAGCGATAATAAGGGCAGAAACTTGCGCCGCAACGACCGAGGGAACCCCTGCCCATATTAAGGCTGAGACAACTATAACTCCCAACATTGAAAAAACAATCCCTAAAACAAAAAAACCTAAGCCCGTACGCCAAACTATTTGAGGCGTCTGAACAGGTATATCCCTTTGCAAAAAATTTTGCTTAGAAAGTCCTTTCTGATCATTATTTAAGGTTATATAATTTTTCAGCTTATTCCTCACATCTTCAGCATTAGATATTGCACTTGTAGAAGTATTAATATCTTCATCTTCTGATAATATTTCTGGGAAAATCTCAACGTTATCCCCTAAAGATTTAAAAGTGATCCTCTCACCAGCTTTTTTCTCTTTTTGTTCTCCTTCTTCTTGCGGTTTATTAACTTGCAACTTCACTAAAGTTTGGGGGTTTTCAAAACTATCTAGGTCAGCAATAGTCAAATCAACCGCACTCGTACCAAATAGAACTTGCATAGCATGCCCACTTGAATCATCAAAGAATTTTTCATCGAGACCGGCTTCTATATGAAAATCTTCTGCGGCCGCCTCATTTACTTCAAACCTCTCACTTAAACTCTTTATACCTGATTTTAATGCTTCTCTATTCCTTTCAAGACCTCCTTCTACTTCCTCCCTCTCTTTTTGTAAAGCTATGGCAGTTTGTCTATATTTATACCTTTCGTAGGCTCTAAAAGATTTTTCAGAAAATTTTTCCCTACTATTATAAATTTTTTCAGAAACAGCCTGAATAACAGTATCTGAAAACCCAGATTTTTCTCTAAAAACTTCTTCTATAAAAGGATCGAATAAGTCCTTAGAAAAATAATTTTCTATAGGTTTATTTCTTAAGATCTTGTCCCGAAAAATAAAAAAACTCTGCAAAATAACCTGCCCATCTCGAAACTTGCTTTCTAACTCCTTTAGTCTTTCTTGGCTCAAAAAATCATGCTCCTCAGAGGCACCACTCTTTCTCAAGCTATTGATATATTCGATTAATTGATCTTTATTTAGATTTTCAAACGACTTATGTCTAGTGACTCTCATATAAGAGCTAAAATCAGTCTTGAGACTTTTAGCAAAGTCTGTTCTTTGAATGGATTCACTCAAATGGCTCTCAAAAGATTCCTGTAAAGACCGCTGACCCTCCTGATGCTCGTTTAAAGCTCTTATTAAAAATTTTCTTATATCTAGATGAGTGTCAGTCTGAATAAAGCGATCTTTTGCATAGACAAGAAATCCCAAAAAAAATTTCATTTTACCAATATTGAAACTATTTTTTATCTGTGAATAATCGATTCCTTTCTTAGCTCCAATTTCTTCTATTACTTCAATAAAGGAATATAAATAAAATAAAAACTGTTCAACCGGATATTCATAAAAACTATATGAAGTAAAAAAATCACTTGTAGGATCAATCCAAGAGTTTTTTTCAAGCGTGTTCTCTAAAAAATCGTTTTGCATAGATTCCCAAAAAGAAAAAGCCTCGCTGCTCCTTATATTTTCAAGAATGAAAGATTCCTCGGTCTCCGAATATCGCCCATTATTGGAGCCTAGGTTTTTTTCTACAAGAAACTTTAACTGCAGATAACGATCAGAGGTGACCTCTCCCCTCTTTATCGTAATTGTTGCTTCATCAGAAGCTTCATCAGAAGCTTCATCAGAAGCTTCTGATGAAGCTTCTGATGAAGCTTCTGATGAATTTTTCATATCAATGGCCTCCTCTAAATAGGGTGTAAAACTTGTGAGTTCATCTTTGAGAAAGTCAATATATTTTTGATATTGCTCAGAAGTCATACCTTCCTCTACATTTGAGCTTAAAGATCCCAAGGAAGATTCTGTTGCAAGAGCGTCTAAATTAACTAAGCCAATATTCATAAAAAAGAATAACTGAACAAATAAAACCAACCACAATCGGTGAGTTAATAAAAAGAATTTTTCTATCATCTTTACATTGCCTTTCAAGAGTTCTTCATATCAATTCTTTAAAAATAACATTTTAATACATAAAAGTTCCTATTATCTATGCTGATAAAGAAACTGCCATCCAAGTTCGAGCAAAATCATCTGTCTTTTGTGAAAAGTCTCTCTGCTCACCTTTAAGTTCAGAAATACGATTGATAAGGTCAATCATCTTTTCAGGTCTTTGCATAGAGTGTTCTTTATCAGCAGAAAGAGCTGTTATCATTTCTTCTAAAAGATCTAAATCAACCAATTGATTGTAAGCTTCCTGTAACCCTATTCGTTCATCTTCCCGAAGTAAACGTAAGGCTAAAGCATCAACAGCAGCTTCAAACTCAACTTTTAAGTCAAAAGCTTCTTTATTATCGCCACTTTGCCAGTCTCTCATACTTTCAAGCATCTCACTTCCTAACCCTTCAGATAAAACATTTAAATGTTCTACAAAAGCTATCTCTAATAACTCGTGGAGTATAACTTTTTTTATAAGGAACTGAATATTTTCACTTTCTAAACCATTGAAAAGAGTGTCATTCAAATAAATTTCAAAGACCCCGTCTCTCTTTTGAAAGGTGGCCGCATTTGAGAACTCCTTACTCCTAAAAATTTTTATACCTTTGGGATAATTTTTTTTCAAGTTATCAAACACTAAAGAACCAAAAACATGCTCTTCTTCAACGCTATCTCTGCTCATCAAACTTTCGAGTCTGGCTTGTATATTTTTAGGCATTTTTTCATATCTCATTTTCAAAAGAAGTTCTTCTTTTTCACTAGAAGCATACAAACCTTTATTCACCTCTTGAAAAACTTTTCCTAATAGCCCGCTATCTATAACATCATCTTTGCTTCTAAAAGCAAAAATACCTCCATTTTCCCACTCTAAAGTTCCAACTTCTTCACGTTGATCAATGCCACTCTCACTAAGAAATCCAAACCGCTCTATCGCAGCTTTCTTCTTATCTGCCAAACTTGTCAACTGCTCTCTATTGGATCCTTTTATTAGAAGTAAAGGGTCCGTATACCTTCTTCGACTGTAATCTCTTGAATTTGATAATGTTTGATCATGCATTTTGTGACGAGATCTAACAGCTTCAGACCTTTCACCAGAAGACCTCCTTCTATTCACCTCCGAAGACCTTTCACCAGAAGTCCTCCTTCTATTCACCGCCGAAGACCTTTCACCAGAAGCCCTCCTTCTATTCACCTCCGAAGACCTTTCACCAGAAGGTCTTTTAGGATCTTTACTGTCTCCACCTTTATTAGAGTTAAAATCTGACTTCGATAATAAGAAGTCTATCCATGTCTGGCCTACTATAGTATCTTTGCTTAAAACGTTTATAAAACCTGTAAAATTAACTTTTTCTTCAAATCCCATAATAGGATGAATATGCTCATCAATAAATTGCATCCATATGATATCATCTACATTGACATAAAGATAATATAGTTTTGCCATTTTCTCTAGAAAAGCAAACCTTTCCCATTCATCAGTTAAAATAGCTTGAAACGCTTTCACTCCTTCATCATTTAAATAACCTCTTTTTTTCAAATCTTCTAAATCTTTGACAAACTTTTTGTTATCATCTTTATACTCTCTAACTAAATACCCACTCATCTTTTTCTTATAGTCTTCTTCGGCGAGACTTTTAAGACCTGTTGAATTACGAGAAAACGTATCAATTGAATCATAAAAAGCATTCCAAACATCTTTTACATTTATAAAATCTTTCGTTGTAGAAAGAAATCGGTTAGCTTGTTTAAGCTCATTCTTTAGCTGTCTCAAAGTTTCATAAAAAAGATCTCGAGAAACACCTTCAGACAAGAGAACCTCTTTCCCTTCAATCATTTTTTCTAAAGACACTATAAGCTCGTTAAAGTTTTCTCCACTATCCTTTATCTCTATATCTAAAGAATCCACAAGACCTTGATACTCTTTTAAAAAGGCTTTAAAATTTTTTATCGTTTCAGTATAAAAAGATTCTCTCATCAATCGAATCAAACCTTCTGCGTCTATATCAACTAAATTTTTGATTTTTTCTATAAAAAACCTTAAAGCAGGCTCCGCTTTCGGAAGAATAGATTTGTTTTTCATCTGCTGCAATCTCTCATCTAAACGCTTTTTAGTCAATGTCGCTATAAGATACTTTAGGTCATTTTTAGATGGTTTTTTGTCTCCGCAACGTTTCTCTATTTCTATTAATGCATCTATATAAGAATAATCCCTATAAATTTTATCGTCGCTACTCGCTTTTGCTAAAAAATCACTAAAAGAATTTATTCTTGATTTTTCTTTTTGTACAATCAAACTCACATTAGCAATATACGCATAAAAAGCTCTCACATCATCTCTCTCAAATGAACTTGTGAAAAATTTTTCAAGCTCTTTTTTATGATAATCAAGATTTCCATATTCTTGATCTAACAAAGATTGCTTATATAAAGAATAATTTTTTGGATGATTCTTTTGCGCATTTTCTTTATCTACATTAAGAGCGTTCTCTTTCCTTAGATTTCTACGAAAAGTTAAAACACTTCGGACAGGTATCCACACTAAAGAAACTATACTTGCAAAACCAATAATAAGCTTAAAAGTCAATGGACTCGCAATTGGGCTTAATATAAAAAGAGGTATCAATATAAGAAACATAGCCACAGGAAATACTAAGTCAAGTATAACGTGTGTCAAATGCTTTTCTTCGAGCTTTATTTTTTCTATGTATCCACTCGAATCTCTATAGTAAATATATTCGGGTTTGAATTTAGAGTAAACCCTAGATGCAAATAGACACATTTCATATATAAATAACAATCCTACACTTATAAAAAACAATAAAAATCCACCTGCAACATCCGCAAATGCGAGAATAGCTACAACTAAAACTAACAAAGATAAACTTATGCTTCCTATTTTTTGAATAATTGCAATCTTTCTCAACGTTTTAAAATATCTTACAGCTTCTTTATAAGCTTCAGGCTTATCAAGGTATTTTTCAACTTCTTTTTTATCATCATCATTAACTTTATATTTACGTTGAAAGATATAGTTCCTTAAAAAAAAGACACTCAAAAAAGTGAAAAGTAAAAAAAGGCCGCCTAGTCCAGAAAAGACAACAACAGTATATAACGATGCATAAGATCCACCTACACCTATTAAACTATAAGAAAGTTCACCTTGAGAAATATCAAAATTCCCATTTTGTGTAACCTCATCAATAAAAGATAAATCTCCAGAGGTATTCCATGAAGAAGCTGAGGGATCAATACTATCTGCAGGAAAACTTGATGTTGGACTATCTGACATGACCAATTCGAGTTGTTCTCCAAAACTCACAAGAGACTCATTCACTTCCGGAGAAGAAAAAATAGCAACAAAAATAACCGTTACAACAATAAACATTAAAAATAATAAAGCCAAAGAAACTTTAAAGTTTACTAACCTTACTCGATCACCTTGTTGAGTCATAACAGGTATAGTAACTTCATCTTGACCTTTTTCATGAAATATCGTTTTTAAAAAAGAATTATCTAAAAAAGAAAACCTCTTAGGTACATCCTCAAGCTCTTTATAGGAAACTTTTTTAAACTCAACAATAAACCCGTTACGTCTTCCAGTAAAAAATCTTTTTTCTTTTGAGAAGAAGTGCCTTTTAAATCTGCCTTTTTTCACTGGGTAATACACAGTAGAGCCATCCTGTAATACTTTTTTCTTAAAAACAACAAGGTCTTTACTATGCTTCTCAAAACTTGTGGGTGATTCTTGGCCGTCAGCATTATCTTCCCAGTCTTTTAACGATAGAAACTGATTGGCTTCACTCAATTTATTTTTTTTATACAAAAAGTGAAAAAACGACTTCGGAGACAAACCCTTTTTAATGATAAAGTAAATGCTTGCTAAAGATGTCAGAACCAGCCCAAATATAAATAAAAAAGCACCCGACTGTTGAACAATGCTAGGAAGGGGGTTAACTCCAGGCATAAAAAATAAAACTGCTCCTACTGATACCATGAAAAACCCAAGCAAAAAAATAATAAGGTCACTATTTATAAAAAAATCTATCATTTTTGTGAAATCATTTTTATTTTTAAAAATTTCTCTCTGATCTTTACTGATAGCATACTTATATATAAAAGTAAAAATAACAAGCAAAAGAACAGGAAAAATAACGAAAAATGGAATATATAAGTGCAAACTAGCAGCACAGTAAATAGAAATAGCTATATATTTTAAAATAGCAAATATTATAAAAGACAACCTAGCAACTTTAGGCAATGATTTCTCAACAAGATCCTTCGTCTTTTTTTTCTGAAAGGAATCATAAAAAACTTTCGAAATAAATATCCCAAAAGAAATTATATCTAAAAGTAACGCAGAATATAGGAAAACAGATAATGCTATCGGCGCAGTAGTCCCAGTAGCTGAAAAAATAGCTAAAAACATTAGGGATATCGTTCCTAATGAACCTAGACCAGTATATAATATAAAAAAAACTATCTCTTTCTTCGTTATTTTAGACGGAGAAAGCTCTTTCGGAAAAGAAAATAATATTAATAAAAGTGTCCATGCTAAAGCAAAAAAGACGAAGCTTCCAAGAAAAAGATTCGGAATCACTAGAAAAGTGATCCCTAGAGCAATAAGAGCGAATATAGCTCCACCCATAATAGTCCGAATCAACTTATTCTTCTTTTCCAAAAAGGAAAACGAAGATTCTTTGTTCTCACTAGTGTCTGACGAAAGATCAAGCAACGACTTCTCCTCTTCCGAAGAGCCCTTCCCTCCTAACAAAGAATTATCTTCACTAGACTCTCTTTCCCGCAACGCCAATAGTTCTTGATATAAACCTTTTTCTTTGTTCTCTAAATCTTCTTTTTGTATCAGAAGCTTATTTTTTTGCTTAATAAGTTTTAACGTAGACTCTATATCGCTTTTAGATAAAGATTTATTCCAAGAAAATGTTTTCAAAAAAGTATCAATTTTTTTCCCATTTATATAAGATTGATAAGCATTGCTTGGGCTTTCTTTCCCATCAGAAAAAAAACGACCTAAACTAGAGGTAGCTAAAAAAGACATCATAGCATCAACTCTTTTTTCCAAACCAAAGGTCATTAATGACTCAAACCTATCTCCTAAAAGAGTTAAAACTACTTCTCTTTGGGTTCCTGCATATTTTTTAAAAGTCGCTTCATTAGCAATTTCAATTGAAGCTTGTTTTCTATCATAACGTAAGCCTATTTGTTCAAGAAAAAAATCATCGTAGTTTTCAATGCGCTGCAAAAAAGGATTCCGGCTTCTTAGTTCAATAATATCCCTAGCTTGATCAACACTTTGAATACTTTCCAAGTTTAAAAAACTATTTAAATCTTTACCTAAAGAACTACTGTCTAACTTAGGATAAAAACTATTTGATAGATTGGGTAAACCTTCTCTACCGTTAATCAAATTATTAAATTTTTCACTCAGACTTTTTCTCTTTCCTGTTATCTTTAAAAGCTTTTTCCCAAAGTCTGAGTTTAACTTTTGATCTTCATTCTTAGCTGAACGAGATCGTTTCATTTGTCTATCACTAAAAAGCTCTCTAGAAAGATCTATGCTTCTTTCAGTTGCAACCAATGAAAGCCCTTTTGGATCAAAAGACATATTGTCATTTTCTGCAAAATCTCTTTCCAAATTTATATCACGAGAACTTTGATTTCCTTTTTCAAAAAAACTTTCGAACTCCTTAAAACTAATAGATCGCTTTAAAGTGTCTTGATAAGAAAAATCTATAGCTTTTTTAACAAATTTTTTTGTAAAAGTGATTCTGTTTTCCAAGCTATCTTCATCTACTCCATCTATAGATAAAGAAACTTGGTCATTTTTCAATTGATTATTAAGCGTTGATAAGCTTCCGTTTATTAGATCATTTAACTCTTCTATTTCTTTTTCTTTTTCTTTAACTCTTTGCTCTGCTGCTTCATATTCGCTTTGTAATATATTTATTTTTTCTTGAGCTGTTTTTCCTGCTAAAAAAAAGTCATCACTTTCACTGACTGTACTTTGAAATACAGACTTTGTAGCCAAAGACTGTAAGTGCATCAACCCTGCATTAGTGAAAAAAAAGATCTCAACAAAAAAATACATAAAAATTTTAAATTTTTTTACCATATTTCTTTCAAGCATTGACTAAAAACCTTTTAAACTTTAAAAAAAACTTAATAGTTCTTTAAGATAAATCACATATAAAAATAAATAGATAATTTTTAGAGTATTTTTTAAACCTTTTTTTTGCTTTACCCCAAAACTACTATTCCTTAAAAAAGGCAATCCTTTAACTAAAAGATATAAATGACTTTGAATTATCCTCATTTCATGTAAAAATATAACTTCACCAATTATATTTAAATTTTTTTATACTTAAACGACTATCATATTCTTTTTTCAAATGTCAATTTTTATAAAAAAGCAAATAACAGACTTTTTTTTAAAAAATAAAATTAATATTTTATTTATACGCTTCAATATACTTAAATAATATTTATTTTAAATATACAATCAGATAGCTTCAAAAACCCCTTAATGGTATAATAGGCTTGTTGTAAAATTTCGCATATAATTTATTAAAAAAGTTTTACAATATTTTGTTGTTTTAAAAGAAGTTTATATTCTAAATAAAGATGTTCTTTTTTACGAAATGACAAATTTTATTAAAAGAAGAAAAACGCTTATTCGGTAATTTGCAACGGTCTGATTAATAAGAATGTTATGATTAGGCTTAAATGTCTCTTGACTTTTAAGTTAAGAAAACTTAAAGGTATTGAAAAGTATCACTATTAAATATAGCGATGCCTTTGCAGATTAGCTCATATGCTTTATTAGAAATAAGTTTTTACAATATTTTGCTCAACTTGAAAAAAGTTCATACCTGCTATACCCATGGACTTTATTGAAAGTATCAAAATAAAAAAACTCAAAAAAATGTGTGATGTATTTTTCAATAACAACGTCTCTTTAAGTAAAAGAGATTTTTAACCTGCCAAAAAAAGCTTATTCTGTTATATTTTAATCGAGATTTTTTTAACATTCCTCTATTGAAAATAGTTTTCACACAAACTTGTGAGGTATTTTAAAATAATCGATAATCATCTATTTTAAGGATAAAAATTATGAAAAAGATCTTCATGTTTCCAGGCCAAGGCTCACAAACCCTCGGTATGGGGGATTCCCTTTTTGAAGAGTTTCCCAATGAAACAACTCTAGCTAGTGACATTTTAGGGTACTGTATCAAAGAGCTTTGTCTAAAAGACAAAGACAATCAACTTAATCAAACTCAATTCACTCAACCAGCTCTTTATGTTGTTAATGCTCTCTCCTTGTTACGATTACAGTCACAAGGAACTTACCCTGAACTTGTTTTAGGGCATAGTTTAGGAGAATATAACGCTCTTTTGGCTGCTAACGTTTTTGATTTTGAAACTGGCCTAAAGTTAGTACAAAAAAGAGGACTACTGATGTCTCAATGTTCTGGAGGAGGCATGTTGGCAATCATTGGTATGAGCTGGAATCAAATAAAAGAGGTTTTGAAAAAAAATGATCTCGAAAAAATTGACTTAGCTAATCATAATGGTCCTCATCAAGTTATTATTTCGGGACCGACTTCTCTCATCGATCAAGCGATACCTGTTTTTCAAAAAGAAGGCGCGAAAAAAACCATATCGCTACCTGTAAGTGGAGCTTTTCACTCTCGATACATGGTTTCTATTCAAGACAAATTCTCTACATTTTTAGATACAGCATCCTTCAAAGACCCATCTTTGCCTGTCATTTCAAATGTGACTGCTAAGCCCTATACCTTTTCTACTATTAAAACTAATTTGTCTGAACAAATTGTACAGCCTGTTCGATGGGTCGAAAGTTTAGAATATATTTTAAAACAAGAAGATTTGTCTTGTGTTGAAGTAGGTCCTGGAAAAGTTTTGACAGGTTTGTTCAACAGATTCAAAAAAACATATTCATCATGAGCGCACCAAAAAACATAAAGCAGAGCTCTCAAGAAAACCTATATTTGATTGATGGTAATGCTTATATGTACCGTAATTTTTATGCCATTCCAGAAATGTTTTCGAAAAAGGGTCAACCGACAAATGCTATTTTTGGCTTTATAAAACTTATCTTAAAGTTTTTAAAAAATAACGAGATCACACATTTAGCCGTCACTTTTGACACAAAAGGCAAAACAAAAAGACACCAAGCTTATAAAGAATATAAAGCTTCGAGACCTCCTATGCCACCCGAGCTCGTTACTCAAATGGGACATATCCGTACTGTTTTAAAAGCGATGAATATCCCCTTTTTTGAAAACCCAGAGTATGAAGCCGATGATTTTTTAGCAACATTAGCTACTCATGGGAAAAAACAAAACCAGACTGTAACCATTATCACAGAAGATAAAGATATCTTTCAACTTGTTGATAAGAATATTCATATTTTTAGCGTTCATAAAAATCAACTATATGGTACCGATGAAGTTTTTGAAAAATACGGAATTAAACCTAATAATTTTGTAGATTTGCTAGGCTTAGCTGGTGACAAGGCCGATAATATTCCTGGGATCCCCGGGGTCGGAATAAAAACGGCAACACGCCTTATCCAACAGTTCGGAAGCATCGAAAGTATTATTGAATCTTCCTCAAAAATAAAAACAGCTAATCAACGTAACAAAGTTGAGAAGTATGCCGAACAAGCTTTACTCAGCAAGTCTTTGGCAAAGCTAGAAAAAAATATCCCTGGCTGTGAGGATATCGATTCTTTAAAAATTGTCCCACCTGATAAAAATGCTCTTTACAAGCTTTTTCTAAATTTTGACTTTTTTTCTTTTATAAAAGAAATGAACCTGCAAGAAGAGATTAAAGTAAATCAAGCATTAATCGCATCATCTTTCGAAAGAATCAAGTCTGGAGACACTATTAAGTCTCAACTAAGCTCAACTAGTATCTGTTATATTCTAGAAGAAGATACTTTTATAGCAATAAAAATATCAAAAGAGAAACCTATCTATATTATGTCTAAAGAGAACATTAAAGAAATCTCATCTCTTTTTGAGGCAGCTGTAACATGGGTCGGGTTCGACCTAAAAGAACTTATAAAACGAACAACTTCTTTCAAAAAAACATCAAGATTTTTTGATCTCAAACTAGCCTCTTACATCAACTTTCCAGGTCAAAATAAATATGATTTAAAAGATCTTGCCCTCCAAGAAGTTAATAAAAGCTGGTTAGACTCAAAAGACCTAGCTCTTTGCGGTCACCATCTTTCCATTCTTGAAGATTTTCACAAAAAGATTCAAGACGACTTAAAAGAAAAAGACCTTTTAGAGCTTTTTTTTGAAATAGAAATGCCATTATCAGTTTTATTAGCCAAAATAGAACATACCGGGATTAAAGTTAATGGAGACCTTTTGATAAAAATATCCCAAAAAAATGAAAAACAAATCAACGATCTTACGAATAAGATTTACGAAGAAACAGGACAAACTTTCAATATAAACTCTCCGAAACAATTGTCAAAAGTTCTGTTCGAAGACTTAAATCTCCCTTATTCAAAAAAAACAAAGTCTGGATACTCAACAGATGTGAGCGTTTTAACAAAATTATCTCAACATCACTTGGTTCCTAAGCTGCTTTTAAACTATCGGCACCTTTATAAACTTAAAAGTACCTACACCGATGTTTTGCCAACATTGATAAATCCTCATACAAAAAAAATCCACACAACCTTTCATCAGGATAGCACTGCAACAGGCCGTTTAAGTAGTTCTGACCCTAACTTACAAAATATCCCTATTCGCACCCCAGAAGGTCAAGAAATCCGAAGTGCCTTTATCCCAAGTTCGGAGAATAACGTTTTCATTTCTGCCGATTACTCTCAAATTGAATTAAAAATATTAGCTCACCTTAGCGAAGACGCAACGATGATCGATACTTTTTCTAAAAACAAAGACATCCATCAACAAACAGCGTCTGATATAACAGGGGTTCCACTTGAAGAAATCACAACAGAAATGCGTCGAGTTGCAAAGTCAATCAACTTTGGGCTCATTTATGGAAAAACAGCTTTCGGACTCTCTAAAGACCTCAATATTTCAATGGCTCAATCTCAGAGCTTTATCAATAAATATTTTGACCACTTTCCTCAAATAGGTATCTTCATAGAAAAAGTCATTTCTCAAGCTAAAAAAGATCAATCTGTTCGTACAATGCTCAACCGCATCAGGTATTTGCCTCATATCAACTCTTCTAATAAAAACCAGAGAGAAATGTCTGAGAGGATGGCTGTCAATACCGTTATCCAAGGCAGTGCCGCAGACATCATAAAATTAGCTATGTTAGCTGTTGATGATTATTTATCTCAAAATAAATTAAAATCATCTATTGTTTTACAGATTCATGATGAACTCCTTTTAGATGTTCCCTCGGAAGAACAGGCTCTTATTAAAGACAATCTTAGAAGCATCATGGAAGGGATCTTTCCTTTAAAAGTTCCAATGACCGTTAACCTTCATACCTCCTCATCTTGGCTAACAGAAAAGGATTAGTTGACATCCTCACCTACCTAAAGGAAGGTGATTCCTAGATTTACTAAGCTATTTTTTTAGCAACTAGGGGTTCTTGCTTCATAGAAATTCCTAACGGATTTTCTCCACAAGCTAACAAGGCATGCCCTGCCTCTAAGATATTACGCCCCGCATTACGGTCAGCGTTTGCACTGTAGCC
>MDLB01000083.1 GCA_001730085.1 PVC group bacterium (ex Bugula neritina AB1)
AACAATCCTTTGGCATTTTGAAAAGAATTTTTAATATGAAGAGAGCTTCTTATATTTCTTCTGAGAAAGTCTTAGGCCAATGTCTTTTAAAATCCATTTGCTTTAATCTTAACAAAGCGGTTAGAATGATCTCCATGTCTTTAACTTAACAAATTAATTTTAATGCCAATAATTATATCAAAATACAATCCATTAACTAATCCTTCTTTCGTTACTATTTCATTTTATATCAATATTTTAGACTTCCATTCAGTTTCTTTTGATTTTTTTCCTTTTTTACATCCATTTTATTTATTTTTCAGAGGTTTCAAGATGATGATTTTTTATTTTTTTAAAACAAAATTAAGTTTTTTTGTATATGTATATATATTTCAAGTTCTTGCGATTGTGGATATAGAATCCTTGGCTCTGGATTCTCAAATCGGAGCCTATCAAGAAAAATCGAAGGTAGAGATGTTCTTTAATTTTATGAATTATTTACAAAGTCGATACCAAAAGTTTAGGACATATTTTCCGCCAATTAAAGAAAAAGTTTCGATACCAATCTACCCAGATTTAAAGAAGTTAGATCTTAGCAATAATATAGGGTTCGAATGTCTTTTACCAAAAAAGATTAGGGGCTCCGAGGTTGTGTGTGAGCTGAATGATAAAAATTATGGTCCGCGCTATCTCTCTAATCCACAATTAGCGGTGAAGGATTTTAGGCTTTTCTTAAATGAATATCGTACAGGGGTTCCAGCTTTTCCCCATATCGGATGGAGAGGATCTCTTATTGTGTTATTTAACAAAATTGCAGCTTCCTACAAGGTAAAGACAGAAATAACAAATAGGGATGATGATCTAAGAGGCTTGAGACAAACAGCTGTTTCAAGTTAATCTTTTGATTTCATAAAAAAACACGCCACAAGGATTTTTGATTATCTTTGAGAAGGATTTTTTGTAACAATAGACGGATCATTTTTTAAAAGATAGAGTGATTGTCAAAATTTTTCTTAATAAATCGAATGATAGTTTGAAAAATGGATAGTTCTTGTCAGATATTATTGAAGACATTAAAGAGTTTTTATGTTAAAATATTTTTCCATCGGGCTGCTTTATAAGTCATGATTTATGCGGGTATAGCTTAGTGGTAAAGCCTTGGCCTTCCAAGCCAATGACGAGGGTTCGATTCTCTCTACCCGCTCCATTTTACTTTTCATCAAAATCTTTTAACTCATCGTCTTTCTTTAAATCTATCATTTTAATGATATGGTCTTTTTTGCTCAAAAGGAAAAGTTTTGTTTGATCTGGATGAATATATATATTCGAAGGAGAAAAACTTTTTTGTTGTAGAATGGTGTATCTTTTTTCAGGGCTCACTTGAATAAGTTTAGAGGAAGCTTTGTCACTCGATAAATAGAAGTGAAAGTCCTTGTCTATAGCCATTCCACTTAGAGGGAAAGGTCCATACTTAATAATAGTTTTTTGTGTTTTTTCTTTAGGGTTGAACTCATAAACAGAGCCTTTCTGGTAAGTCCCCACAAAAAGAGTGTCTTGGCTGTTGTTGTAAATCATGCGTTTGGGAAAGTCAATCCAAGGGCCTTGATCCATAACCGTACTTTCCATATGTCTGCGAAGGTCAATCCTGATAAGGGCATTATTAAACATGTCACAAGCATAGATAAACCGAAAACCATCATAAACCAAATCTGATATAAGAGAGTGAGGTAACTCTCCAAAAATGATTTGTTTTTTTTCGAAACCACTTTTACGATCAAAAAACCGGACAGAACCTTGATCGGCTACAACAAGATAAACTCTTGTTAAAGCTATGGATTGTGGGTTATTGAGTTTTTTACAAAAGAAGGGGTCAAGAACCTTTTTAAAATCTTCGCTAAGTTTAGAGATATAAGATTTTTCGTTTTTCTTTGTAGGGTCTCCCGCTAAATAGGCTACGAAAAAGCATTTTTGCTTTTTATCATAAATCATCGCTTGAGGTAACTTTATTTCTCCAAGCTTGGCAGCCTCTTGAGAAAGACACATTATTGGGAGTATGAAAAGATTTAAAAAGAAGCTAATAGTAAGAAAAAATGACATCAGATTTACCCTCATAGTATCTTATGAACCTTTTTCTGAAATATATTAAACAAATATCCTCTCTGTTAGCAGAGAAGTACTACAGAGAGGATATTAAAGAGCTTTTATAAAGCTAAGTTAGCAAAACGTTGAACAACTTTTTCTGTTTGTGAACGGTCGCTAAATGCTGTTAATCGGTAATAGCCTTCTCCACTAAACCCAAACCCGACCCCAGGGGTTCCAACGACGTGAACTTGTTCCAACATGAGAGAAAAAAAGTCCCAAGAACTCATGTTTTTAGGTGTTTTTATCCATACGTAGGGTGCATTGATACCTCCGTAGCATTCAATCCCTTGAGAAATAAGCCCTTCTCGGATGATTTTAGCATTGTCCATATAATAGGAGATATTGTTTTCGATTTGCATGCGGCCTTCATCAGAAAAAACCGCTTCTGCGGCTTTTTGAGAGATATAGGATGCTCCATTAAACTTTGTGCATTGGCGGCGATTCCATAAAGCATTTAAGGAATACGGTTCTCCATTGCTCTTGTATCCCATTAAGGATTTGGGAACAACGGTGTAAGCGCAACGTAAACCTGTGAAACCGGCTGTTTTTGAAAAACTGCGAAACTCAATGGCTACATTTTCGGCACCCTCAATTTCGTAAATCGAGTGAGGGACATCTGGCTCTTGAATGAACGCTTCATATGCTGCGTCAAAAAGGATTATAGATTTGTTTTCTTTGGCATAGTCAACCCAGACTTTTAATTGTTTTTTTGTGAGGGTTGTACCTGTTGGATTATTAGGAAAACACAGATAGATTAAATCTACTTTGCCAGAAGGTGTAGGAGGGTTGAACCCATTTTCAGCTGTTGATTCCAAGTAAACAAAGTTTTGATATTGGTTATTGTTATTTGGTTTTCCGGAACGGCCTGCCATGATATTGGTATCTGAGTAGACAGGGTAAACCGGAGACATAAGAGAAACTACCAGATCTTTGTCAAAAATTTCTTGGATGTTAGCCGAATCACATTTGGAGCCGTCACTCACAAAAATTTCACTTTCATCTAAGTGAATACCATAGGGTTCGAATTGATATTTTATGATTTTTTCTATCAAGAAGCGGTAACCCTGCTCAGGGCCATAGCCAGCAAAAGATTCTTGGGAGCTCATCTCATCGACAGCGGTATGCATAGCTTCAATAATTGCTGGGCACAAAGGCTGTGTAACATCACCGATCCCAAGGCGAATAATATTTGCATCAGGGTTATTGTTTTTAAAGTGAGCAACTCTTTGTGCAATCTCAGAAAAAAGATAACTCCCTTTTAAGTTAAGATAATTTTCGTTTATTTTTGCCATGGCAATGAAAGCCTTTCTTCATACAATATATATTAATGAAATATAAAAAAAATAACGTTTAAATTGAAATCTATAAAAATCTTGTACACTCTCATAGGGTCTTTAAATTATTTTAAATTGAAAAACTGTGTAGATAAAAAAGCTCATATCTAATGAGTAACGTGAACTTTTTTATTTATCACAAAGCTTTTTTTTAATTTTTCCAAATTTAAGAAATATGCAGAGGGTGCAGAGGTTCCTTTAATTTAAAAAATCTTCAGATGGTAGATATTTTGAGACTGTACAGAGGCTGCCATAGAAGAATTTTTACGGCAACAGTATAGCTATAAAATTCAACGCTGTAAAGGTTTTTCAATGATTCTCATAGAGATAAATGTGTGTTATATAAAAAAAAATCTGAAAATAATTTATTTTATAGAAGATTTATAGATATTTTTTTATATTAGAAATGAATATTTATTATCATTTTTTTGAGTTAAAAGATGCTTTTACTTTGCAAAGAAGTAGATAATTAAAGGGTTTTAGGTTTTTTTGATAAATCATAATCTTTTTTTATAACGCTTCTTAGAGGAGAGATATTTTAGGAGATAAAGAAGTTTCTTTTAGATAATTTTTATAGTAAAAAAGCAAAAAAAAATGTTTTTTGTTGCATTAATAAAAATCATGTGGCATAATTCCTTCGCGGACTAGTTGTTTAAGCTAGTTTGAGGCGATAAATCGTTAAAAAATAGTCAAAAGGAGATTTTTCATGAATAAGACTGATTTGATTGAAAAGGTTGCTGCAGATACGAAAGCATCTAAATCAGATGTTGAGTCGATCTTGAAATCCATTTTGGAAAACATTAAGAAAACTGTTAAGAAAGAAGAACCTGTACAGTTGATCGGTTTTGGATCTTTTGGATTGGTTCACAGAAAAGCAAGAGTTGGGAGAAACCCTCAAACGGGTGAAGAGATCAAGATAAAAGCTTCGAAGTCTGTTTCCTTTAAAGCTGGTAAAGCGTTTAAGGAATCATTGTAAGAAGTTTCTATTGGTCTTAAATTTTGAAAAATGAGGGAAAATTTTTAAACTTAGTGGGTATAGTTTTTAATGAAGCTTTTAAACAAGTTTCGTTATTTTAACGTTACCTGTTGAAAAGTAGCTTGTTTTTTTCAAGATTTTTTCCGACGGAACTTTTTTTCAAGCTCGTCGAAGGTTAGCCTTATCATTGTGGGGCGACCGTGAGGGCATGTGTGGGGGTCTTTACATCTATTTAATTCATCAAAGATATAACTAAGCTCGATATCAGAAACTTTGTCTCCAGCCTTGATAGATGCTCTGCAAGCCATTGTGGCGATAAGTTCGTCAAAATGTTTTAGCAGTGAGTTGTTTTTACCCCCATGCTCCCTGACATCATCCAAAATGTCTTCGACAATATTGATAACCTCTGTTTCTCTTACAAAAGAGGGGATTGCTCGGATAAGAAACTCTCCTTCTCCAAAAACCTCAACTTGAAAACCAAGTGATTCGAAAGCCGGAGATAAACTTTCAACAAGAGGAATATCTGACTTGGAAATTTCTAAAGACATAGGAACTAATAGTTCTTGAACAGACTTTTCCTTGTTTTGAACACTGTTCAAAAATCTTTCATACATAACGCGCTCTTGAGCTGCATGTTGATCAATAACTATTATTCCGTTTTCATCGGAGGTAACGACAAAAAGGTTTTTGACTTTGAAAAAATCTTTAGGCTTTTGAACTTGAGATATCAAAGTTGATGTGTCAGCGACACCTTTTTCTTGTATAGGTTGTTCAACTTCTTTGTTAATAAGAAGATCAGAGACTTCGTTTTTTTCCAAAGGTGAAGATGGTGCCGATTTAATTGGCAAAGGGTTTTGTTCCAAATTCTCACTCAGAGAGTCTTGCGCAGACGTTTCTTTATAAAATTGATATTGATCACTTTGACGCATATTGTCAAAAGTATTTTTTTTAGATGACTCTTGGTAAAAATCTTGGATCATTTGTTTGGACTGTTCTAAAGCATTTTTTTGTAAGGGTGAATCTTCTTCTTTTACATGTGAGGAAGTTTCTTTGGGGGATGCAATAGAGTTTTTACTCATGGAAGGGTCAGATGAAAAAAGCTCATGTTGAGAGATATTATCAATCCCTTTTTTTATGGACTCTTTAACAAAAAACTTGATCAAAGGTTCATCTTTGAATTTCACTTCTTGTTTTGTAGGGTGAACATTCACATCTAAAGATCCTTTGGGGAGCGTTAAAAACAAAAAGCAGACAGGGAATCGACCATGAGATAGAACATTGGCATAAACGTTTTGAATGGCAAAAGACATTGTGCGGTCTTTTACCACACGACTGTTTATAAAAAATCTTTGTAAACTGCGGTTTGATTTTGTTAAGTCTGGCCTTGAAATCAAACCAGTCAAGGTTAACTCATTTTGAGTGGCATTTATAGGGAAGAGCATTTTTGCAAGAGATTTACCATAAATTTTTTCAACTCTTTCTAAAATATTATTCGCTTTGGGTAAAGATAATATCACTTTGTTGTCATGGATTAGTTCAAATTGAACATCCAAAGACATTAAAGATTGATTGATAAAAGTTTCCATTATGTGACTAAACTCAGTTGTATTATTTTTCAAAAACTTTCGACGAGCTGGTGTATTAAAAAAAAGGTTGCCCACATCGATTTGAGTCCCCTTAACGGGAGGTGAGGGCTTGACCTCGAAAGATTCTCCGCCATTGGTGCATACCAAGGTTCCTTCTTTACTATCTTTTTGACACGTTGTTAGCTGAACCATAGCCACCGAACAGATACTAGGAAGAGCTTCTCCTCGAAATCCATAAGTATTCAAGTCCCAAAGATCTTTGTCTTCAGAAATTTTACTGGTCGCATGTCTTTGAAATGCCATACGTGCATCTTCTGCGTTCATCCCTATCCCGTCGTCAACTATTCGGATCAATTCTCGGCCAGCTTTTTTAATTTCAACTTTAACCTGTGTAGCTTTTGCATCAAGGGCATTTTCTATTAACTCTTTAACAACGGCAGATGGACGAACGACAACTTCTCCGGCTGCGATTCTATTGCTAACATGCTCAGGTAGTATATGTATAAAAGACATTCTAAAAAATCCTTTTGGGGTGATTAGCGAAAAGAGAGTGCTCAATAATGATTTAAACACTTTGTAATGTTCCCGCACTGGTTTTTCGTAAAACAGTTAGAAAAAGGCTAAGAGAGAGGCGTTCACTCTCTTATTTGTTTTCTCGGGAAGTCAAAAAAATTAACTTGTTTGTTGAGAATCTTTTTTTCCAAAATGTTCTTCCAAGTACCGAATAATATCCGAAGACTCATACATCCACGTGTCTTGTGGATCATCTTTTGAAATCCGTAAACAAGGGACTTTGATTTTTCCGCCGTTATCAGAAAGTTCTTGTCGCGCAATGGGATCTCTTTTAGCATCTTTTGTTTGTATGTTTAATTGTAAATAGCGGATCTTTCTTCGAACCTTAACGCAAAAAGGGCACGCTCGAAATTCATATAAAGTTAAATTTTGAGTCAAGGAGTCTACCCGTGATTTGTCGGTTTCTTCACGAGAGATAGATCCTGTTGGGACTAAAAAATCGAAAAATAAAATACTTTTGCCAACAAAAAACCTTAGTAACTTTAGTAAAATTTTTTTCATAAGAGTTGCCTTTCTTTTGTGTGTTCCGAAACTTTAATAAAATATATCATACCTGTTTTTTTACTTGACTCACAATTTCATCCAAAAGCATAAGAGCATCAATGGGGCGCAATGAGCTTGTATCCAAAGCTTTGAGTTTTTCTAACATGCTTTGAGGAATCGGACTTATAGCAGGAGGAGATACAAGAGTTTGTTCACTGTGTTGACTTTCACTTTTAGAGGAGTTGAGAGTTGAGGGAACAATGGCATCTTTATCAATGAAGGGCGTTACTTTTCCAGATTTTGACTCCATACTTTCCAAAAGAACAGTGGCTCTATTGACGACACTTTGGGGTATCCCCGCAAGACTAGCTACGTGAATACCATAGCTTTTATCTGTTGCTCCAGCAATGATCTTGTGCAAAAAAATGACTTCGTCATTATTTTCTTGGCAAGCCACATGATAGTTTTTTATGTGTTCATATTGATTTTCTAATGATGTCATTTCGTGATAATGTGTGGCAAAAATAGTTTTGGCTTTCAAGGTTTCATGGAGATACTCGGCTAGAGCCCAAGCTATACTTAAGCCATCCAAAGTACTTGTGCCTCTTCCCACCTCATCAAGAATAATCAAACTTTTTGAGGTTGCGTTATTCATGATGTTTGCGGTTTCATTCATTTCTAACATAAAGGTGCTTTGTCCTCGGGCTAGTTCATCTGCGGCACCGACACGTGTGAAAATACGGTCAACAATGCCAATTTGAGCACTTTTTGCTGGAACAAATGACCCGATTTGAGACATATAAACAATCAAACCTATTTGGCGTATATAGGTAGACTTTCCGGCCATGTTTGGTCCGGTTATGATTAAAACTTGTTGATCTTCAGAAGAAAGGTGTGTGTTATTATCGACAAAACGCTCGCCCTCAAGTAAGTCTTCTACAACAGGGTGTCGGCCTTCTTCGATAATGATTTTGTCTTCCGAATTAACAAGGGGGTGACAATAACCTTTTTCAGAAGCTATCTCGGCATACGAGCAAAAAACATCTAAAACAGATAGAAGTTCGGCGACTTTTTGTAAAGAGATGGTTTCCTCTGAAACTTTTTGTCGGATATTTTCGAACAAATCATATTCCATGTTAGAGATGCGGTCATTTGCCCCTAAGATCAAAGCTTCTTTTTCTTTGAGCTCGGGGGTGATAAACCTTTCAGCATTGGCCATGGTTTGTTTCCGGATATAATGTTCAGGGACTTTATCAATATAAGCAGTAGGCACTTCTAAGTAATAGCCAAAAACTTTATTGTATTTCACTTTTAAAGTTTTGATGTTAGTTTTGGAACGCTCGCTTTCTTGTAAAAAAGTTAACCATTCTTTTCCTCCATCTTTGATGGAGCGGAGTTCATCCAAAGCTTCATGATAGCCCGGCCTAATAAAGCCTCCTTCTCTGATTGAAAAAGGGGGTTCATCGATAATCGACTCACTTAGTAAGGTTTGCAAGTCCGAAAAAGGTTTTAATTGTCCCAAAACCCTTTGTAAAACTAAACTTTTTGCGTTGGACAATGCTTTTTGAAAAAAAGGTATTTTTTGCAAGGTTTCATTTAAAGCGAGAAGGTCACGGGCGTTAGCCACTTTCGTTTCGACACGGGCAACGATCCTTTGGATATCTTGAATATTTTTAAGGTTTTCTCTTAAAGTGTTTTTGAGAGAAACTGTTTCGCAGAGCTCTTTGACGGCGGACAAGCGATCTTTGATACGAGATTCTTGACGTAAAGGCTGTAACATCCATTGACGTAAAAGTCTTGCACCTGCGGACGTAATTGTTCGGTCCATCACAGATAAAAGGGTCCCTTTTGTGTTTTCTTTCGAAAAACTGTGAACCAACTCTAAGTTTCTTTGTGTGGCGACATCTAAAACCATGAAGTCATCGCAACTATAGGTTTGTAATTTACGTATGTGGCGGAGTTCTCCACCATGCATTTCTTTCACATAATGTAAAAGAGCGCCAGAGGCTTGGACAGATTCGTTCATATCTTTTAGACCGAAACCGTCTAAAGACTGTGTATGAAAAAAATCTTTCAAAGTTTTAGTAGCTGAGCTTAAAGAGAAGGCCCAGTCATCAAATGGGGATAAGGAGGAAGAGGAGCGTTGAGCCCAATTCTTTATGGGGAGAGGTAAGGTTTCTTTTTCTGAGTGTAAAATTTCTTTGGGAGCTAACCTTTCCAACTCATTCAAAAGGTCTGAAATATGAGAGCATTTGATCGTTTTAAACTCACCAACAGACAAGTCAATATAAGCCAAGGCTTGAAATTGTTTTCCTCCAAAATAAGAAACAAGGTGATGATTTTTCTTATCATCTAAAAGATCCCCGGAAACGATGGTTCCAGGGGTATAGTAACGAACAACCTCTCTCTGGACGATACCTTTTGTTTCCGATGCGTCTTGGACTTGTTCACAGATAGCGACTTTGTACCCACCCTTTATGAGGCGACCGATATAGTTTTCGGAAGCGTGATAGGGTATTCCACACATGGGAATTTTTTGCGTTTTTGTTCCCCTAGCGGTTAAAGTGATTTGTAAAAAACGAGAGACCTCAACGGCATCATCGTAAAACATTTCATAAAAGTCACCTAATCGGAAGAAAAGGATGTAGTCTTTATTTTTTTTTTTGATCCCCAAGTATTGTTTCATCATAGGGGTTGAAGACTCTAAAGAAACATCTTTAAAACTTAACATGATTTTCCCTTTAATGATTTAGAACATGTTTGGCAAGCCGGGCATTGATTGAGAAAAAGAGCCCATCCGCTTGTCTGTTTCTTCTTTGATTTTTTCAACGGCTTGATTAAAAGCTGCTTGTAACATATCTTGAACCATTTCGATGTCTTCGGTAAGTAAATCTGGGTCGATCACAACTTTTTGAACGGTATGATCTCCTTTGATTTGAATGGTTATAGCTCCACCACCAGCACTGCCTTCTAAAATGAGAGCAGCTAATTCTTTTTGAGATTTTTCTAAATCTTTTTGTACTTTTTGAGCTTGTTTCATGAGGTTGTTCATATTCATAAAAATGTATCTCCGTTAATTACTTTATTTAAATACTTCTATTATTATCAATATCGACAATTTTTCCATCAAATGCCTCTACAAACTTTGTTACAATAGGGTTCTTTGATAGATCACCTGTTTTGTTTTTTTTTAGAGGTGATTTCTCAGTAGATATTGTTTTTTTTTTCTCTTTTGGGTTGCTTTTTTGTTCGTCTGTAGAAGTTTTTATCTCTAATATTATTTTTTTATCTGTTAAGAGGGCCAATTGAGACTCGATCCAAGGTTTTTCTCTCAACAGTTTTTTCCCATAAAAATCATCTTTTGCTAGAAAGGTTAAGCTTAAGGTTTCAGTAGATAAATCAAAAAGGTGAACCTTTTGTAAGGCGACCGATAAAGTCATTTTGCTTTTTTTTGACTCTTTCCACAGCTTATCTAAAACTTTGTTTTCAAAAAAACTTTCCTCCTGAGAATCTTTATACGTCGCAGGGGTATCTGCCAGTTTGTCTGAAGTATCTGGACGTTTTTTTGATGCAAGTTGATTTTTACTTTCAGTTAATGTTGGATAAGCGCTTTGTGTTAAAGAGTTTTCTTTTTGCGGTTGAGCACAAGAGGTTTTGTTTACAGGATCGCCCAATTTTTTACTCAACGTATGTTTAGAAGGTGAAGTTGACTGAGGCGATGATTTTAATAAGTTTTTTAAAGATGTCATATCCCCAACATGTATGAGCTTGATCACGGATATTTCTAGAGCCAAGCGAGGAAGTTCCATTTTTTTCATTTGCTCTTCGGTTTTTATAAGTATCTGGATCATATAAAGTAATTTTTCTAAAGTGAAGAGCTTTTCACATTTTTTGGCAAGGAGCGCTTCTTCAGAAGACATATTGATCAAAGATGTATCATTATTTTTGCTCACTTTTAAAACGGTTAAATCTCGAAAATATTCGATGAGTGAAAGAGTGAATTGATGGAGATTTTTCCCTTGCTTGGCCATCTCTTGAATCATTTGTAACGTTTTAGTGTAATCATTATTTGCGATATATTCAGTAAAAAGAGGGAGTCGATCATGCCCGACAAGGCCTAAAATAGATTCCAAGTTTTCACTTGAGAGTTCTTCATTAGAGAATGAAATAAGTTGATCTAATAGAGATTGAGCATCTCTTAAGCTTCCTTTTGAAGCACGTGCGACATCATGAAGAACAGTTTCTTTAAAAGGTATTTCTTCTTTAGTAAGAATCATTGTTAAATTATCGATAATGTCTTTATGTTCTAAGAATCGAAACGAAAAAGTTTGACACCTAGAATGAATAGTATCTGGGATTTTAGCAGGCTCAGTTGTTGCAAAAATGAATTTGGCGTGAGAAGGGGGTTCCTCCAAAGTTTTAAGAAGAGCATTGAAGGCTTCTCTTGTTAACATATGAACTTCATCGATGATATAAATTTTGAAAGGAGACTTGGAAGGTTTAAAGCAAATCCCTTCTTCTATTTCTCGGATATCGTCGATCCTTCGGTGAGATGCTCCATCTATTTCGATAACATCGATATTCTTTCCGAGCATTATTTCTTTGCAGTTTTGACATGTTTCACAAGGAGTAATAGAAGAGCCTTTTGAACAGTTGAGAGACTTGGCAAAAATACGTGCAAGACTTGTTTTACCAACACCACGAGGCCCAGAAAAAATATAAGCGTGGGCAACCCTTTTCATGGTTATAGCATTTTTCAATGTTTTGATGACATGAAGCTGTCCAAAAGCTTGATCAAAATTTTTAGGTCGCCATTTGCGAGCCAAGACAGTGTATGTGTTTTTTTCCAAAAGTTTTGCACTCACGATAAAATAATGAATCAAATTGAAAGAAGGAGCCACACACCTTTGACCAAGTTGCTACTTTCTCTATACGAAAACAAATAACTCAGAGTAGGCTACCCTAAAACACATAAATAGAGTTTGCTTACCGCTGCTTCCTCTCAGATCTGACGGGGTTTGAAAACCTTTATTGTCCAGGACCTAAACTTCAACGTTTTTATTAACCTATGAAAAAAGACACAAACCTTTAAAAAGGACTTCAATCCTGCTAAAGCGGACTACAGGTTACAGGGAACCGCTACTCCCCCATCTAGTGTGACTCAAAAGTATATTTTACCTCAAAATCAGTCTGTTGACCATCTTTGATTTTTAAATCATCCCAAATCAAGGTATCTCCTATGGAAAATTTTTTCTGTTGGGCTTCGTCAGCCAGCACTTCTAAAACATAGAGAGCTTTTTTTTGAGGAACCATGGGCATCAAAGATTTTGGAGTGGCATTTTTAACAATATGAACAACTTTTTTGTTGTTATCCATCCAAAGGATGTCAAGAGGAACTAATGTGTTTTTCATCCAAAAAGAATGGTGACCCATTTTTTTAAAGATGAAAAGCATTCCTTCATTTGGCTTTAAAGAGGAGACTCCCATGAGTCCTTTTTTTCTTTCTTTAGAAGTTTTAGCGATTTTGACAGTATAGACCTCGAAGTTTTTTACGAAAGAGGTGTTTGTATTAGGAACGTCTGAAAAAAGAGGTATACCTTTTAAAAAAAAACACAGAGCGAAATAAATTAAAAGTAATGCCACGGTATTGGTATGAAAAATCTTAACGAAAAGGTCTCTCAATCCTTGCGTAGTGTATAGCTTTTGGGCAAAGGTCTTCACTCTGTTAATCTTGTAGTAGTTTTTTAATAAGGGTAATTGTTTCTTCAGGTGTTTGCGCTCGATGCATATAGCATCGGGATTCCATATCACTAAAAAGCCCTTTGTCATCAAATCCCATTGCGATAACAGGTTTACTGCTTTTTAGAGCTAAAGCCACTTCTGAAATAGTTCCGCTTGCACCTGGGCAGGCGACAACGACATCCGAAGATAACACATTGATGACATTTCTAGCCTCACCCATGCCTGTATAGATAGGAATGTCAACATAAGACGATGTCGCGAATTTTTTTTCATCAGGTAGAATCCCAAGGGTTAAGCCGCCGGCTTCTTTCGCTCCTCGGCAAGCGACATCCATAATACCTAAATTACGACCTCCTGTTAAAAGGATCCAGCCTTCTTTAGCGATAAGCTTTCCTAAAGATTCAGCAGCATTTAAAGCTTGTGAAGAAACATGGTCTGCACCTCCCATAACCCCAATAATCACAGATGGTCCCATTCCAAGTTCTCCTTTTGTTTATAAAAAATTCAGTAAATATACAATGAATAATCGATCAATCCGTCTGAGATTAATCCCAAAGCGCACTTTTTAGCTATTTGACTCCCTTTAATTTGTGAAGTCCTTAGGGAGGTGCTTTGGTAATAATCTCTACTTACAATGATTCCTATTATACTATTTTTGAAGGGTTTTTTGATAGTGAGCACATTCTTTTTTTAAAACACAGATCTCACACTTTGGTCGACGTGCGATGCAGATATCTCTCCCGTACTGAACAAGGCGATGATTTAAATTGCCCCACTCTTCTCGCGGATATAGAGACAAGAGGTCTTTTTCTACTTTTTGAGGGTTTTCTGATTCGGTTAAGCCTAGTAAATTAGAAATTCTTTTGACATGTGTGTCAACAGCGATCCCTTCGTTTTTTCCATAGCCATTATATAAAACCACATTGGCCGTTTTTCGGGCAACTCCAGGTAAAGAAAGAAGCTCACTCATGGTTTTTGGAACATGACCAGAGTAGTTTTTCAATATTTTTTGAGCACTTTTTTTTATATAACCCGCTTTAGATCTAAAGAGACCTGCAGAACGGATGGAGTAGGTGATCTCTTCGAGAGGAGCGTTAGCGTATTCTGGGATAGTTGTGTACTTTACAAAAAGGTCTTTGGTTATGATATTAACCCTTTCATCTGTACATTGAGCAGATAGAATGGTTGCTACAAGGAGTTCCCAAACATTGCTAAAGTTAAGGGCTATTTTTATGCTTGGATAATAAGCATTGAGAGCTTCGAGGATATTTTTTTCTTTGCTTTTTTCAGAATAAAAGGTCATTTTTTGCCCTTATAGTGTTTTAATTTTTCTCATAATTAGGGATAGAGAGTGTTTTATAAGGATTATATATTAGCATATCTATAGATATTTGCTCATAAAAAATAAGAAAAAATATAGATTTAACTAGATTCTAATAGTCTAGTAGTTTTTTAGGAGTATTTTCTTAAAAAACTATGTGAAACCTCTGCACTAAAATAAAAAAAGTATAAAAGTTAAGACTTTAAAGATAAAAAAAATAAAATAGATATGAATTTAATTGTAATTAAAGTATCATAGTAGAGTGAAAAATTAACTTAATTTTATAATTTTAAAAATATATAAAATAGATTTTTTTTATTTTTTTAATTAATTGATTTTTTATTGTTTTATATATTATAATGATATTTATATGTCTTTAAACTAATAAATTTTGATATTTTAAATGTGCAAATGTGCAAAGGTATATTTATTTGATTTTATAAAATAGGAGTTTACTTGTGAATAAATATATTAGCTTTAACTTGACTCTTTTTTTTGCTTTAAACTTTTTAGCTGTTTATTCTCCGTCGGATATTTTGGCTCTGAGTTTATCGTCACCTTTTGCTTCTGGGGATCAAGCCGCTCTTGCTTCCGAAAATTCAGAAGAATTAGCTTTAACGGATGTGAAACAACCTCATTCTTGGCCAGCATATCAGCGACTTCAGGAGATTTTGGATGAAATAAAGACAAATGGATGGACTTTAAAGGATTTTGAAGAGGTTAAAAAAGAATTAAGAAATTGTGATGGGATGCAAATCATTGAAGATGTTCTATCTAGAAATAGGAGTTTCAATGAAAATAATCTTTTTGAATGTATAAATATTCTTGTTGGCAAAGAAGAGTTTAATAAAATAGATCTTTTATATAAAAAACTTTATGAAGCTATTAATAAAGGCCGAAGTCACGATCAAGATAGGGAAAAAAGCCCAACAGTATACGCACGTAATAAATTTATTTTAGATATTCTTATCTTAAATCATACTATTAGAAAATCAAAACTCAATGGCCTTGGACAAGAGGATAAAGAAAAGGCATTAGAAAAAAACATAGAAGATCGTATTCAGCAAGCTAAAAAGGGACTTTTGTTTCATAGAGAGATTGAATATCACAAAGGGACTTTGTTGGATGATGAAGATTATGAAGATAAGGAAAATGCTAATATAAAGTTTTTCCAAAAAAATATTAAAGAATTAGAAGAAAGCCTGATGAGTTTAAAAAGAAGGAGTCAGGATTTAAAGGTTATTGATCCTTTAGAAATGTCGATGCAACTCACATTAGATGTGGATATTCAAACAGGAGGGTCTTTTTTTGAGCAGACTTCCCAAATGAAATTACCATTGAGTTTTCGAGAAGAAATTTTAGGGTTAAAAGATTTTACAAACAGTCCCTTTCGAAAAAATGCCGAACTATTGCGTAGCGTGCATAAATACTCTGAACTGAGTCAAGAAGCTTCACAACAGGTTTCCCAGTCAGTTTGCCAAAAGTTTTTTTCTTTTTTGAATCAATTAGAAATGGATATTGCCCGAGGTGTCAACATTCCTTTTTGTCAAAAAAATTCGCAAGGACAAGGCCTCCTTTTGGGAGATAAAGAGAACTTTCAGCACTTTTCACAGGTAGTTTTTCAATATTTTGAGAAGATCGATCCAAATGATAATTCTTATCCCAAAGATATGATAAACATTATCTTAGAGGTTATTAATGTCTTCATTGATCATTCACAATATAAAAGTAAAGAAGGAGTTTTGTATACAAAAATCAATGTTATTAAAGAAGCTTTTAGGTTGTTGATGTCACCAGCTTATTTTTTAGATGCACCGACCGGGATAGGAAAAACCAAAACAATTCTACCTATTGTTACAGTTTTAACAGCCTTGCTTCCGGGAAAGATGGCAAAAACATCTATCGGTTTGTTTTCGGATGAAGAAAAGTTACGAAGTGCTATTGCTGATATGACTAAAAAGAGTGGCTCTTTTATGGATAAAGTGAATAAAAGTGACACACTATCTCGTTTAGTAAAAAGGAAAAAAGGCAAAATTATTAGGTTTGTTTCTTTAGAGGTAGATAACGTTGCTGGTCCGGGAAAGATACGTAAACCAGCTACTCTTATTGAAGATGGTTATAAAAATGGAGGATTAGTTATTTACTCTACGGTAGAGGCCTTGCAATCTGTTTTTATAGGTGCTCAGTATGGAAAACTTCCGGCATATGCTCCACCAAACTATGTTTACTGGAGAAAAAAGATGTCTATGATAACCACAGCTCTTTTTAAAAAATCAAAAGTTATTGTGGATGAAGCTCACTTACTTGCAAAGGTTATGGATATCGGGTTTCCGGTAGATGCAATTCCTTCTTTATTTCCTCCTTCTTTCCCTAAAGCTCCCAAAAAAGCGGCACAATTGTCGGCTAAGTTTCTGGTAGCTTTGGAGACTCCCATTCTTAAGGGTTTGGCCAGTAAAGAAAATAGTAGATTTGAAATGGGGGACCATCTCTTTTTGATTGGAGAAGATAATGAAAAGATTAAGATTGAGGTTTTCGCTGATGCAAATGATGATTATTCAAAAAGAATCTACTTTCGTGATGATGGGACTTATACCTTTGAACAAGAGGCAGGTGAGCTTGACGCTATCTATATAGATCCTCTAAAGGGACCTTTGCAACATCAATTAGCGCTATATCCTGGAAAAAAATACTTTTCGAAAAAAGATTACACGTCTGCTCTTAAATATGGAGAGATTGCTTTGCATCTTCGACAAATTATTATGGGAGAGTTTTACCAAAATGTTTTAGATGTAGACAGTGAAAAAAAGTTTTCATTAAAATTTTGGAGAAGCCCTGTAGTCAAAGAGGCACTTCGTTCGATAGGGCTAGGAAGATTAACACATCCTAAAGCGCTGGATACTTGGTTTATGGATGAAAAAGTGACTCCACGAAAAAATTTTCTAGAAAAAAGTTTCTCTAAAATAAAAAATTTTATTTTAGAGAAACTTTTTGGACGCAGTACCTACCAAATGGAAAAAAAATCGCTTATAGAGTTAGCTGAGTTTTTATCTTCAAAAGCAATAAGTATTTCTGAGGTAGAAAAGAGCCTTTCTAGTGGCCATAGAACTGCTGAGTCGACAAGAGACGTCTACCAAGATGCTATTGTTGAAAAAATATTTAAGACTAGAGCCGGTCAAGATCTAGCAACTGAATTAGCTATGAGAGCTTCTGAACTTGAATATATATCTGACTCAGAAGAGATACTTATGCATAAAAGTTTGTTGGAAAGAAGTATTATAGATTTAATTAAATTGATTATTAAGAATAACCCGAATACCTATGAGTCTTTAAAACAATATATGGATGAGGAAGTAAAGATTTTAAAAATAAGAAAAATGTATGGGAAGGAGACTTATCAGCCTAAAGGCTATAGGTTATCCTTTGACCCAGAGGAGGAAGGCTCCGAACAATATGCTAAAGCCTTCTTGAATAAACGTAAGGCTTTAGAGGGGATTTCGGATGAATTAGGGGAAGAGCCGAACATATCTTTTTATAAAAATATTATCCAAGAATGCATAGATGTTATTTATACAGAAAGATTTGATTTGTTGGCTCCCGAAGGTAGGTTCTTAATAAGTAATGCTAAGTCAACGTTAGATATTATTTATCGAGAGGGAGGAACGATTAGTTACATGAGTGGAACCCCTGCTCCATTTCTAAAAGAGGCACGGTTACTATGGGGAGCAGAATCCAATAGTGGCCTTGGAATGTTAATCAAAATTTTTGGAAATAATGTGGAGACTGTGCTTTACTTTCTTAAAGAGATGGGCCCTAAGTTATATGGAAATAAAGGAGAGGAGCTTTATGAGGAGCTTTTATCCTTTTATTGCGAGGAATATCACTTGAACTTAAAAGAAAAAGTAACAAAGACTTTGTCAGAGCAAGCAAATATTACAGCAAAAGAACGTTATAAAAGAACTTTGTTGTTAGATAAAAGCTGGAAAGAAGGACAAAAAATGCCTTTCGAGTATTGGGCTGTAGAATTTAAAGAGTACTTGAAAGCTAAGAGGATGCAGACTACGTTGGATTTTTTTAATTCAATAACGCCACCATTGGAAACTTTAGAGACTTCAAATATGAAGGAAGAAGACCTTTTATCTTTAAGTAAAATAGAAGAGATGGCGAATAATATTGAAAAATTGTGTCAGAGTAAGACTAATAGGAGTAAAGCGGCTCTGAGGATGGCTTTTAATGATATGCATGAATTATTGTTTTCAAAAGGAGATACGGAAGGTCTTGAAAGCAAAAAAAATCAAACCATTAAATATTTAATGCATGAGATAGAGGGTTGCTTAGGAATGAGATCTGATTCTCTAGTTTATAACGAATTAGAACTTAGCCAATTCTTACAATCTCTTTTAAGTGTGAATGTCATGATTTTTCCTGGTAGCGGAAGCCGGGGTCTATATGATAAAAATGATATAGCTAGTCAATTAAAATTTTTCAAAGAAAGTACGCTGGAAACTTTGAAAAGTTTTGACATAGGGAGTGATCTTTTCGGGGATGTAGCTTTGGAGATTAAATACGAAGACGCGTTACAGGTTCCAAACAATTCTGTAGATAAAAAAGCAAAAGAAAAGACGCAAGATAAATTTTCGGAAGGAGTTACCTTAGTTTTCACCGGTAATGATGGATCAAGAATACCTGTTCAAATAATAGGTGTTAAAGTTGGTGAAAATGGTTTGAAAAAACTTGTAGAATCTATTTTTAGATATATTGAGCTTTTAAATATTGAAGAAAATTCAAATGAAGGTGAAGGTTTAAGTGAAGATGAAAGAGCTGAATGTTTCTCGCTAAAAAATTTTTTAGAGGAGCATATACAGTCTCCTGGTTTAGATATAGAAGGCTTTTTTAAGCAAATAAAGTACTCACGGATAACAGTAACGACAACACCCAAATTAAGTGTGGGGTGGGACCTCGAAGCGTTGGAGCCTCTGCCTGCTACCTATTTTAACAATTTAGGGTCAAGAGCCTCCCTGGACTTTGGTTTTTCTGAATTTTCCCAAGCTTATGGTAGAGATCGTAAATTTACACAATTAAACCATCTTCGTATGGCAATTTTTAGAAGCGAAAGATCTACTTTTGGCGTAAACGATTATTCTTTGAAAATATTAGCTCGCGATATGATTAGAAAAGAATCAACACTTAGTGAGAACGGTTCTAAGGATGCTATTAAAGGAATGATAGAGTGGTATCCAAGAAATTACTTTTTAAGGTTGATGAGAAAAGCTCAAGAGTTAAAATTTACTGAGGCTGAGTATAGAGGTGTAAAAGACATTTTTGGAGATCTCGTAGAGAGATTTACAGATAGAAGTGATAAGCAAGCTAATGAGGCGGACTCCTTAAGCAAGTCATATGCTATAGCTATTTCTGACTTACGGTTTATACATAAGAAATTAATACAATTAAAAGACCATCGCTTTGAAGAAACTCTTTCCTTGCTCCAGAAAGAAATAGAGCTATCCCAGCAGATAGAGCTAACAGGTCGAAACAAGGAAAAAGATAAGCAGAAAAGGTTAAAGATTAACGGAGGGATTTACTCTGGAAGTGGATCATTGTCTGAGATGGGGCTTTTAATAAATGAGATGGTTGATATCGAAGATCTTTCGAATGTTGGATCAGGAACCTTTGAAGATGAAGATTCAGATGAAGAGGATCTTTATATTCCCAAAAGCACTTACAGTAAGAAAGAAAAAAATCATTTGAAAAGAAATTACTGCAAGCTTGTAACATCTACCGGCTTAGTGGATAAAGAAAGGTTCCTAAAAAAAGTCTCTAGAAAAAAACTTGTCGATTTGAATCTCGCTTTTTTAAGAGAGATGGATTTGACGTATTTTGATGCAGCGCAAGGTTCTCAACGTCAATCACCGTCAGCCGTTATTGACTCTGAAGAGAATGTGCAAGATCAGGAGGAGGCAGCAGTTGCTTCTGAAGAGAATCCGCCTTCCTTGGATAGGGTTGATAAATCCAAAGCTTTCCACTTATTATTAGAATCCCTTGATAATGTAAAGGAGCCAAGTGCTAAAGAGGCAATAAATGTTTTTATGGGTGGTATTACTCGTATGGGTTTCGATAATTTAACGATTAGAAAGCTTATCCGAGATATATTTTTGGAATCGATAGAAGATCAAAAAAAGAATGCATACATTGAGTCTTTTGAAAAAATTTCAAACTATGAGTTAGCTTTATTTTTTATATATACATTAAAAATTAATAATATATATTTAAACATCCTTGAAATTTATGTATTAAGATTTTTTGTAAAAAAATCATTAGAAGGTGATGTTAATGTTGAAGAAAAGGAACGAGCCCTCTTATCATTGATAGATATACGTTTGACGCGAGATTCGGATATTACCTTCTTAGATAATCTGAGCCTTTTATTTCTTTCCAAGGATGGAAATTTATTGATAGATGTATCGGAGATGAAGAAAGTCCCAAAACTTTTTTCTAAAATTAAAGTTAGCGAATGGCTAGATATTTATCACGGAGAACATCAAAAAAAATGGAGATTCCAAGACTTTGTAGAAGATATTTTGAAAAAATATGGGTCAAAAGAATCTAAAGAGTTAGTAGAAGCAATTGAAGAAGAAAAAAGACTATCTAACTCTGAAGAGGTAACGATAGATATAATTCGAAAAGTTGTTTTCGAGAGAATTATAGGTTATGAGCAACGAAAAAAATACTTAGATACCTTTGTTAGAATATACTCTTCGCCCAATATGGGAGATACATGTTGGGGTCTTTTAAACTGCCTTCAAGAACGAAGTCGTTCTGGGAATAAAATGGACTCTTTATATGTTGTTTCAAAAAAAATAAATGATCACTTTAGAAGAGGGTTTACTCTAAGTGATTTAAGTATGTCTTATGGTGCAGAGATATTTGATATCGAAAAACTGTCTTCTGAATGGGATAAAAGATCATTGAATAATCCGGCTTGGATAAGAGATCTAAAGCCTAAACTTTTTAATTCTGAAAAAAAACCTGTTGATCTTGAGGAGATAAAAAACTTTTTGATTACGAGGTTAATGGCAGATTATTCGAACGTAGAGAGTTCTATACCAAACATAAAACAGGATATAAGAGATTATTTAGAAGAGTTGAGACAAGAGGGACTTGTCTTAAATGAAGAAGAAAAAAAACAGATTGTGGAATCTCTTGTCGCAACATTTTCAACTGATCAGACAGAAAAAAATGATGAAATCTTATCAGATATACCTTCAACGCTAAGGGATAATATAAGTTTATTTTCGAGTGATTCTTCTACAACGGTTTTACTAAAAAAGAGTTTTTTTACAACTCCATTAAAGGACTATTTTGATAATGATTATTCAGAGGCTGTGAAAAGTTTTCTTTTATTATTAGAGAAAAATGATTCTTTGATTATCGAGCATTCAAGTGATTTTAGAGAAAAGGTTTATACCGAAGAGAGACTTCTTGAGCTTATTTTAGAATGGGGATTGTCGAAGAAAGATAAAATAGAAGAATCTGATGAACGTAATGAATTAGCCTTAATTGTAAATAAAGGCATAATTAAAGCTCATGAGGTATTAAAGAAAGAGGGTAGAACAAAATATTTTGAAAAGGGTTTATCAGTCACACCTGATGCTTCTTTTGAGCCTTTTTTTAAGGATTCAAGAAACTCAGCGTTTTTATCCAAATCTTTGAGAGTTATTAATGGAAAAGTTACTCGAGTGAAATGCTTTGATTTGTCTTTACTAATGTCCGGTTCTAACGCAAATAATCAACCATTTATTTCTGAACTCATGAATAGCCTGTTTGAGACTGAGGTCATAAGTGAGGAGATGCTAGATAGGGAAAACAATGTTATTCTCTTAGAATCTAACTTTGAATATATATATGTTATTTTAAATATATTAAAAACGATTAGTAGTTATGAAATTAATGACAATACAGAGAGTTTGGAAAGAATTTTAAAAAATTTAAAAGTAGAATTTAATTTGTTCTCAGAATTTATTAGAGATGATGTGTCTAAAAAAGAATGGGAAGCCTTAATAACCGGTATGCCAACAGACATAAAATCTTTTCAGAATGAATTTAATTTAGAAAGACTAACCGGTCTAACTTATAAGTTTTTATTTGCTAAGAAATATGAAGGAGATAATGACGTCTCTGATTTGACTAATAAATCCGATGACCTATTTCTTGAGATGTACCAAGAGAAGCTACAAAGATGGTCAGAACAGTATAGACTTAATTGCCGTATTTCTGACGACCTTGAGGAGGACGAAGAGTATCGGTTAGAAATAGATGAGAATGATCAGCTGACTTTATCTTTTAGAAAGGATATTTTATTAAAAGCTAAAACAGATATTTATGAATTATTTTATTTAAATATTGAATATTTTAAAAAGTATAGAGATAAGATGAGAAGTGCAGATAATTTGCAGGATTTGAGTCCGTTTTTTGAGAGAGGAGATCAACTAAGTAAAATTCAAGAAGGAACAGATGAAGATCTGTTAGATAGATATTTGCAAGGAGTTATCTTTGAGAGCCAAGTTCTTTTTGCAGAAAATCGATCTCAATGGATTATCGATAGGGAAAAAGAATTAGAAGGTGATCAATCGATGTCAAAGATTTTATTATTCAAAGAACTTTTTATGTATGCAGAAATCTTGAAGGAAGATATTGAGAAAAATAAATCGAAGATTATAGAGGTTTCTTCTTCTCGTGAGAAAGAGAATAAACTTTTAGAGATTTTTGAGAAACTTGAATCTTTAGATGAAACTTTTGTTCAGGAATTAAAGCGTTACATGGAAAATGATCCGATAACCTCTTCTGATGGCTTTGATCTTTTTTTCGCAAGGCTTATTGACCCTGAAGCGAGCCTCTTAGATAGTCTTGTACGGGAATTTTATAGGGATAGGAATTGCGATACAAGAAGACTTATAAACTTGTTTCGGAAAGCCTTCGAATCTTATAGACAAAAAAACAGAGATGAATTAATTTTAAAATTTAATGATAGAAGAACTTCTCTTATTGTTGACGAAAGTGATTTACAGTATACAGACTACGATGAGGACGCAAGGAAGTCTTTTATTTCTGACAAGCTATCGATGATGGATGCAATAATACTAGCTAGTAAATCTAGTTGAAAATTAACGAGAATTTTGAATTGTTTATATTATTTCCTTTGAGATTTACTTTCTAAAAAGTTATGAATTTTTTTAAAATGAAATAACTAGATAAAATAATCTTTACAATAATAAATAAGGTTCGGAGTGAAGAACGTTCAATCGGATGCAAAAAATCTAAAGAAAATAATAGATGTCGATGCTTGCTCGAGACTGTTTTAAAACATACTATATTTCTTATTGTAAGAAGTTTTATACCTGTTTTTTATTCCGAAAAAACATCATAACTTCAATAGATATCGCCATTTCAAAAGAACGAAAAGAAGTCTTAGCTATGATCTTTCAAAAGTTTTCTTTTGCACATAAGATAGTTGCCTTTTTAAAATTTTTGGAAAAGAGCACATTAAATTGAATTAATAAGTTGACATCCTCACCTACCTAAAGGAAGGTGATTCCTAGATTTACTAAGCTATTTTTTTAGCAACTAGGGGTTCTTGCTTCATAGAAATTCCTAACGGATTTTCTCCACAAGCTAACAAGGCATGCCCTGCCTCTAAGATATTACGCCCCGCATTACGGTCAGCGTTTGCACTGTAGCC
>MDLB01000084.1 GCA_001730085.1 PVC group bacterium (ex Bugula neritina AB1)
GCCGCTATCCTCTTTAAGAAGATCTTCACATCTTATATTGACGAAGAGTCATCTTATTGATAAAGATGAAGTTCAGGGTCGATTGTCTGATCTTAGTGACTATTCTTCTAATGTTTCAGTGGCAAAAGAGACGCCTTTCGAATGGGTTGAACACTCTACAGGTAAAAATTTTGAACTGTCTTACTTGAAAGGGAAGAGATGTGTTCTTTTTTGTGCTTTAGCTCGCCCAGAGGGCTTCATAGAGATGGTGAAAAATTTAGGGGTTCAGGTCGAGAATGTGCTTTTATTTAGAGATCATCATATTTTCACTGTTAAAGATGAGGAAAGAATAATGCTTGTTCAGAAACAATATAATGCTCATCATATTGTATGTACATGGAAAGACAGTGTTAAGCTTTCGGAAAGATTTCCCACCTTTTTTTTAAAAAACATGTTTATTTTGAATGAATCATAATTTAAAAAATAGCTAATAATTTTTTATTTATATTTAAATTTAGATTAATTATGCTTATATGGTTTTTTTAAAAAATTAACATGAATCAATTTGAAAAAAGAAATGGATGTGATATAATGGGCCTCTTGGTTTTTTCGATGAAGAAATTTCTCAATATTTTGTTTGGAAGTATCTAAAGTTATAGATACTTAAAAGGATTTGCGTTGTCGTGATTCTTGATCTTAACAAAAATCTTTAGTCTGTGAAGATGTAGGTTCTTACACTAAAATATTTTTTGACTTTTTTAGATTTTTTTTAGCCTTATTCCTATTTATTAAAGCTTTCTTTTTTATTAAATAGGAGTATTTATTTTGCTTTAAATTTCTTATAAATGTTTTATTGATTTTTTAACCTCTTTGATTGCTTGAAAGAAAGGGAAAGACGATGCGACTGCGAAACAACTTATGGACTTTATTTATTTTGCCACTTTATTTGTTGAGTATGTGTGGAGATTTACATACTTTTTTGAGTAAAGGACAAACAATTTCTTCCCAAAGTCAGATGACAGATTTGTCAAAGGACTTAACAACGACTTTGAGTGCTTCAAGCCAATTTCAGAATTTTGTCGGTAGAAACTCATACTCACAGACTCCTTATTCTGGCGAGGTTGTCATCGAAAAAAGCCAAGAGGATCGCTCGAATTTCTATCGTTTGAAAGATTTTTCTTCTTTGAGAACGGTTATTCAAAAAGCTCTTTCTCTTGTTTTATTTTTCGCCGTTTTTGGGTTAGTTAACATTTTTCCTCCTGCAGCACTCGGTATTGCTGGTTTTGCAGGTCTCATGCTTATTTTGGCGCTTGTAGCTAACAGTTTTAAGGGTGAGGGAAAGAAAAAGGTATTAAGAGTGATATCTATCGTAGGTGTCGTTCTTGGGGGAGTGACTGCTCTTGTTGGAGTAGTATTCTATATCTTCCTTCCTTCTATGCCTGGTTTTACTTATCTTTTTTACATAGGATTAGCGGTGTGTTCGACTTTTATTATAATTACCGTTGGTTTGTTCAGAGATAGGGGAGAAGCTGTATCCTTTAAGGAAGCTGATCAAAAGACAATTAAAGAAGCTGATCAAAAGACAATGATAAAACCTTTGATCATTGTTTTTGAAGAGATTTTAGGAGGACTTTTACTTTACGCTATATTGACCCATGCTTGGTATGTTTTAGCGGCTTGTGTTTTTTCTATAGTTGTTATCGCTTTGGGTAGTTATTTTTCTTCTCAGGCGAATAATATTCGTAAGATGCGTATAGTTTATGGTGTTCTATTTATACTATCCCTTCTAGGACTTACTGCTTTTGCTTTATGTTTTTTTGTTTTTGGATTGATTTCAGGGACTTGGTGTTTACCTGTTTTTATAGCTATAGTAACAGTTGTGCTATCTTTTGCTTTAGCAGTTGTTCATTACCTTTCTAAGGATGCACCTACTTCACAAGTTGTGGGTAATTTTGAGAATGATGGAATCTCTAAAGCTTATAATTCGAAAGCGATCTATACATCTGAAGAACTTAAAATGATAGACTTTGTTGATGCTGTTGCGAATGATGAGTATTCAGATGTTAAAGAAAGTGAGATTTCTCGTGAAATAACACGTAATATTATTAGGTCTATCGTTAACCTGATACTTGCTGTAAGCATTGTTTGGGCCTTACACTCAGCTAGTATTTCTGTTTTTCTTATTTCTTTGGGGGTATTCCTCGGAGTCTCATTGATCACTTTCTTTGTCTCTTATTTTGATAAGAGGGGGTTTGCGTTAGAAGGTTTAGGATACCTGCTTATAGTTTTGTCTATTGCCTCTGTTGCTACATATCTTCTAGTTTTGAAACCTCTCTTTCCTCTTATACCATTGGAACCTCTTTTTGTCGCAGGAGCGGTTTTTGCTTTTGGTGTATTGATTATTCTTAATAAAAAGGACAAAAAGGTTACACCGGATATGGGTGATGAAGCTGAGGGTTTTATTTCAGCACTTATGAATAAAGGGGCACGGAAAGTTCAGGTGAAAAACTCTTTTGTTGATAAGAAAGAGAGTCTTTCTCTTTTTTCTCGCCAAATGGTCACACAAGAGTCGTTGTATGTGACTATCTTGATGGCAGTGCTTGTATGGGGGCTATATAATACTCAACTGATCTACTTGCCGTTATTGGTTTTAGGTTTTGTTTTTATTATGCAGTTCCTTCAGAAAGTGATTATAAAAAGTAAGGTTCAATTGCCTTTTTTACATTTACTTTATTTTATACCGATACTTCTTGGAGTTGTAGGGGCTGTGCTTGCTCTTGTCTTTACAAGTGGCAAAATAATGTTTGGGATAGTCTTTGCTTCTACGGCAATCCTAGCGATAGGTTTTATAGGCTTGATTCACGGCGAGTTTATCAGGAAAGGATCTAAAGCAAACACTTCTTTACCTATGATTTCCAGCGGTGAAACGATGCAAGTTGCGGTTGCTTTTGGTCTGCTTGTTTCTGCGATTTGTTGGGCAATGCCAGAAGTCCTGACGGTCTATGCGGCTATTTTTACAAAAGCTTTGCCTCTTAGTGCTGTGGATATTATACTTATTGCTCTTCCCATGCTTTTATACGCGCTTGTTTTGGTTATTTTATTTACGAAATCAGAATCTGCAAAAGTTCAAAAAGTGATATCTTTATTTTCTCAGATATTTGCTTTACTTATAGGTATTGGACTTTTTGTAGCTTCATACTTTGTCACTGTTCCAGCCTATGCTGGATTCATGGCTTTTTTTGGTGCGATTGTGATAGCGGTAACTTTTTTATCTTTTTCATGGAACTCATTCCGCGGCTTGCGAGAATTTTTTCAAGGGAAAACTAGGAAGGGTTCAAAAGGTGGAAATAAAGAAGGAGATACGAAGATTGACAACACTGTACCTATGGTGAAATCGGAACATAGCTACAGTAAGAGTGTTGATGAATTAAAATTCGAGGATCCTGGAACTACCTCGCCACGGAAACCTAGCTACAGTAGGCGTCACAAGATCTCTTGCAACAAAAACGTTCTTGATGAGTTAGAAAAATTTTATAAGAAAGTTAAACAAGAGATAAGCGATTCCAAAATCGTTATTAGATATGATGGTTCGTTAATGGCGGTTTTTTTAACAACATTAATAGTCAATAGCACAGATTTTTATAAGGAATATAAAGAAAAAATTTTGATTGAGTTTGACGATAAAAAAATGAGAAAGCTTTCACCTCTTACTCGATTCCGTCAAAAGAGCTATCTTCGCTCGCACTTTCCAGGTATTGTTGAGTCAAGCATTTTCAGTAGATTGCGTTATATTTCAAGAGGACCTGCAGCTTCAAGGAATGAAGAGGATGATCTCCAGGTTTTTTTAAACACGTCCTCTGATGACTTTTATTCTGAGAACAAGAATCCGGCGAAGAAATCTCTATTTTTGACTTCTCGCTCTCTGAACAACTCTCTTTACTTTGAATTTAGCGAGACTGTCTGGGCAAAAGGATTGTTGCAACGTTTGAGTAAAAAAGATAAGCGAGATGTTGCGCTGGTAGGTTATAAGCTTCGCTCAGAGACTAACAACGTTGATTCGTATAAACTTTTTTATGAACGTTTTTGGACTATGAGTCCAGGTCTACGAAGTAGTTTTAAACGTAAGACAGGGATTAGTATTGGTAGGATGGAAGTAACGTTTAAAGAAGCTTATGATTTGTGTGCGGCTTTTGCTGCTCTTAAAATTGATGAAGCTACGATTGTTTCGGCTGATTCTTCAAGTAGAACCATTGACTTACAAAAACTCTATGGAGAATTTAAGAGAGAAAAAGAACACGAGAAGAAGGGTATCTTTTATCAGGTTCATGAAACAAAACTAGAGTATATTGCTGACTTTTACTTTGCAGTATTGGTTAGAGAGTTGTCTATCAAGATAGATAAGCTTACGGGTAGACCTTCATCCGAAAAGAAATCCTTGAAAGAACTGATGAAGCTTTTTAATTGGAATTATCAAATTTTTTTAAGCCAGAAACAACCATTTGAACCTTCAGTTAGACTCGGTAGATCTTTGTCTGATATTAATGCAGAGGTAACGAATAGGGTCTTTAACATGATTGCTAGGAGTTCTTCTAAGACTCGAAAAAGCGCTTAGTCATAAAAAAAACTTAGATAAAAAGAGCGAGTCGAAAAAAAAACTTTTTTCGGCTCGGTTTTTTTCGGACTTCAAAATATGATAAGAAATTTGATCTTATTACCTTTTTAAGAAATAGGAAGAATGAAAAAAGAGCTTGCTTTTTATGGGATTGACCCAGATAGATTGCCTTCGCATGTTGCTATTTTAGTAAAAGCAGAAGACTTCATGCTTTCTTTGGAAAATGCTGCTTTATCTAGTGCTTTGGATGGGGAAGTTCCCCTTTTTTTTCGTCTCATGAAGAGTGCTTTTGATTTAGAATCTTTGCGTTTTATATCGATATGTCTTTTTTCTGAAAATCTTCCATCTAGTTCTTTTGATGAGGGTCGTTTGCTTAATGATTTTGATCGTTCTAAAGGCTCAATTCTTTGGGTTAAGTTGATAGAGGTTTTGCTTAAAAGAGTTGATCTTTTGAAGAAATATGGTGTTCGCTGCCAATATATGGGAGAGGTGGAAAATTTTTCAGATGATTTTAAAAAACAGATAACTTCTCTTGTAGAATCGACAGCAGATAACATGTCTACGTGTTTGAATATTGTTTTAGATTATGATGGACGAGAAGAAGTGGTGAATGCCTTGAATCACTTTTTGGAAAAAAGAAGCGAAGTTTTGTCTGACCTTACAATAGAAACATTTTCCTCTTATTTCTTGTCTAAGGTGCCCGATATTGATTTGTTTATACAAATGTCTGGGGTTCGTTCATTGACTAAGTTTATGCTGTGGCATATCCCTTATGCAGAGCTATTATTTTTAGAAAAATCTTGGTTAGAGTTTAAATATGAAGATTTTTTTCATGCGATATACAACTATCAGCAACGCTCACGTCGCTTTGGTAGTTTGTGATATTTGAAATGCTTTTTGTTTTTTTGTATCATATATATTATGTTAGCTAAACGTATTATTCCTTGCTTAGATATTCAAAATGGGAGGGTGGTTAAAGGTGTCACATTTGTTGATCTGTGTGATGTTGGTGACCCCGTTCAAGTTGCTCAGCGCTATGAAGAAGCTAAAGCTGATGAATTGATTTTTTTAGATATAACGGCTTCTCATGAAAAACGTGAGATCATGAGAGATGTTGTTAAAAAAACAGCCGAAGCTGTCTTTATGCCTTTAACTGTCGGAGGAGGTATCCGAAACATATCTCATATTGAAGACATGTTGAAAAGCGGTGCCGATAAAGTCTCTTTGAATACAGTTTCTCTTGAAAATCCTTCTTTGATACAGGAAGCTTCGAAAAGATTTGGTTCTCAGTGTATTGTTGTTGCAATGGATGTTAAAAGAGAGCCTGATGGTAAATACTTTGTTTATACACATGGTGGTCGTCATCGAGTCAATAAAGAGGCTTTGCAGTGGGCTAAGGAAGTCGAGGCTCTGGGAGCAGGAGAAATTTTACTAACCAGTATGGACTGTGATGGGACAAAAAATGGGTATGACCTAGAGATAACCTCTTTGATTTCTAGCTCGCTTTCTATCCCAGTTATTGCTTCTGGTGGAGTTGGTTCTTTAGAGCATTTGTATGAGGGGTTTGCTAAAGGGAAGGCTGACGCTGTTTTGGCTGCATCAGTTTTTCATTTTGGAAAAATTTCTATCCCCGAGGCGAAGTCTTACTTAAAAGAAAAAGGTGTTTTAGTGAGAAACTAAAATGATGTGATTATTGGGAACGGTCTCATCGTTTTTATTGTAATAAGTTTTACAATATGTTTTTATTTTAGGAAAAACTTAGATATAGATATGACGCCTTTTTTCCAAAATCTTAAAACCTTTTAAAAAAATCCCAAAGAAATTTTTTAAAAACTGAAAAAAATGAGAGTCACTTTGTGACTATCTCGCTATATTAGAAAGATATAAAAATGATGAATTTTTGCGATACTATCAAATATGATGAAAAGGGTCTTGTTGCGACAGTTATTCAAGATGAAAAAACTAAAGAAGTTTTAATGGTTGCGTATATGAATAAAGATTCTTTGTCTAAGACATTAGAAATAGGGCAAACCTGTTTTTGGAGTCGATCTAGACAAAAATTTTGGGTCAAAGGAGAGTCTTCTGGGAATGTTCAAAAAGTGAAGGCGATATTTTTTGACTGTGATAAAGACTGCCTGCTTATCCATGTTGAACAAGTTGGAGGTGCTGCTTGTCATGTTGGCTATAAAAGTTGCTTTTATAGAGAGGTGGATCGAGAAACAGGTGAGACCAAAGTTATAGGAGAACCCGTTTTTGATCCTAACAATGTTTACAAGAAGTGATTTTTTGTGAAAAATATGAAACCCTGTCTTTTAGGTTTAGATTTCGGAGAAAAACGGATAGGTGTGGCGGTCTCAGATGCTCTTTATTTAACCGCACAGCCTCGTGGCTTTATCTTAAATTCAGGTATTAAGTCTATTTTAGAAGAGATAATGACTTTTTTTGAAATGTACGGTTTTTGCAAAATTGTTTTGGGTTTGCCCTTAGGTTTAAATGATCAAGAGACACAGCAAACTCAAAAGGTGAAATCTTTCAAATCACAGATCGAAAAAAATACATCTTTTGAAGTGGTTTTTCATGATGAAAGTTTTACAACGAAAGAAGCTGAAAGGATCTTGATTCAAGGCGGGATGAGCCGCAAAAAGAGAAAAAATAAAATAGATGCTATCGCGGCGCAGCTCATGCTTCAATCTTATATGGATCAGAACCCTTTATAAAAAAGAAAGATTTCATAACTGTTTCAAATTTTTCTTATTTTTCTAATGGACTCATTTTGGAGAAATTTTTATTCTTTTTTATATATATTAAATACTTTTTGTGCTACCGGAGCTATTTTGCAGTATTACTGTGTGAGATATCTTGTAACGTTTTTAAAACCAAAACCTTTAGGTAAGGATGATTTGTTAAATGGAAAAAACATACACGTGTCGTAATGGGCTCAGAGTTTTAGTGACCGAAATGCCTCATATGTATTCAGCGAGTGTTGGATTGTGGGTGAAAGTTGGGGGAAGACATGAAAATAGATTCCAAAAGGGTTTGTCTCACTTTTTGGAACATATGGTTTTTAAAGGGACAAAAACAAGAACATGCCAAGAAATCGCAGAAACAATTGAAGGTGTCGGAGGTTATCTGAATGCATGTACCTCTAAGGAATATACATGTTTTTATGCGAAGACTTTAGATAAAGACTACTTTAAAGCGATAGATATTCTTACAGACATGGCTTTTCATCCATTATTCAATTTGGATGATATTCAAAAAGAAAAAGATGTTGTTTTAGAAGAAATAAAAATGTACATGGACTCGCCCTCTCAATTGATTCATGACTATTTAGATGAAGTTTTATGGGGGAGTGATCACCCTATGGGCTTTTGGTTAACGGGCAAAGAAGATGATGTGAGGAGCTTTAACAAGGACGATTGTCATGCTTTTCTTAAAGAGCACTATTTTGCTAAAAATATTGTTATTTCTGTTGCTGGCAAAGTGAAAGCTCAAGATACATTTGATTTTATAGAAGGCTTAGATATAGGCTCTTCTGATAATGAATATGTTCCACCAAGAAGCTTTGCTATGCAAAGAGAAAACTTTGTTATCAAATGGATCAAAAAAGATATTGAGCAGACCCAAATGGCGATGGCTTTTTATTCTTACGCCAAAGATCATCCTCTTAGATATGCAGCTGAAATATTAGGTATCTTTTTGGGGGGGAATATGAGTTCCTATTTGTATAAGGAACTCAGAGAAAAAAGAGGTATAGTTTATGATATTCGTGCTTCATCTGAGACTTATTCGGATGTGGGTGTTTTTGAAATATCTGCGGGTCTAGATGCGGACAAAGTTTTAGAAATGTTGAAAATTATATCGGAAAAACTTGAAGATCTCAAAGTTTCTTTGATTCAAGAAGAAGAGCTTGAGAGAGCCAAAGCTTATTTCAAGGGAAGAGTTTTATTTTCCATGGAAAGACCTGACTCTAGGATGTCCTTTAGTGGTGAGAGACTTTTGATAATGGGGAAAACAGTAGCTGTTGAGGATATTCTTAAGAAAATTGATGAGGTATCTTTGAAAGATATACAGGTAGTTGCATCCGAAATCTTTCTTAAGGGGCATTTTTCTGCTGTAGGTATAGGCTCTAAAGATATGTCTGAAGATATTAAGGGTTTTATGGATGCCGTTTGATTTAGAGTTAGCTAGCTCTAGAGGCATTGTTTTAAAACGTTTTTCATGGCAGGAAAATGGTGTTTTGGCTGTCGTTTTTTCTGAAGGGTTTGGGAAGATCATACTTTCTGATCCTTTGATGAAAAAAAAGGAGAGACTTGGCGGTAAGACAGATCTTTTTAGTTTGATTGAGTTTACTTTTATAAAGAATGATCGGACTGAATATCAAAGGCTTGTGATGGCAGAAAGTCTTGATAAGTTCATGTGGGTATACCGTGATCCGCTATCTCTTGCTCTTGCATCTCTTTTGACGGAAGTTGTTGATAAAGTTTATCCTGTTTTTTCGAAACAAGCAGAAGTTTTTGAATTGCTTAAATTTTTTTTTTCTTTTTCAGAAAATAAACTTTCCATAGATGAGATTTTTTTTCGTATGATATTTTTCTTAGTACGATTGACACTCTTTTTAGGAGGAGGGTTTCTTGATGTCAACGAAAATATTAAGCAATCAGATGTCGATACTTCCGAAGGTTCATTTAATCCGAATATTTTAGAACGGTGGTTCAGTGGAGAAAGTGATATAAAAAAAATACTTAAAGGACTTGTAAAAAATATTGAAAACCATTGGGATATTAATTTACAGTCAAAAAAAGTTTTATATCAACTTATGTGATATTTTGAAGAAGTTCTTTATTATTGAAAGAGCGATGTTCACTTTTTTGTAAAAGCTCTGGGATAGAAATGTTATTCTTATGAAAGCGAGATAGTAGACTTTTGTTTAATAAGATTCTATTTTTTTCCGGTATATAATTCACTTGTATTTCGTCGAAGTCTTCAAATTCAAAACTTCTAAGCATGATAGCTATGGTTTCCAGTGATTTATCTAGGATCGTCACATGATAATCACTTTGTAACTGAGTTGCTTCTGGAGACTGTTTGCGAACAATATTGATATGAAAAAGCAAAGAGGTTTTGTTGTCTTTTTTTTCAGAGCTGCCTCTAACTGATTTAACAGCGAAGACTTTTTTAAGTTTTTTATTTTTAGTGAAGGCCATTCGTATAGCATTAGAAGTTTGATTAGTGACAAAGTTTATCAGAGAAGTGCTTGTTACTTCTGAATCTTTATTTGTCCATGATTCAATGTTTTGGTATTTTTTATACATTTTTGGAAAGTCTGGATAAAGAGGTTTTGTTGGGTCATCCATTTGAGGATGTACGATATGTATTGTTTCAATGATTTTCGGAGCAAGAAGAGTGTTCACGACGAAGACATATTCCTGAACTTTGCCGGATGGATTTTGAAAATCGTAGTTAACTTGGTCTTCTTTGGGGAGAAAAGTTTCTTTGACTTTAGCATATATTAAAGACTTATATTGGTCGATTCGCTCTGTTTTCAAATCAAGGACTTTATAAGACTTTTCTTTTTTTAGATCATGTTCCATTAACGATACAAAAAAAGAGGCGGAAACTTTGTCGATTTGAAGTTTTTCTGGTAGAAAAAGCTGGATAAGATCTTTGGATGAAGCAGATCTCATTTTTTCAAAAAAGGAAAGGATAGTGTTTTTTCCCATTGTAACAGGGTTGAATTCGAGATTCATTTCCATTCTTTGGAGTAGGTCATTCCTAGAAATAAGACCTAGTATGTATTTTTTTATGTCTTTGATATAACGCGTCATGACTAAGCTTGCACCTGGTGTTGAGGGGTCCGAAGCGACAATCTTGAAAAACTCTATATTTGAGTCCGCATTAACACCAGCTCTTGAAGCCGCATGAGTCGCATTCCCAACTTTTTGCAAAGCCTCTTCTGATAAAAACTTCGCAGAGAGTAAAATGTTTTTGATAGACAAATAAACATATAGGGTATTAGAGATAACTTCTGCTTCTAAGTCGAGATTAAACTCTTTTTTTGCTATATCTTTGGTCTTAAGAGCAATGTTCTTAGTAAGGTAGCAAGCATCCCTTTCTTTAAAACAACCCGTTAAAAAAATCGATAAAGTGAAAAAAGGGAAAAATAATAGGCAAAATTTTATTTTTCTTATCACCATGGAGGATTTTCTCCTTGAGGGGTAAATGAAGTATCAGCATAAGGATTATAAGTAGATTTTCCATACTCTTTAAAAATCGCTTCAATTTCATCGTATTCAAGTTCTTGTTTTGTAAGAAGCTCTTTAACGAATCGATCAACGATGTCCCATTCTTTTCGAAGTAAGCCTTCTACTTCTTTTATGGAAGAGTTAATAAGGTCATCGACTTCTTTGTTTAAACGTTGTTTTAAGTTTTCAGATAATAACTCTTTAGGTATAGAGGCGTAATCTCCAATTGTTGAGGTGTTTTCAGACATACCCCAACTCCAAACCATTAGGTTAGCTAAGTTAGTAGCTTGTTTAAAGTCTGAAGAGACTCCATTTGTTGTTGTTCCATACTTTATTTTTTCAGCAACATAACCACCCAAAGCCACCTTAATATCGGCCAGAAACTTTTCCTTATTGTGAGCATAGAGCTCTTCTCTAGGTTGACGATAAACAACACCAAGAGTTTGCTTTCTAGCGATAATAGAAGCCTTAAAAACATCATCGGTTGGATGAAGAATAAAAGTGGTTACCAAGTGACCTGTTTCATGATAAGCGGTCATTTCTCGTTCTCTAGGGGTCAATGTTTTTTTATGTTTCATCCCTAGTTCGATACGCTCCATAGCGCTGCTGAGGTCTTTATGGTCAACAATCTCTTTTTTCTCTCTTAAAGCGATCAATGCGGCTTCTTTTACAATATTTTCTATTTCAGCTGGTGACTTTTGTATTGCAATACGTGCGAGACGACCAATATCGATGTTTGAACTGTGCTTCACTTTGCTGAGATAAAATTCAAAAAGCTTGTGCCTACCTTCTAAACCCGGGCGATCGATATAAACCTTTCTGTCGAAACGGCCAGGACGAAGAAGGGCAGGGTCGAGAGCATCTTCTTGAGCATTTGTAGCTCCGATAACAATGATGTTTTCTTTTTTATCTCCCAAACCATCCATCTCTATAAGTAACTGATTTTGGGTTGAGTTTGTTTCTTGTCCACCACCACTATTAAGTAGTGTTCTTTTTTGAGCAATAGCATCAATCTCATCAATAAAAACGATACAAGCACCATGAGCTTCTGCATGGCGACGTGCATTTTTAAAAAGCTTTCTCATTCGTGAAGCTCCAACCCCAACATATACTTCAACAAACTCACTACCAGCGATTGACATGAATGGTATTTTAGCTTCTGTAGCAATAGCTTTCGCCAAAAAAGTCTTTCCACATCCTGGGGGACCCACCATTAATAGACCTTTGAGGATTTTTCCTCCGATTTTTTGAACTTTTTGACGGTCCCTGATAAGCTCTACAACTTCCCAAGCTTCCTCTTTTGCTTCATCTATACCTAAGACATTCTCAAAGGGTACTTGAACATAGTTCGCTTTGATGGTTTTCTTTGACATTTTTGAAAAACCATCTCTCAGGACAGTTAAATATAGAAAGACAAAGATAGCTGCATGAAATGTTCCTTGTAAAAGAGCGATAGGAGTTTGAGCTAAGGTCATCTTGCGGTAGAATGGCTCCATAGAGCAAAGGCCCCAAAACGACAGACCTACCAAAATGGTTAGTCCACTAATGACACATATAGGGATCCAATGATCGACAAAATAGATCTTCATTCGTTTAAAAAAACGGCTCATTCGGTTAACTCCCTCCGTAAGAAATAAAGAAAAAATAAAATTTTATTATATAAGTCATAAAAGGTTGGATAAAATTAGACTATAAACAAGTAGGCAACGATCAAGTTTTTATTCAAAAGTTTATGGCTAAAAAATCATGAATAAATTCAATTAAAGCAATTTTAGCATATATTTTTCTTGGAAGTCAAATCATGATCATATTAAAAATGATGAAGATTGTTGCAAGAGATATCAAAGACTTTCGTAGATTTCTTTAATAATTTTTTTAGTCGAAAAAAACGAGTTGGGGCTAATCATATTATTAAAGCACCCCCAAAATTTTTTATAATTATAGAGGGACAAGAAAGTTTATTCGCCATCTTGAAACGGTCTTTGTAATATTAACTTTTTCAAAAATAGCTAAGGTTTTTTTGAAATGTCTTTTTGTTAAAAAAAATAATATAAATATGAATAATTTAACTGTGAGTATGTTCAAAACCCTTATTGTTTGAGCTTTTTATGTAGCTTTGATATAATTGATTCTTTACAAGCGATTTCGTTATTTTCCGTTTTTAGGTTCCTATGTTTTTAAAATTTAGGCTTCCTTTATCTTGATATTTGTTTCGGTTTTGCTTTTGTAAATGCTAAAGATTCGTAAAATTGTAAAGACGATTTAAGGGTCTTTTGTTGATTATTTTTTCAGTTATTTTTCATAAAAAGGATTAACGGTATTGTCTAAAATAAATTGTATTTATCCATCAATCCTTTCGATAGATTTTTCTTGCCTTGGCGATAATATTAGAAAAATTGAGTCTTCTGGCTTAGAAGCTTTACATGTTGATGTTATGGATGGGCATTTTGTCCCTAACTTAACAATTGGTCCTTCTATCGTTAAAACCCTTCGTTCTGTGACACCGGCTTTTCTTGATATTCATCTTATGTTGCAATATCCTCAGAAGTATATCAAAGCGTTTGCTGAAGCTGGAGCTGACTCTTTGACGGTACATGTTGAATCTGACCATGATCTTCAAGAAACAATCGCTCTTATTAGAGAGCATGGGAAAAAAGTTGGGATTGCTTTGAATCCGGAAACATCTCCTGAAATTCTAAGACCACATTTGAAGGATATAGATATGGTCTTGGTCATGAGTGTTCATCCTGGATTTGGAGGACAAGCTTTTATAAAAAATTCTTTAAAAAAAATAGAAATGGTTTGTACGTGGCTTTCTGAAGATGGACTGCAAGATTCCGTAAATGTTCAAGTTGACGGAGGGGTCGATATGAAAACTTTGCTTTTAACAAAAGATGCCGGAGCAAACCTATTTGTTGTAGGGAATGCTATTTTTGGGAAAGAAAACCCGGTTAAAGCTTTTGAAGAATTAAAAAATATATTATAAATGAAAATTTTTTAAAACTTTAAGATCATTTTTAATGAATGATAACCTTAGAAAAGAAATGTTTAAATCCGATTTTCTTTTGATCTTTGATAGTGAGGAAAAAAATAGACTTATTCTAGTATTTTTTTCTCTTTAATACTATCCAAAAGAATCTCCAATATTGTTTATATTGAGGGAGCTAGATCTTAGAATTAGGGAATTATGAGGCATTTGTTCTAATGATCTCGATTTGTAGAAAGGTGACACATTTATGTCTAAGATAAAGTTTGGCACAGATGGTTGGAGAGCTGTCATTTCGGACACTTTCACAATGGAAAATGTTGAATATGTGGCGCAAGCGATAGCAGATACACTTATATTAAAGGATAGTTCTCTTGGTCAAAAAATAGTTATTGGATATGACACGAGATTTATGTCGGAAGATTATGCGAGAAGAATCGCAGAGGTTTTTGCTGCGAATGACTTTAAAGTTATTTTATCTGATAAAGTTGCACCGACACCTGTCGTTTCTTTTCTGGTTAAGCATCATAAAGCTACAGGAGGAATAGTTGTTACAGCAAGCCATAATCCTTATAGATTTAATGGGATTAAGTTTAAGGGTGCTCATGGTGGACCTGCTTCTTCTGAATTAACGGTTGAATTTGAGTCTATGATTCAAAAAAATAGCGTAAAAAAAATAGAATTAGCCAAAGCTTTAGAGAGTGAAAAAATTGTTTTAGAAGACTTTGATGAAACTTACTTTTTAGCTGTTGAAAAATATGTAGATATGGAAAAAATTCGCAAAAGCACATGGTCTGTTGCGGTTGATTCTATGTGCGGTGCCGGGGGCTTATATTTTCAAAATTTGATAGGGAGTGAATTCAAAGGCTCTATTGAAACTATTAATCATGATTTCAATCCCTCTTTTAAAGGTGTTAATCCTGAGCCTATTGAAAGTAACTTGGGCAAACTTGTGAAAATGTGTTCAACAAATTTTGATTTGGGCTTGGCTACGGATGGTGATGCTGACAGATTGGGGGTTATAGATGAGAGAGGGAACTTTGTATCTTCTCATCAGCTTTTATCTTTATTCTTTCTCTACTTTGTTGAATGTCGATCTTGGACAGGTGATGTTGCAAAATCTGTCTCGACGACTCAGTTGATTGAAGTGGTTGTCAAAGACAAAGGTTTAAATGTTTTTGAAACACCGATTGGATTTAAATATATTTCGAAGCTTATGTGTGAAAAGGATATCCTTATTGGTGGTGAAGAAAGTGGTGGTATTGGATTTAAAAATCATGTTCCAGAAAGAGATGGGTTACTTGCCGGGTTGCTTGTTTTAGAAATCATGAGTCATTACCAAAAACCTTTGAGTGAAATCGTGGCATCTATGGAAAAAAGGTATGGTAAGTATTATTATAAGCGTAAAGATATTCATTATGATAGTGCTGACTTAGAAAAAAACTTGGAGAAAGTTAAATCTTTGAAAGAAGAATTTTTGATCGGACAAAAGACAAAGATTTTTAATCTTAATGATGGTGTTAAGCATACCTTAGAAGATGGTTCTTGGTTGCTCATGAGGTGTTCAGGAACAGAGCCTGTTTTGAGAGTTTATGCTGAGTCAGCGGATCCGGTGAAAGTTGATAAACTTTTGAAGGAAGGTGAAAAACTTGTTTTGGGATAAATCATTTTAAAAAATTTTTGGCGAAAATTTTAAATTATTTTGATAAAATTAAAGACAGAGAAACATCTGAATCCTTTCAAATGTTTCTCACAACATGTTAAGAGACTTTTGAAGAGTAGCGTTTATAGATAAAGGGAGATTTTCCTTCATCTAAAGTATTGATAGAGATAACTTTTCATCCTTTTTCGATAACATGTTCGTTAATTTTTATATGTCCTTTTGATGACATAGTTTTTAAACAAAATTTACGAATGCTATTTGGGGAGTGAGTAGAGTTTTTAATAAAGAGACTATTTTGAAATAGTTTTTATTTTTTATTGGAAAACGCTTTGTATTGATTTTTCTAGATTTGATATCCATTAAGCGATTTCAAAGAACACTTAAACTGTATATATTGAGGGGGGCTTTCACATGAGAACACATTTCTCTGTTGGCTTTTATGAAAGATTTCTGAGACACCTTTCTTTGGGGTCTGTTTTAAATATTTTTTATTGCTCACTTTTTTTCGCAATGATTTTTTTTCTTACGGGGTTTTCTTCTGAGCATCCTATGAAGCTTTATAGCCAGGCTAAGAAAATCGTTGCTGATGCTGCCGTTAATCAAGAGGCAGGATATCTTTCAAAAAGCTTGGACCAATATAAACAGGCACTTCTTATTTTAAAAAAGGTTCGTAAAGAGTATCCTTCTTGGGAAATGTTGATTCTGGTTGATATGGAAGCCAGAAAAAGTGAGAAGTCCATCAAAATATTACATTCTCATATTCAAGATAAAAGTGCTTTTTTGAAAAATAAAGAGGCTCAGGGTTTTTTTAAAAAAGAAGAAGCCGTGGACTCTAATATGTCTGGGAATTTTAGAGAAATTCTTTCGAAAGAGGTTGCTTATTTTCAGAAAAAAAAGGCTAGGAGACTAGGCGAGAATAATCGAAAGATTAAGAAGTTGAAAGAAGATTATGAATATCTTTCGAAGGAGTCTGAAAGATTAAAAGAAAATGAAGTTCTTTTGAATAACAAAAATCATAAACTTATAAAAAAGTGTAATGATATGGCAAAAGAGATTGAAACTTTATATAAAAAGAATAACCGAATTCTTACTCATTTTGATGAAGTTGCTGAAAAAGTTATTAAGTTGCGTAAAAGTGAAAAAAATATTTCACTTAAATATGATGACTTGGATAACAAAGTACGTTTTTTGCTTAAGAAAAATAAAGGGCTAGAGGGGTATAGGGATGAGCTGGAGCAAAAACTATCTCAAATACGGAAAAAAAATTCCGCTCTTTCTATCCGATTTAAGGACCTTTTAAAAGAAAATAGTCGTCTTCATAAAAGGGTTGAAAGATCAGTTTATGATGTGCTTAACACTGATTTTCTTCATTTAAAACGTGAGAATAAGGACTTACTTGGTCGCTATCAAGATCTAGTTAAACAAAACACCCGATTGAGTGAAAATATTGATCTAACGACATATAGATCCTTAGAAAGTGAAATATCTAGATTACAAAAACATAACTTTGAACTCGCTAAAAGATGTGAGTCTAAAGTTGACCAGTCTTCTTATGATAATCTTAGAATGGAAATTGATTCCCTTAGAGCCCAAAACGAGGGCCTTTTGCAAAAAAATGAGATCCTTTCTAGAGAAAAAAATATGCAAGATCGAAAGGTAGACCCGAAATTATATGAATCCCTTAAAGAGGAAGTGATAAAGCTTCGCGAACATAACAAAGATCTATTTTTGCGTTATAAAAACTCTTTGAATAAAAATGACAGCTTAAAAGGTAGGGTTGATCCTTCGCTGTATGAATCTTTAAAACTAGAAGTTTTTAAATTGAGGAAAAGAAATAAAGAGCTTTTTCAGTATTCAGAGGAATTGTTGAAACAGCAAAAGTTCTTCAAAAATGGGATGCGTCGGCAAAAAAATACTTTTCCGAAAGAAGAGATGTCTCAAAAATTATCTATGAACAGTAATCCTAAAGTGATTCATAGAAAAAAACAAAGACCCCTGTCTTCTTTAGCCGTAATAAAGATCGACTCTGATTTTGCTGATCTTTATGTAAAGGAAAACTTTGAAGACTTTCGAAATGTTAGAGATGCCTATAAAAGGTCCTATTATGATAAGGCTTTCAAAAATAAAGTAAGTTTGAGCAAAGCAGATAAAGAAAAGCTTCATAGAAAAGTTCAGAGCATGAGTAAGCTTGTCGAAAATAAGGATCAAAAGATTTTATATTTGAAGAAGAAAATCTCTGAAATGCCAGATGTCCCAAAGCTTTTGAAGAAAATAGACACTTTGACAAGGCATAACGATAATTTTAGAAAAAAGATAAAAAGTCTCAAAAATGAAATTGTATCTCAAAAAAGTATTGAAGCTGAGAACCAAAAAAACTTTCAGAAAAAAGAAGGCATTTTCTTGAAAGAAAAAATAAGTAAACTTAATCAGATGAATAAAGTCTTAAAAGGCCAAATCAATGAGCTGCTTAAACGGCTTGAGCATTTTCGAAGTAAAACTAAGATAGATCAAAACAACGAAAATTCTTATACTTCAAAAATTCAAAAAAAAAAAAATGAAAAAATAGGTTCAAGTTTTTTTGAAACCGTTAATTCTTTTTCTTTGCATGGTTCTTTGCATGATTTTAAATCTTTAAATTTTGATCATCAAAAGATTTTGAAAAAATATAAAGATTTAAAAAAAAATCTTTTTAAAGAAAAAATCCGTAATCAAAAAATACTCAATCGAGTCAGCGAAATCGCTTCTCTTAATAACTCTCTTGTTAAAAAATTGGCAGATAGTCAAACCATTTTTCAAAAATATAAAATGATAAAAAGTATATTTTCTCAAGATATTTTTCAAAACAATAGCTCTGGGTTAAAAAATAAATTCATTAAGATCCAAAAAAGAAAAAAGAATCAATCTGTCTATGAATATCAAAAAGTTTTGGGCTTGACTAATAAAGATGAAATGCTCGAAAGAGATCTAAAAAATCTATACAAAGAAAAATCTGAATTGAATCAGCAACTGAAGAGCCTAGAGAAAAAGCTAGGTATTCTACCGAGAGAGCTAGAGGAAAAGATAAGCCGTGAATATAAGCAAGAGCTGGAAAAGAAACTAGGTGAAGAGCAGAGTCGTTTTTCTAAGAGAGTAGGTGCTTTTGAATCTGAAGAAAAAGTCTTAAAGGCAGGTTTAGAAAAGGTTAGCAAAGAGAAGATGGACTTGATAAGCCAAGTGAAGAGCTTAGAAGAAAAGTTAGGTGCGCTACCGAGAGAGCTAGAGGAAAAAATAGGCGATGAGTATAAGCAAGAGATGCAAAAAAAGCTAAAGATACAGCAAAGCCGTTTTTCTAAAAAAGTTAGACTTTTCGAAACTCAAGAAAAAGAATTGTTGAAAAAGATTCGACAAGATAAAGAGATCCGTGATTTAAATGTGAAAAAGCTTAAAAAGAGGATAAAGCAGATAGAGTTTTCGAAAAATGACCAAGAAGAGCGACTTTTGAAGTTTAAAAGGAATCAAAAAAATTTGAAAGAAAAAATTCTGCATTTGACTCAAAGTAATCTTAATGCTGAAGAAAAAATTCGAGGCTTGCATGGGGTAAGGCATCATTTAATAAAAAGAGTGGCTGATATACAAAAAATTAATACGGATGATAAAAAAAAGATCGATGAGTTGGTAAGTAAGAATAAAAAACTATTGGCAGAGCTTAAACATTTTAAATCTGAAAAAGATATTTTTGCTACAAAGTTTAGAACCTTAGAGAAAGAAAAAAGCATATCAGAAGAGAAGTTTTTGAATCAGAAAAATCATTTTCAAGAAAAACTTAATCTAGTTGAAGAAAATTTAAAATTTTTGAAAAATGAAATGGTTTTAAAAAATAAAGAAGTAGAAAAATTTAAAAAATCAGAAGTTCTTTTAGAAAGAAATATGACAAAGTTTTTAAAAAGTGAAAAAAAATTAATAGGTGATGTTCAAAAAATAGATTCTGAAAAAAGAAACTTAGAAAGGGATGTAAAGCTCTTGGCGAATATAAGAAAAAGTTTAGAATCACAATTGGAGGAAGCTCAATCCTCAAAAAAAAATCTTCTTTCTGATTTTGATAAATTGGCTAATGACAAAAAAAACTTAGAAGAAAAATTAAAAGATTTACACTCGAAAGAGATTTTGACTTCGGACAAAATGGAAAAGCAAAGTGGTATAAGGGTAATTTTAGAAGAAAAAATAAAATCTCTTCAATCTGAAAATAGACTTTTGAATGAAAAGTTACTCCAAGGGAAAAGCGATGTTTTTTCATTAAAAAAGCGATTAAAAATGGAAGGCTCTCAAAAAATAAAAGATGACAAAAAGAGACATTCGTTACTGTTGCAAAGGGAAAGATTATTGGAAAAGTTAGCAGCATTTAAAGAAGATAAAGAAAAAACTTTGCAAAGTTTGGCAATCTTGAATCAAGAAAAAGAGACTTTAAATGCTTATATCCAAAAGTTAGAGATGCAAAGTAAAGAAAAAGAGAAGCTCGTGAATAAGCAAAAAAAGGGAATAAAAAAAAGACAGATCGACTTAGAAGAAAAGCTAAGAGAGATGCAGGTGCAGAAAAAAAATGATGATGAGAAACTTGAATCTTTATTGGAGCAAAGAGAAAAAATGTTAAAAGGTTTAGGGGCGCTAAAAGAAGGTAGACAAGAAACCTTGCAAAAATTAGCAATATTGACGCAAGAGAAAGAAAACTTAAAGTCATACATTGAACAGCTAGAGGTGGAAAATAAAGAAAAAGAGAAGCTCGTGAATAAGCAAAAAGAGGGAATGAAAAAAAGACAGATCGACTTAGAAGAAAAGCTAAGAGAGATGCAGGTGCAGAAAAAAAATGATGATGAGAAACTTGAATCTTTATTGGGGCAAAGAGAAAAAATGCTAAAAGGTTTAGGATCTCTGAAAGAGGGTAGAAAAGAAACCTTGCAAAAATTAGCAATATTGAGTCAAGAGAAAGAAAACTTAAAGTTATACATTGAACAGCTAGAGGTGGAAAGTAAAGAAAAAGAGAAGCTCGTGAATAAGCAAAAAGAGGGAATGAAAAAAAGACAGATCGACTTAGAAGAAAAGCTAAGAGAGATGCAGGTGCAGAAAAAAAATGATGATGAGAAACTTGAATCTTTATTGGGGCAAAGAGAAAGAATGCTAAAAGGTTTAGGAGATCTCGAATCGGGTAGAGAACAAACCTTGCAAAAATTAGCAATGTTGAGTCGAGAAAAAGAAACTTTAAAAGATACGATTTATCAACTGAAAGCGGAAAAAGAAGATATAAAAAAGAGAAAAGAGTCACTATTATTATATAAAAAGGAAATGACAAAACGTTTGGAGGTTTTTGAGTCTAAAGCACGAAGAAATTTAGATGTTATAAATAGATTAAAGCAAAAGATTATTCAATTGCAAGAGAGTTTAAATTTAGAAAAACTATCTTTGTCAAAATCAAAAAAAGATAGTTTAGACAAAGAAAGGTCTTTAAAAAAATATTTAGATGAGAGTGCTAAAAAGTTAGTAAACTATGAAAAAGAAAAGCAAAATATTTTAGAAAAATATCAGGCTGTCAAAGCTAACCTTTCTAACTTATCTGAAAACTTGATACAGCTTCAAAAAAGCAATGAGGAGAAAGATATCCGCATAGAAAACCTCTTAAAAACTCAATCGATGAAAGACTCTCTTTACTCTAAGTCTGAGAAAGATTTGCTCACAAATATTAACTCATATAAAGATAAAAACTTTCAATTATCAGAGAAGGTTGTAGAGCTTGAAAAAAAGATAGTTTTTTTAAACACAAATATGAGCAAGGCTTCAAAAGAGAGAGAGCTTTCAGATAGAGAGTTTCAAGAAAAACTGAAAAAGATGGAAAAAAAATTCATGGATTCTCAATCTAGTAAAAATGAAGTCACTTCTCAATATCAAGAGCTTAAGAAAAAACAAGAAAGTACCTATAAAGACTTTGAAGAGGCCAGAAAAACATTGATGTTTAATGAAGAAAAACTTGAAAGGTTCCGTGAAAACTTTAGAACTTTAGAACATAAAATTGATCAACTGGTTAAAAGTAAAATGAGTTTAAATGATAGCTTAAGTGCTGTTAAGGAAAAGTTGTTTAATAAAAATTCAGATTTGCAAAAACTAGAGAGTGTGAATAAAGATATAAAAGAGAGAAATGTTTTTTTATTGCAAAAGGTTGAAGAACAAAAAAATACTTTGCAAAATATGCTTGATAATAATGCTTCTATCGAAAAAATGCATAATGATCTCGCGGTGCAGAACAAAAAGATCTTACAAAAAAATGATTTCTTGCATCAAGAAAAGTTATCATTAAATCAAAATTTAAAAGGTCTGATTCAGGAAAAGATCTCTTTGAAAAAAAATATAGAAAAAATAAACATGGAGTATGTCGAGCTAAAAAAGAAATATAAAAAAGATAATCTTCAGCGAAATATAGAGAAAGAAAGTGCTGAAAAGTCTTTGACAGTTTTGAAAGACCGCCTTTCTCAGCTAAGGTTTGAGATGAATGAACTACAAAAAGTGTATCAGAAAAGTCTCGAGAAAAAAAATCTATTACAAAGTGACTATTCGGTAGCGATAAATGACCGTGACAATTACAAAAAAAAATCGGAACTTCTTAAGATTCAAAAGAATGAGCTCATACAGGAGGTAGCTTCTTTAAAAAAAGATCAAAGAAAGTCTACTCAACACTATGAATCTGTTATAGATAGACTTAGTTCAGATCTTTTAATGAAAGAAGATGCTTATAATAATTCTTGTTTAGAAATCGAAAAAGAAAGGGAGCTTCTAGTTGAAGCACAAAAAAGGATTTCAAATATTTCTCAACAGTTTCAATCATTAAAGATACGTAATGGTGAACAAAAAGAGGTAGAGCTTGCTTTAAAGAAAGACTTACAAAATTCCCGAAAAAGTCTTGATCAAAAAACTCAAATATCGATAAACCTTCAAGATTCACTCACAAAATCCAAAAATAGTATTTTAAAACTTAATGAAGAGATGATTGTTACACAAAATCAATTTGACAGTTTAAAAGATCAGTATGAGTTAAGGCTAAGAGAAATAGAAAAATCCGAGACGAAGTTTAACAAATTAGCTATGGAATATGAGAACTTTAGAAAAAATCAAGTCAAAGTTCAACAAAAGTATTCACAATTTGAATCTAATTATATGGAAGTTCAACAAAAAAACTTAGAATATGAGAAAAAGATCCGTCGGTTGGAAAAAGAAAGCTTTTCTTTTAAGAATGAAATACGTCAAGATCTTCGTATAAAAGAAGATGAACTTTTTAAGATTAAGCAACAAAATGTTATTTTGAATGAGAAATTATCTGCTTTAGAGAAAGAGAAAGTAGATATGATTCCCTTAAGAAAGTACGCTTCTGAAGTTAAAATATTAGAGAAAAAAGTGGAAGCCTTTAAAAGGGACTTGCTAGAAAAAGAAAATATTATCCAATCGTTGAAAAGCAAAGAACGAGAATTTTTTGTTCAAATAAGATCACTTAAAAATGATTTAGTGAAAAAACAAAGGGAAATTGAAGAAGCGACTGTTGATTTTCGTAAAAAATTTTATGACCTTCATAAAATGATGAAGTCTAAACGGCGTATCAATAAGGATAAAGCTCTTGGTATTTTTTCAGAAGGTTTAGATAAGGTTAAAAAATATAATGAAGTAGAGATGGCTTCTTTAAAAAAGATAGTGAAAAATCTGAACAATGACCTTGAAAATGCAAAAAAATCTTATACATTTCTCCAAGATAAGTATGAAAATATTAAACGTGATATATCTAAACATATGAAAGAGAAAAAAGATTTAATTAAGAGATATGTAACAATGGGTTCAAGAGAGAATGCTTCTCCTAAAGTTGTTTCTTTAGCTAAATTGGTAGATAATATACGAAAAGGAGAAAGTCATAAAAAAGCGGAGGCTATTATAATGTTGGGAGAGATTGGAGACCCAAGAGCTTTACCCACGCTTCGTTCTTTTTTTAAAACTAAAGATAACCCTTCTTGGTTAAAGGATTTAGCCAAAGAGGCGACGGAGCTTATCGAAAAGAAAGCTGCTTAAATGTTCAAAATTTTCCGTTCTTCTAAATCTAAAATAGATGTTCGTGCCACTTTATATAAAGAGATTGAAGCTGATGATAAATTAGATTCAAACTCTCTTTCTAAGGGAGACAAATCTTTTCTTGGTAGAAAAAGTAGTGCAGTCCTGGAAGAACAGTTGCGTATGGCTGACAAAAAAATTTTAAGATTGAGAGCTATTGCTAATAAATACTATAAAGATAAACAATTTTTGCTTAAAAAACTTAAGTCACGTAAATCTTATAGGATTCGTGAAACATGGTCTTTTAAGACTCTTATTTATATCATTAAAATAGCAAAACTGCCTAGTTTTATAGGTCTTATGTTATTCTTAAATTTTTTTTTATTGATCTATATTGCCTTTCAACCATCTTTTGTTAAGCCTTCTAAGAGTCTAGAATCAGAGGAACATTTTTCACACGGGGTTGACTATCCTTATACGATTCAAGTCGAATCTTGTGAGTCTTTAGCTAAGTCTCAAGATATTGTTATAGATCTAAAGAAAATAGGCTATAAAGCTTATATAGGAAAAATTTTTCAAGCAGGTACAAAAAGATATCGTGTGTATGTTAATGAATTTTCAACCCTGAAAGAAGCTCAAAAAGTTCTAAAAAAATTAAAAAAAATACCTTTGTATAAAAAGAGTTTTGTAAGAAGAAAATATTAAAGCTTATTTTATCCACTTTAGCCGAGAAGAGCTCTTCCTTCATGTAGAAGATCAGAGGCTTTTTCACAGATATTAAAAATGTGGCGAGTGTTGGTTTTCAATATATTTTTTAATATCTTGAATAGGTGCACCCCCACAAGATCCAGCATAATAACTAGGTGACCACAAAACACCTTTCCAATATTGTTTTTGA
>MDLB01000085.1 GCA_001730085.1 PVC group bacterium (ex Bugula neritina AB1)
AAGTGTCGAATTACAGACTTTTTGTATTTGTGGTATTGTGACGAGGCTTTTTATGAGGATTATTTTGACCTAAATTGGTGCTTAATTGACGTTTTTCGTATGAAAAGTGTCGAATTACAGACTTTTTGTATTTGTGGTCTCGTGAAGCTACGTATACTTTATTATTTTTTGTTTTCTGTCAACTTATTAGTTTGGGTATACGTATTATACCTTAAGATAAATTTGCGAGGCTCTTGAGTTCGCTTCCTTTGGATATAGTATTATTCTTATAATAATTGAATTTCATTGTAGTCTAAACGCGTGTTGTTAGTTTTTGAGGTCATTTTTTTTCGACATGACTATAACAGAGTAACGGGATTTTGTTGTATCTTAAATGTGTTCTGTTACTTTTCAAACTCCTTTCTTTTCGATATGGCTTTAACTTCATAATGAGATTTTGTTGTATCTTAAATGTGTCTTGTTAGCTTTTAAGGTCATTTCTTTTCGATATGGCTTTAACTTCATAATGGGATTTTGTTGAACCTTAAATGTGTCTTGTTAGCTTTTAAGGTCATTTCTTTTCGATATGGCTTTAACTTCATAATGGGATTTTGTTGTATCTTATATATGTCTTGTTAGCTTTTAGGGTCATTTCTTTTCGATATGGCTTTAACTTCATAATGGGATTTTGTTGTATCTTAAATGTGTCTCGTTAGTTTTTAAGGTCATTTCTTTTCGATATGGCTTGATCTTACTCTATACATATATATGTTCTGCTTAACAAGGCAGGCTTAGGAATATGCTTGGCTATCGTAGCCGAATTTTTGTTTTACACTATTAATAATAAATATAACATAATGAAACCCAATTTTTCTATTTCAAGGCGTTTGTTTTACGCCCCTAATTTGTTCCTTTTCGATAATGTAATTAGTGCACTTGTTAAGCGTGTCGGTTATACAGGTGGGTTTACTGCTATATTCTCCCAGGACTCCTTTGATAATGGTGAGTTTTTTAAAAAAGTGTGTTCCTTCTCTGGTGATAATAACCTTAAACTTAATCGTGTTGTAAATTTTTCCCGTTTCTTGAATCTCAAAAAAACAAGAAACTCAGCATATAAGAATCCTTACCTATCCCTTTCCCAGGGTAGCATTATAGATCTTGGTATACCTAAGTTGTTGACTCAACTTCCTAAAGACGTCTCAGAATACTTTTCACGTAAAGATATTGAAAAATTTGAGAATTCAGTCGTACCTTTTTGGGATTCGATCTATATGAGGAGTAATGAAGTTTCAGCTATAAGTCTTCTTATAGATAAGTATAATAGCAGAATATTTAATTCTTCAGATGCTCGTGTTATTCCTGTAATTATATCTATTTGTAATGGTATTATTCCCGAAGTTCAAGAGTTTGAACGTGAGCACTGCGCTGACAATAAGCTACCCTACTCTTTTAGTGAGCTACTATTTGACTATAACCTAGGTGAGGTTTTTATTGAGTCACTTATAGAAGTTATTGATTATATAGACGGTAATCACGCTCCTGTACAAATAGTTATAGATTCTTTGATAAGAAATCTAAATGTTTTGTATCGTAACCATGTAGAGACGTTTTATAAAGTAGAAGACTACAAATGTGTCCGCTTTGATATAAGGACTGTTAACTATTTTATCTCAACCCTCACAAGTAGTCTTTTGACAGATGAAACCTATTTTTTCATTACTGCTATTAGTATAAAAGAAAACTATAAAACAGGTTTTACTTTTTCTAACTCTACGTCCCCATATACGAAACCCTCGTATACACTTTGTATAAGAAGCGTTATGAATTTTTCCGGAGTGTCTGCAAACGCTTTTAGAAAAAAACCTTCTGTTATTCAATCAAATTTGGACGATTATCAATTTTCGACGCTATCTGGTATCGAAAGGTTGAAGCCTTCAAAAGATTATCATATCGAAGGTAACTTTAATATAAAAGACTATGAAGTTATGCATATAAAGCGGCCCAAGTATTATTCAACTGTACACCTACGAGATGTACTTAGGCGAGTTGATCAGCATTTTATTCTTGTCTGTGATGCTCTTAATAGGATTCATCCTTCTGTTAAGCCTAACGCGGAGTTCGAGTATATGAGGAATGACGGCGAGTATTTTTCTCGAGTAAATTCTTCTATACTTTTCTTGGTTAATGCAGGCATTGGGCTTCCAGGGTCGCCCATAGAGAACCTTAATCTTATGAATACTTTTTGTTCTTCTGATTGTAAGTTGCAAATGTTTGATACTTATAGGTACAGGCACGCTTCTGGTAAATTTGGAGTTACTTATGGTAAGCAGAACTTTTTCACACACGGTGATTATGAGCGTAATGTAATAGTCGCACGTAAATGTACATACACTTTTTATAAAGTATTTCGAGAATTTGCAGATATTTTTTATTTGAATGATAATCCTGTTTATTCTGGATTGCGTTTCGATTATGAGAGCAATTGTGTCTTTAACGAGGGCTTCCGTTCTCTACGTTATGTTAAATGATTCTTTTTTATATAATATTTTTAATTGTCTTGGCGGAAATTGGTATACGCGGCAGCTTTAGGTACTGCTTGAATTAGTTCATTACAAGTTCAAATCTTGTAGACAATATCGTTTTAATCTATATATAAATAAATATGAAAAAAAAAATTCCATTGCGGTTCCGAGGAGGTTCACTAACTTATCATGGTTTTAAAAATTGTATTGAATACGCTGAAGAGGCTTTTTATCCAGATCTTAAAACTTCAAGAGATTATACACCTAGGGATTATAGGGGTGCAGCTATAAGAGATTTTTTTCATAACCTAGAGAAAGCAGATAAATCTCATATTCTAGATATTGGTGGTTTCAGTCTTTTGCAGGAGTTTAATGCTTTTAAACACGAGTTGATTGATCTTAGCATTTCACCATATGTTCAAGTTAATCTTTTGGAACTTAGGTTTATAATACTATCAATTATTTCTAAAGATTCTAAATTTTTGACAACATGTAATTTGTTGCATGATACAGATGTCTCTCATTGGGGAAATGACCCCTTTTTGGATTCTGGTGGTTTTATAATTGATTACGCGCCTCTTCCCTTCAGAGCGATGAAATATGTTGTTTTGACAACGATTAATGGAGTTAATATTCAAGATCAAGTCACAACGCTTCATAAAACGAATCTCCTTGATATAAGGGGGGGAAAACGTATAGGTTTTGAAGAAATTATAAAGAAAGTAAAGGCAACAAGGGATATATTTTTTGAGTTTTATTCCATATTCTTCAGGTCTTCGGTTAATGATTTTTTGTGTAATATTTTTAAAGATCCTTCTAACAAATTCATTCAAAACTCACGTCTTTATTTTAATAAAACTCAACCTGTGGTTAATCTTAAAGGTTTTTGCGATGGTGAAGTAAGGGATATTTTTCTTTCTTTTGAAGACTCTGTACCTATAGATTCATCAAATGTGGATTCTATTCTGTCAGAGCACTCTTTTTCAATTCTAAATGTTTATTGTGATTTTTTGGTTATGAAATTTTATGAAGAGTTGTTTAACAAAGTTGTTCGAGAAAATAAAATTTTTTTTTATCCTGCTAGTGACCAAAATTCTTTCATGGTAAGCGCAAACCATGTTAACACCTTTCAATCACATGTTAAGGCATCATTTATGACGGTTTATCAAATGAATGCTGAAATTCTTGATGGTGTTTTGGCATCACAGGATGATCCTATTTCATCAGCAAACTCTTGGTTTCGTAGAGGAATCACCAATGCTAAACGTGTTGTGAGTTTTCGACGTCATATTCCTCTTTTTTATGAATTAGGTTTTATTTTTAGTATAAAAAAATAATATAGCTTAAATGAAAAATAAACTGTTTTATTCAAATCCAATAACTTATGTAGGATTCGAAAATTGCGTTAAATATGCTGCGACTGTCTTCAGTCCTGAACTCATAGTTTCAGCGAATTATACAAAAAATAATTATAAATCTCGTGCAATACCTGAATTTATTGAAAGAGTAGGTAAATACGATTGTGACGCATTCCTTGATAGGGTGGAAGGTATTAACTTGTTTACTGAATTTATGATATTTAAAAATGCAGTCCTTCATGATAACGCTCCTAATGTTCAATTGAACATGCTAGAAATTAAAATAATAATACTTGCCCTTATTTATTATTCCAATAGTAATAGCGCTGATAGTGTAGCTTGTCGTAATTTGCTAGACATATATAATATAGATGACCCCTCATTTTTTGAGGAAGCGTCTTTTTTCAGATTTGAGTTTAAGGGCGTGTTGATCCCATATCGTGTTGTTAGGTTTGTACTTTTGACAACTCTAGATGGTATAACTGCTTACAGTCAGGCCTCAGTAATTAAGTGTACCAGAGGTCTGCCTAGAGTATTTCAAAAAGCAAGTATTTCAGAAATCTACTATTTGTTTATAGAAATTAGAATAATCTTTTTTGAAGGTAATAGCTCTAGGTTTTACTCAATCTGTAAGCATTTGATTTCAATAGCTAAAAAATCAGACCACGATTTTTTTCAGCGTTATAATGAATTTAGTCGTAATTATCTAACTCTATCAACCGCATCTTATTCTAGTGATAACCTTAGTCAGGCAGAAGAGACTATAGTTAATTTTCAGGTATATTCTAGTGCAAAAGGTATAAATATTCTTCTTAGTGATACTGAGTCTTCTTCAAAGAGTATAGTTGTACTCAACGCCTATATCGGTTTTTTGACTAACGAGTTGATTCGATCCCTACTCTCTACTAAAGCGAAAAAGCATATATCTTTTTGTTCTCATCAAGGTATTAATGTAAAGTCTTTTATTGTAGATGTAAACAAGGTTAACTCACTAAGAGATTCCTTTAATTTGTCATTCCAAAATATTCGAGAAATGCATCATGAGCTGTTTAAGCGGTTTTATATAAGTCGGTGGGGTGTTTCTTCTTCAGAGTATAATGATTGGGTTAGTCAATTTTTGCTTAAATCTCGTTACACGATAAGCTTTTATCGTAATGAAACTTTATTCTTAATATATTACTTATAATTTTTTTAAGACCTAGATGCTTAATTGGCTAAAGTGCTTGTCATGAGTTATTTTTGACATAAAATTTGTCAGTTCGAATCTGACCTAGGGTTTCGCGTATAATTATAGTTTAACATAACAATGTATAAGTTTTCTTTTAATTCCCAGCCTCTATCTTATGAAGGTTTTAAAAACTGTATTAGATATGCATCTGCAAAGTTTGGTCTTAAGCTTTTTGATCATCCCCGTAGTAAATTTTCGGCGCGTAACTTTAAGAATACCGCTCTAAAAAAATTTATTTATATACTTGAAGCATTTGATCTTAATACTTTTGATAATATACCTAATGGTTTTCGTCGAATGGAGGAGTTTTGTGTTTTTAGGGATTCAATCATTTCAGGTAATTCTCCAATACTTAAGCTTAAATTTATAGATCCTAGATTCACAATTCTAGCTATAATTTCTTTTGATCATGAGCTTATAACTTATTGTAACCTTGTAAAGAAGTCATCAAACTCTAAAAAACTTTCTATCACAGATCCCTTTTTTTCTCACCTTAGAGTCAACGACAAGGAGTTCTATTTTACTGCTGTTAAATTTGTGTTGTTGAGTACTGTTGGTGGTATAAATTGTTTTAAGCAAGTTGATACTATTATAGAGGCTTATACCAAAGCTTTTTGTTACGATGGAAATTCTGACATCTTTAAAGTAAATATAATTACAAACTTTGTGGCTTCAATTCATCAGAAGTTTTTTGAGAATCCAAACTCTAAGATTTACGACTCTAACCAAGCTTTGATTAGGCTTTTTAAATATTCTGAAGTTAACGCTTTTAATGATATAGATGTTAATACAGTTAGTAAAAAGATTAAGTGTTTTACGCTTGATCCACTCATTTGCGGTGTTGACGTTACTCTTAAAAAAATTTCATATGAATATCCTGGTTTTTTTGAAGTTTCAAATAATCGTTTTGTTATAAAAGGTTCGTCAGATTTTAATCCTCTAAAACACTACTGTGAATTCTTGACAATAAAGTTTTACGAAGATATTTTTAATAGAGTTGAAACTGAAGGTGAATTTATTTTTTTCCTAGAAGATGATATACAATCTTGTCTAGTAGATGCAAATAATTCTAATACTCTATCCTCATATTTTGATTCGTCTCTTAATAATGCTCATAGACTAAACCTAAGTGTTATAGCTAATTTTGACCTTACTGGTCATACATATCCAATACAAGTTGAAAGTTCATCTGTAAAAAGTCTAAGGGCCTCTTCAGTAGACAAAAATTTGCTTATGAAGAGTTCTATAGCAGATTTTTGCGTTTTACTAGTTTTATAACAACTCGTTTTTTGACTAAACTTTTTTTTTCATAGTTTAGGTTAGCTTTATATTGCTGAACAACTCCGGTGGGGTATTCATACTTATAATAGACTGCAGTAATTAAGTTTGGTTGAGGTTTTATTGATACTCTTTTTAGTAACAGGGCTTTATCTTTAATATACTACATATAATTCTTTTTCAGACCTAGATGCTTAATTGGCTAAAGTGCTTGTCATAAGTTATATTTGACATAAAATTTGTCAGTTCGAATCTGACCTAGGGTTTAGTAGTGTATATTTATAGTTTAACATCTCTATGTACAAGTTTTCTTATAATTCTCGGCCCATATCTTATGAAGGTTTTAAAAACTGTGTTAGATATGCTGCTGCAAAGTTTGATTTTAATTTTTCTATTCCCTCTAAATTTTCTGAAAATAATTTTAAAGATACTGTTATAAAAGATTTTGTTCTAAAACTTAAGTTGTATGACATTAATGTTTTTGATACACGACCTAATGGTTTTCGTCAAAAGAAGGAATTTTGTATCTTTAGAGATTCAATCGTTTCTGGTAACACTCCAATACTTAAGTTGAAATTTATAGATCCTAGATTCACTGTTCTAGCTATAGTTTCTTTTGACTCTTGCCTTATAGCTTATTGTAATCTTGTAAAAGATTCAGTGGGTTCTAAATGTATTTCTGTTGGCGACCCTTTTTTTTCTCATCTAGGAGTCAACAACAAGGGGTTTTACCTCAATGCTGTTAGGTTTATAGTGTTGAGTACTGTTGGAGGTTTGGATTATCTTAATCAAGTCTCTGTTATAATAGAGGTTTATAATAAAGCTTTTCCACACGATAACATTACAGACGCCGCTAAAATAGATCTAATCAGGAACTTCGCAACTAAAATTCATAATCAATTTTTTAAGGGTTCAAATGCTAAGCTTTATGAGGTTAATAACTCCTTGATTCGACTTTTCAAATATTCTGAAGTTAAAGCTTTTAATAATATAGATGTTGGTAATGCTAGTAAAAAGATTAGGCGCTTTACAATTAACCCTCTTATCCGTAGTGTTGATATCACTTTTAAAGAAATTTCATATGAATCTTATGGGTTTTTTGAAGTTTCAAATTTCCGTTTTGCTATAAAAGATAATCCTTCAGATTTTAACCCTCTAAAGGTTTATTGTGAATCCTTGACAGTGAACTTTTATGAATATATTTTTAATAGAGTTAAAACTGATGGTGAATTCATTTTTTTCCTAGAAGACAGTATACAATCTTGTCTAGTAGATGCAAATAATGCCCATACTCTATCCTCATATTTTGATCTTTCACTCCATAATATTTATAACATAAACCTAAGTGTTATGACTTACTTTGACCTTACAAGTGAAGAACTTTCAGTCCAATTTGTAAATGAGGCTGTAATAAATCTAAAGGCTACTCCACTAAATAATAACCTGCTAATGCAGGGTTCTATAATAAATTTTTATGTTTTACTAGCTTTATAACAATTTACAGATAACATTAATTATTATGATAAGAGCTTCATACCCAAACCTTTTTAAAGTTTCAGAGCTAACTCATAAAGGTTTTAAAAATTGCGTTATATACGCGTCTATAAATTTTGATCCCAACTTTTCTAATATTCCTAGTAAGTTTACTGCACGTAACTTTAAGGATAACGCTCTAAAAGATTTTATTTCTATAGTTAAAACATATGACATTAACACTTTTGATAATAGACCTAATGGTAATAAACTAAAGGAAGATTTTATCAAGTTTAGAGAGGCTATTCTTAAAGGAATCGCACCCACGCTTACTTTGAAGTTTGTAGATCCAAGGTTGGGAATTATATCTATGCTTTATCCAGATAACGATTTCATAATCTATTGTAATATGGTAGAAAAAACTTCGAAAGGTTACCAAGGTTTTAATTCGGACGATCCACTTTTTAATCATCTAGAACAGCGGAATAAATCTTTTTTTTTCGATGTTGTTAGGTTTATTATATTGAGTACGGTGTCAGACATAGACTTTAGAGAGCAAGTATGTACTATTTCTGAAGCTTATAGTAAGACCGTTCAAGATAACCTTTCTGACGTGCGTAGAATACATCTAATTATAAATTTTGTTACAAAAATTAGAGCTAAATTTTTTGATGACATCGATTCGCCTTTTGGTCGACTAAACAACCTTCTTGATAAAAGTTTTCGTGAACGCCGGCATCAGCGTCTAATGAGGGATTTTGTTGATCCTAAGCCTACCCCTTACTTTAGATACATAGTAGAAAGTAAAGATTCTAATGAATTTAATGTACAAACTATAGAAGAGGTGTCTTCATATAAACAATCTATACTTTTTGAACGGCCAAGCGGCTACTTTGTCAGTAACAATTCTAGGGATTTTTCTATACTAAGGCTTTATTTGCAATTCCTAAATGCAGATTTTCATATGTATATTTTTAATTTGGCTGTGGCGGATGATCAATTTGCTTATTATCTAAGTAAAGGCATGCAGTCTTGTCGTGTAGGGGCAAATGACGTTAATACTCTAACTATATACTTTGACAGGTCATTTAAAAATCTACATAAGCACAACCGTAGACTAGTTAATAACCTAGATCCTCTAATAAGAATTTCTTCTGATTTTATAAATAAACCTACACCGCGGTATTCAAATTTGGTAATGTTTAAAGGGTTTATAATACTCTTAGAACTTATTCCTTAGTAGCTTAGCTGGTTAAAGCGTATAACTGTTAATTATAAAACCATTGGTTCAAATCCAATTTAAGGAGATGTAAATATAATATAATATAATATATAAATAAAAATGTTTAATTTTTTTTGTTTCTGTGATTCAGCAGACGCTTGGCAATTTGGTATTCAGGATCCTGCAACCCCTATCGCGGTTGGTATTTTGAAATTTCATAATGATTTGATATTTATCTTTATCTTTATTGTTGCTTTTGTTACTTGGCTTATTTTTAGAATTCTCGTATTGTTTAATCAATCAAAAATCGTTAAAGCTGTCCCAATTGTTCATGGAACTTCAATCGAGATTATTTGGACGTTGATTCCTATTGTAATTCTTCTTTTTATTGCAATTCCAAGTTTTAGTCTTCTATATGCTGTAGATGAGTCTGTTAACCCAGCGATAACCTTGAAAGTAATTGGTAATCAATGGTTTTGGAGTTATGAGTATTCGGACTATTTTGCAACTAACGACGATTCCTTGTCATTTGATTCTTACCTTCTTTCAGATGAAGATTTGGAAATAGGTTTCTTGAGAATACTAGAAGTGGATAATAGGATTATACTACCAGAAAGTACTCATGTTAGACTTATTGTAACAAGTTCAGATGTTCTACACTGTTGGACAGTTCCATCTTTTGGTGTTAAAATTGACGCATGCCCAGGGCGGCTTAATGAAGTAAGCGTTTTCGTGGAACGGGTTGGTGTGTTTTACGGTCAGTGTAGTGAACTTTGTGGAGTAAACCACGGTATAATGCCCATCGTTGTTGAGGTTCTCCCAGTAGAAGATTACCTACTCTGGATTTCCGAATCTCTTAGTGAGTAGTAAGTAAAAACTCTTTTAATTTATGGTATCTTTTTTTCAGCTCCTTATTTTGATATCTGTAAGTTTTTTCCTTTTTGGAGATATTCCTAAAAAAATAAAAGAGATAACTACTATAATTGGTATCTTTAAAGGAGATGCAACAAAAATTAAAAAACGTTCCTTATAAAAAAATATGATGCATTATGTTTTTTTTTTCATAATAACTACCCCTCTAGTTGGCGCTGTGATGACTTTTCTTTTTTCAGATCTTAAAAAAGAAGTAAGTTTTCTTGCGTCATTGATTTCATTTAACCTTTCTCTAATTTTGTTTATATTTTTTGACATTTCTCAACTAAAGTTTCAATATATAAGCACTATTAAACTTTTCAATTTTTTTGATTCAGGTTTTTATATGGGCATTGATGGTTTGTCTTTGGTATTCTTGATATTGACAACTTTTCTAATTTCAATGTGCTTTCTTTTTTCTTGGAAGTCTAGTGAACCTGTATCTTTTTATATTAGCTTTCTATTTTTGGAGTTTTTTCTTATAACTTCATTTACAACCCTAGATGTTATAGTGTTTTATGTTTTTTTTGAAGCCGTTTTGATTCCTATATTTTTTATTGTCGGTTTTCTTGGTAGTCGGGATCGAAAAATTCGGGCAGGCTTCCTATTGTTCATCTACACTATTATAGGATCTCTTTTCATGTTGATAGGTATTGTTTTTCTTCTTTCTGAGACAGGGACTTCAAACTACCTTCTTTTGATTGAAAATACAATACCTTTCTTTAAACAAAAGGTTCTATGGCTTCTATTTTTTTTTGCCTTTAGTATTAAAATTCCGCTATATCCAGTACATGTATGGCTACCTGAGGCCCATGTTGAATCTCCCACATGTGGATCTGTAATTCTAGCTGGGGTTCTTCTAAAACTAGGGGCTTATGGATTCCTACGTTTTCTAATACCTCTCTTTCCTATAGCTAGCGCTTTTTTTAAGCCTCTAGTATTTACTATAGGGATGTTGTCAGTTATTTACGCTTCTTTTGTTGCTCTTAGGCAAATAGATATAAAGCGTGTTATTGCTTACGCTTCCATTTCTCATATAGGTCTTATAGTTGTTAGTATTTTCTCTTTTAATCCCCTAGGTATTATAAGTTCAATCTTTCAACTAATTTCTCACGGGGTTGTCTCTTCTGCTCTGTTTTTTTGTGTGGGTATTCTATATAACAGGTTTGGTACTCGTATAGTTAAGTACTTTTCAGGACTCGTACACACTATGCCAATATTTGTCTCTTTTTTTCTATTTTTTTGTTTGGGGAATATTGGATTTCCAGGTACCTCAAGTTTTGTTGGTGAGCTTATTATATTGTTGAGTCTATTTTTTGAAAATATCTACCTAGCAGTTATTTGCTCTTCGAGCTTGATTCTAAGTGGTTTTTATACTTTGTTCCTATTTAACAGGATATCTTACGGTAATCTAAAAACCAATTTTATTTCCTTTTCTAGAGACCTTATTGGGTGTGAATTCTTCACTTTTATAAGCTTGTTTAGCGTTTCTATTTTTATAGGTCTAAATCCGTCACCTTGTTTTGATCTTCTATTTAATTTTAGTTACTTTATTTCAGATATCTTTTATATATAAAAAATGGTAAATATTACAATTAATAAAAATTCTTATTCTGTTCCTTCCTATTGGACTGTATATAAAGCTTGCTTTTTTTACGGCTTTATTATTCCAAGGTTTTGTTTCCATGAACGTATAATAGTAGCTGGTAATTGTAGAATATGTCTTGTTGAAGTTAAAGGTAGTCCAAAGCTAGAAGTTTCTTGTACTAAACAAGTTATAATAAACATGGCTATTATAACAGATTCTCCCCCTATTCTTAAAGCTCAAGAAATAATTCTGGAATTTATTCTAAAAAGTCACCCTCTAGATTGCCCTGTATGTGATCAAGGGGGTTCTTGTGATCTTCAAAACTATTCTTATCAATTTGGTTCCAATAGATCTCGCTTCTTTTATGAAAAATCAACGGTTAAAATAAAATCTTGGGGTGCTCTAATTAACACAATCATGACACGTTGTATTTCTTGTACACGTTGTACAAGGTTTAATTTTGAGTATATAGAGAATAAATATCTTGGTCTTGTTGGAAGGGGTAATTCATCTGAGATTTCAATTTTTCAGCAAAAATTGTTGAAGAGCGTTTTTAGTGGAAACCTGGTCGATCTGTGTCCCGTTGGGGCTTTCTCAATTAAATCTTTTAAATAAAAAAAATGTTTTTGAGTTTTGTAAAAATAATCTTTATTATTATTTTTTTGCTAATTTGTGTTGCATATTTTACAATTTTTGAGCGTAAAGCTATAGGTTCTATTCAGAGACGGTTTGGACCAAACGTTTTTGGTTATTTTGGAATTCTACAAGCGTTTGCTGATGGTCTGAAGCTTTTCTTGAAAGAAATTATTCTACCTAGTAGCTCTAATAAAAAACTTTTTCTATTTGCTCCTGTTTTTTCTTTTTTTCTTAGTTTGTTTAGTTGGTCAGCTATTCCTTTTTCACTCGGGTATGTGTATGCTGATTTGGATCTAGGTATTCTATTTATTTTTTCAGTTTCCGCACTAAGTGTTTACGGTGTCATTATAGCGGGTTGGTCAAGCAACTCCAAATACGCTTTTCTAGGAGCGCTAAGGTCATCTGCCCAAATACTATCTTATGAAGTATCCATAGGCTTTATTGTTGTTTCAGTTATTCTTTGCTCAGGTTCATTTAATTTGTCAACAATCGTACAATCCCAAATAAATATTTGGTATCTTTTCCCAATATTTCCTATATTTATTTTGTTTTTTATTTCAGCTTTGGCTGAAACCTCTCGCCACCCCTTTGATCTACCAGAAGCAGAAGCTGAGTTGGTTTCCGGATACAATGTTGAGTATTCTGCCATAAGTTTTGCGCTTTTTTTTCTTGGAGAATCTGCTAACATGTTTCTTATGAGCACGCTGATTTCGTTGCTTTTTCTCGGAGGTTGGGGTTTTTTTAGTTTCTTTAGTAGCTTTATTTTGTCAGTAAAGGTTTTTATTTTCGTTATTTTGTTTGTTTGGGTAAGGGCAGCGTTTCCTAGATATCGCTATGACCAACTAATGCGGTTGTGTTGGAAAGTTTTTTTGCCATTTTCCATAAGTTGGGTCGTTTTTGTTTCAAGTGTACTTCTACATTGTAATTGGTGTTTATACCAACTCTATAATCTTTTTTTATGTCAATACATATCTTTCCTTATCTCCTAGTTTCTCTTTCAGTTTTTTTTATTGGTATAGTAGGCATTGCTCTTAACTATCGAAGTATTATCCTTGTAGTTTTTTGTGTTGAATTGATATTTCTATCGGTTAACCTTAACCTTGTTTTTTTTTCACACTATCTTGATGACATGGTCGGTAAACTTTTTGTTATATATATTTTGACAGTTGCCGCTTCTGAATCGGCGGTAGCGTTGGCCGTTCTCGTTTTGTATTTTAAAATTCATAATTCACTTTCAATAGACCATCTACACCTTCTCCATGGTTAAACTAATTAATAATAAAAATTTTATTTATAAGAATTACTCACAATTTTTTTATATTTTTTGGTTGCGGAGCGTCTTTAACAGAGTTGTTTCATCTATTAAATTGGAACGGCAGGGAAATATTAGTATTTTTATAACTAAAGACAATCTTATTCAAGTAATTTCTTTCCTTAAGTTTCATTCAAATTGTAATTATAAGACTATAAGTGATTTGAGTTGTACTGATTTCTTTATATCTAAATCAAGGTTTGAAATCTGTTATCAAGTTCTTTCTTATAAATTTGTCAATAGAACTTCGATTAAAGTACGAGTACTTCCTTCAGAATCAGTTCCGTCGATTTCCTCTGTTTTTAGTGTTGCAAATTGGTTCGAGCGTGAAGCTTTTGATATATTTGGACTCTTTTTTGAATCTCATCCGGATCTCCGCCGAATTTTGACTGATTATGGTTTTGAAGGTTACCCAATAAGGAAAGACTTTCCTTTGTGTGGTTATAGTGAAATTAAGTTTGATTTTGAGAAGCGTCGAGTTGTATGTTTTCCTATTCAGATGTCTCAAGAGCTACGTTTTACAATAAGTAATCTAACACGAAAATCTAATGTTATGCTAGCTAAATTTTACTCTTTTAAATATTAAATAAAATGCGTATAAATAAAATACCTATTTTTTCTGTTGGCCAGAATCACCTTATTGATTACCCATCCCCTAAAAATATTAGTTACTTTTGGGGATTCGGCCTACTTTCAGGATTTATATTGTTTGTTCAAATTGTTACTGGTATTTTTTTGGCTATACACTACACTCCAAATGTTTCAATTGCTTTTATAAGTGTTGAGCACATTATACGTGATGTGTTTAGTGGTTGGCTACTAAGGTACATTCATTCTAATGGAGCTAGCTTCTTTTTTATTGTGGTGTATTTTCATATATTTCGGGGTTTGTTTTACGGTTCTTTTGTTAACCCTCGCGAAGCTTTGTGGTGCTCTGGGGTGGTTATTTTTATTCTTATGATGGGCACTGGTTTCATTGGTTATGTTCTACCATGGGGTCAAATGTCTTTTTGGGGTGCAACAGTTATTACAAACCTTATTTCAGCAATCCCTCTTGTTGGAGACTCGATTGTATTGTGGGTTTGGGGGGGGTTTTCTGTAGACAACCCGACTCTTAATCGGTTTTTTAGTCTTCATTATCTCTTTCCGTTTCTTATTGTAGGTTTTGTTTTTCTACATCTAGCATGCCTACATCTACATGGGTCAAACAATCCTATTGGGTTGAATACATATAATAATTCAATTCCATTTTACCCTTATTTTTTTATTAAAGATTCTTTGGGTATTTTTATTCTTCTAATTGTTTTTTCTTTTTTTCTCTTTTTTTATCCTAATATTCTCGGTCACCCAGACAACTATATACCTGCTAACCCAATAGTGACTCCAGCACATATTGTTCCTGAATGGTATTTTTTGCCTTTTTACGCTATTCTTAGGTCAATTCCCCATAAACTTGGGGGTGTTATTATAATGTTTGGCGCTATTTTGTGTTTTATTTTTATTCCTTTTATTACTTCATCAGAATTTAAATCGACTTCATTTAGGCCACTATTTAAGAAGCTGTTTTGGTTGTTTGTAGTTGACTGCTTTGTACTAGGGTGGGTTGGACAAAATGAAGTTGAATCGCCTTTCATTGAAATCGGTCAAATTTCTACTCTTTATTATTTCGTTTTTCTACTAGTCATCATTCCTATAACTGGACGATTTGAAAGCTCTGTTATAAGGTATGTAAAATAAATTTAGTTTAAGTTTTATCGGCGGTGTAGTTTAAATGGTTAGAACACAAGAATCATAATCTTGTTGCTGAAGGTTCAAGTCCTTTCATCGTTAATTCTTTATAAACATATATTAAGCATATTATTTGTTATGTACAAAATTCTCTTTTCTGAGCTAATCTCACTATTCCCAATTATTTTTTTTGGTATGTCCTTGTGCTTTGTATTGCTTTTTTATTCTTTGATATCAACGCAAAAGCTTGTTCATAATTCAAAAACATTTACGTTTAATAGTGTATCATTTGCATACACTATATTCATCACCTTTTTTGTTATGATGGTTGTATTCAATAGTCCCTCTTTTTTTACGATTCAATTTTTTGGTTCAGTAGCTTGTGATTCTATTAGTTCTTATAGTCAATTGTTTATTCTTTTTTTGGCATTGAATTGTTTGGTTTCTTATACTATTAATAACAGGCTTAGCTTCTTTAACTATTATGAGTTTTTTTATATATACCTTGTTTCTATTTTTTCTATATTTATCTTGGTTTCTTCAACAGATCTCATCTCAGTTTACCTTTGTTTGGAATTGCAGTCTATTACAATTTACATCTTGTCTGCTTCAAATAAGAATTCATCATTTTCCATAGAATCCAGCCTAAAGTATTTGATTATAGGGGCATTTTCATCTGGATTTTTTCTTTTTGGATCCTCTCTTATTTATGGTTTTATAGGTACAACAAATTATTATTTTTTGCAAGATCTTGTTAATTTTAACTTCCAAGAATACTCTATAGTGTATGTAGGTTTTACCTTTGTTTTTCTTAGTATTATATTCAAGCTCGGTGTTGCTCCCTTTCATATATGGATACCTGATATTATTGAAGGGGTGGAAATGTCTCTATCTATATTTATTATGACTGCTTCAAAATTTAGTCTTCTAATTTGCTTGCTCCGTTTTGTTTCAACACATTATCTTTCGTTTTATCAATTTATTTTCTTGTTTTTCACAGTTTTTTCATGGGCTATTGGTTCCCTTGGCTTGTCATATCAGAAACGGGTTAAGCGATTTCTTATTTTTAGTTCGATCTCCCATTATGGATTCGTTATATTGAGTATAAGTATAAATACGCTGTGCAGTTTTCAATTTGCTTTTATCTATTATATGGTTTACCTAGTTTCTTCTATTTTGATTTTTATGTTGGTTATGTGTATAACTAAGAAAAATAGTAACGTTATTATCTTTCTTGATGAGCTAGAAGGACTCCTAAGAGAAAACTATTTCTTTACATTTTGTTTTTCCATAGTAATTTTTTCCATGGCAGGGATTCCTCCATTTAGTGGGTTTTTTATTAAATATTTTATTATACTTTCTTTCGTTGATATGATGTCAGTTTTTATTCTGTGGTTTTTTATTGTATTTTCTGTTATTAATATTTTTTATTATATAAAAGTTATTAAGTTGTTTATTTTTTCATCTAGTTTCTCAGAAAATTATTTTCCTACTTGTTATTTTTTTTCGAATGCGTCTACTTTCGTATCGGTGCTTGTCGTCTTTTTTATTTTGTTGTTTGTGTTTCCAACATCGTTGCCTTTTTTGTTTAATCTAGGTTATTACGTTTCGATTCATTTTTTTTTCTTATACTTTAGCATATAACTTAGTTGGTAGAGTGTTTGATCGATAATCAAATTGTCAGCAGTTCAAGTCTGCTTATGCTAATAAAGTTGTGACGTTGGGATGTGACGTAGTGGTAGCGTATTTATTTTGGGAGTAAAAGGTCATAGGTTCAATTCCTATCATCCCGAATTTTAATTAATTTTTACAACAATGGAACTTATTTTGTTTGTTACATTTTCTATAACAATAATTATTTCAAGCTTTTTTGTTATTTCAGTCTATAATACGGTACATTCAGCGTTTTTTCTTATCCTTAGCTTTTTTAATGGGTCTTGCTTGCTCTTGTTGTCCGGTTCGGATTTTCTTGGATTTCTATTTATTATTATCTATGTTGGTGCTATTTCAGTTTTGTTTTTGTTTGTAATTATGATACTAAACCTTAACCAATTTGATTTTTCTCAAAAACATATGAAATTGGATTCTCCGTCTTATTTGTTTTACCTTTTTTTGTTTTCTTGTTGTTTCCTATCGTTCGTATATATAATTTTTATTATGTTGACTTGGCCAGCTTACAACCACGCTATTCCTTCAACTTATTTGTTGAATTACATTCAAATTATTGATTCGATTAATAATGTAAACACATTTTCTCAAATTCTATACACACATTATTTTTTTTATCTACTTCTTTCTGGTGTAATTCTTCTGGCAGCCATGGTAGGGTCTGTGTACCTTACCTTGAACAAGGTAAGCTTTTTTAAAAAAACTTCAAAATTTCAGCAGGCTCATAATCAAATCTCTCGAATATCATCAGCTTCAATTTCGCTAATTAAATATAAAAGATACCATGATTTATCATGCTGATATTCTTAATAAGTTTATAAAAACTCTTTTTAGAGATGGTAAGTACACAAAATCCTCAAAGACTTTCCATAAACTACTCTTTAGGCTTTATAAACTTAAGCATAAAGATCCTAATTTTATTGTTATAACAGCTCTATTTAACATCTCTCCGTTGACGAAAATGTCTTCAAAAGAGAGGACAAACCATCTTCTTAATGTTGAACAAAGCTTTTTTAGAGCTTTTCATTATTTGAATAACGTTAAAAAACAGAGTAAAATAAAAGGTAACTATAATAAAATACTTAGTGAAGAATTGATAAAAGCTTATAGTAAGAGTAAACACGTTTTGTCTAATAATTTCTATCATGACGATAGCAAAACTTTAATTAATTAATTTATGACAATTAACCAACTTATAAAAAATCCTAGGATCAAGAAGTCTACATCTCAAAAAAATCGTATACTAGATTTTAAGCCCTTTATAAAAGGTCAATGCTTGAAAGTTTTTACTATATCCCCACGTAAACCTAACTCAGCTGTTCGAAAAGTAGCTAGGGTTTTGCTTTCTAATAGAAAGATTGTTTCAGTTTACATTCCAGGTGAAGGTCATAACCTAATAGAACATTCATCTGTTCTTATTCGTGGAGGAAGAGTAAAGGATCTTCCAGCCATCTATTTTAAAGTCGTCAGAGGTGTTTTTGATTGCTCTGGCGTTAATAAAAGAAAGAATTCCCGTTCTAAATACGGTTCTAAAAAAGATTAAATTTTATATCGTACAAGTTTTATTAGCTTTGCTTAACTTAAAATAAAAATAATTAAATGAAACGTCATTCTATAAATTGTCAAGAACTTAAATCTTTTTCTCTGAATTTTGGACCTCAGCACCCCGCAGCACATGGAGTACTCCGGTTGATTTTGAATCTAAAAGGAGAAACTATTAAAAAAGCTGATTCCCATATTGGGTTGCTTCATAGAGGTACTGAAAAGCTAATTGAATATAAAACTTATTCTCAAGCGTTGCCATATTTTGATCGATTGGATTATGTATCTATAATATCTCAGGAGCACACTTACACAATAGCTGTTGAATATCTATGTGGAATTCAAGTACCCGTTCGAGCAATATATATTCGAGTTATTTTTCTTGAAATTACACGCATTCTGAATCACCTATTGTTCGTCTGTTGCCACGCCCTTGACGTAGGAGCTATAACACCTTATTTTTGGGGATTCGATGAGCGAGAAAAACTACTAGAATTTTATGAGCGCGTTTCTGGTGCTCGAATACACGCTTCTTATATCCGTCCTTCTGGTGTTTCTCAAGACATTCCGCTTGGATTGATTAATGATATCTATACTTTTTGTATATCCTTTATTCATCGTCTGGATGAAATTGAAGAGCTACTGACATCCAATAAAATTTGGAAAGGTAGGCTAGTTAATGTTGGTGTTGTTTCTAATAAATGTGCTCTAGATTTGGGATTTAGTGGCGTAATACTGCGTGGATCCGGTATACCTTGGGATTTGCGTAAAGTTTTTAACTATGAGATCTATAGTAACGTAAATTTTTCCATTCCGGTAGGTTCAAATGGTGATTGTTATGATAGATATCTTATCCGAATATATGAAATGCGGGAATCTATTAACATTATTCTGCAGTGTATTAATCAAATTCCTTCTGGGCCAGTTAAGTCCTCTTCTAAATTTACGAACCCAAGTAGATTTCATATTAAATCTTCTATAGAAAGTGTTATCCAGCACTTTAAGTACTTTTCAGATGGTTTTTGTGTACCTAGTGGTAGCGTTTATATTTCTACAGAAGCTCCTAAAGGGGAGTTCGGTCTTTATCTTGTTTCTGACGGATCAAATAAACCGTATCGATGTAAAATCAAAGCCCCAGGTTTTTCACACCTTCAGAGTTTGGATTTTATGTCTAACGGTCATAAGCTAGCAGATATTGTCACGATTATTGGGTCTCAAGATATTGTTTTTGGTGAAGTAGATAGGTTATGCCCTTTTTTAACTTGGAGGAGTGACTGAGTGGTTTAAAGTGGTTGTTTGCTAAACAATAATATTATAAAACATAATATCGGAGGTTCAAATCCTTCTTCCTCTATATTTATATGGGATGTAGCTTAATTTAGGTAAAGCGTTAGTTTTTGGAGCTAATCCTCGTAGGTTCGAAACCTTCCATCCTATTTTGACGGTAGCTGTTGTATAATTGGTTAATACATTTGTCTGTGGAGCAACTGTTGTAGGTTCAAGTCCTTCCAGCTACCCGAAGTTTTAATTTAATATTGAGTTTTTTTTCATATTCTAAATTGTTTTCTAGTTTGAATTCTCACATTATAAATAAACGTATGTATTTTAGCATACCCTATAATAGAGCTTATTTGAATTTTTTTAATTCTATGTATATATGTGGTTATGTTGATTATGTTTATATTTCAGGTAATAGACTTTTTATTAAGCTAAGATTTAAAAATGGTTATCCCGTTATGAAAAAAATTAGTTTTTTTTCAAAAAGTGGTCAACTATTGCACCTTTCGCATAAGCGTTTGTTTGGTATTTATTCACAGAATAACATTACACCTTTGTTTTTGTCGTCTAAATTTGATTACTTGAATTCAGATTCACTTATAAAAAAAATACGTTCTGGTGGTATTGCGTTTGTTATAATTACTATTTTATCAAATAAAAATGATTTATAATTTTTCACATAAAGGTGATGATTTTATAAAAATCATACCGTATAAGATTTCAACTCAATACTCAACGAGTTTTAATATATTTATACTTAAAACCCGTGTCTCAGTTAACCATTCAAAGTGTATTTTTTATATAGTTAATAACTCAAATAACTTCATTGTTTTTGTTCCAAAAAAAATTGAGTCAATTAACTCGGTTCAAACATTTTACAAAACTCTTCTTTATAACTTTATTAAGTTTAAAAGAATTAAAGCATCTAAGATATTCTCTGCTAAATTTATAATTCAAGGCTTGGGGCTAAGCATTTCTCTTATAAATAAGATGTTTATGAAGATTTCTATCAACACTTCATTTTCTTTCTTTATTTTTATTCCCTCATCAACTTATGTAAAATCATTTAACATGAACAAGGGAGTACTTATTCAAAGCTCGAACAAACATGCTATTGAAGAGTTGTCGAAAAAGATCATAATTCTGTATAAATTTTCTATTTATAACTCAAAAGGTATTATTTATCAAAATTTGTAATGACTTCCTATAAAAAAATATTGCTTTTTTTTATAAACTTGAACGCTCATCGAACTTCTTATTATAACAAAAAAATCACATCAGACTATTTGTTTACCCGTCGAAATAATAAGACAACCCTTAATATAAATAAAATAATTAACACAGTTTTTTTGTCACTAAGGTTGGCAAATCATCTAACAAGTATTCAAAATAAAAAAATTCTTATTTTCGGAAATTCAAATGTAAGTAAATATTTTTCTTTGTACATGATAATAGGTGAGAAGAACGTGCAACCAAACGTTTTTTTTCTTAGATCCTGGATTCACGGTATAATTAGTAATTGGAATTATTTGAATCAAACAACTCAGCTATACAATCTTAAACGGCATTCTGTTTTTTTTAGAAGCTCTAAAAAGCTTAGATTTTTTAATATTTTCTTCGGCTTTTTTAAAAAAGAAAAGCCTTCACTAGTTATTGTGTTCCCGAGTACTAAGATGTGGTCTGTGACCCGAGAATGTGTTGATAATAACATTCCAGTCATCTCAATTAGCGATTCTTTTTCGAACTTGTCTTCATACAATATTGTTACAGGCTATAAAAATTTTATTATTGAAATTCTTTTCCTACAACTTTTCCTATCTTTTATAAAGTAAATATGTTTAAAGTTTTTAAAAAATTTAATGAAAATTTCATAAACAATCCTCGTTTTACTTCTAAAGTTATATCTAATTGCCATAAATCTAAATGGAATAAACTTAAGTTGACTATAAGTTCTAAATCAACAGCTAACGCTATAGAAGACGTAATGAATATTAGTAATTTTTACAGTCAACATAGGCTAAACGAAAAACAAAATAAAATTTTGTTTGGTAACACAATAAACAATCCTAAAAAAATGCATTCAAACCTTAGCTTTAGTTTGGTTTGCTCTAGATTTGTACGGACAAGCTTGGAATCAGCTTTCTTTATTAGAATAGGTTATGTAAGTGTCAACGATAGACAAGTTTTTAATAAATCTTTCAAATTGCTTGAGGGAGATAAAGTTTCATTTAAGAGTTCTAACACGAGTAACAATTGGTACAATAGTTATTTTTTTACAAAGCATAAAGCATATACAGTATATTCAGAATTCAACCCAAGGTACGAAATCAGTTTTACATGTAAATTTTTTATTTTTTGCTATTTAATTTTTATAACATCTAGCTCAATGGTAGAGCACTCCTCTTACACGGGAGACGTTATCAGTTCAAATCTGATGGTGTTAATGTTATTTTAAGAAAAATTTTAACCACATATACATAACAAAAAGTTTTGGAGAAAGTCGCTTAATTTGGTAGAGCGTAAGTTTCCAAAACTTAAGTTGAAAGTTCAAATCTTTCCTTTCTCGATATAACAACTTTGTATAAATTATATTTAAATGTCTTCAGGTTATTTTTTCCTATCTAGATGGTTTTTTTCAACAAATCATAAAGATATTGGAACTATATATTTGATTTTTGGTGGTTTTTCAGGTATTGTAGGTACAGTTATATCTGTTGTTATTAGAGCAGAACTAGTATCTCCTGGAGCTGTCGTACTGTATAACAATTATAATCTTTATAACGTGCTTATTACAGCTCATGGACTCATCATAATTTTCTTCTTTCTAATACCTACATTGCTAGGTGGATTTGGAAATTGGTTTGTACCTATTATAGTTGGTAGTACAGATATAAGTTTTCCGAGATTGAATAACATTAGTCTATGGTTGCTCCCTCCTTCACTACTCTTGCTCGTAAGCTCATCTCTTGTGGAAACCGGAGCTGCAACTGGTTGGACAATATATCCTCCATTGTCTGGAGTTCAAGCTCATTCAGGTGCTGCAGTAGACCTAGGTATCTTCAGTTTGCATGTAGCTGGGGTATCATCAATTCTAGGATCTATTAATTTTATTACTACAATTATTAATATAAGATCTCCAGGTATAACAATGCATAGGCTATCATTGTTTTGTTGGTCGATTCTTGTAACAACTCTTCTTCTTGTTCTGACTCTTCCAGTATTTGCCGGAGCTATTACAATACTACTCTGCGATAGAAACTTTAACACGACATTCTTCGACCCGGTTGGAGGTGGGGACCCCGTTCTATTTCAACATCTATTTTGGGTATTTGCTCACCCAGAAGTTTATGTACTTATTCTTCCTGTATTTGGTATCGTTTCACATGTTGTATCTACATTTAGTCAAAAGCCCGTTTTTGGATATATAGGTATAACTTACGCTATGATTTCAATTGGAGTGATTGGGTTGGTTGTTTGGTCACACCATATATTTACAGTTGGATTGGATCTTGATACCCGTGCGTACTTTACAGCTGCTACGATGATTATTGCAGTGCCGACTTCGATCAAATGTTTTTCTTGGATAGCAACAATATGGGGGGGATCTATTAAATTGGATACCCCTATAATTTTTATTGTTGGGTTTATTATTCTTTTTACTCTTGGTGGTGTAACTGGTGTTGCTTGTGCTAACTGTGGTCTAGACTTGCTACTTCACGATAGCTATTATGTAGTAGCACATTTTCACTATGTGTTGTCACTTGGAGCAGTTTTTGGAGTTTTCGGAGGGTTTTACTACTGGTTTGGTAAAATTACCGGAAAAACTTACTCAAACATTCTAAGTAAAGTACATTTTTTTCTTCTTTTTATTGGAGTAAACATAACCTTTTTTCCTATACATTTTCTAGGTCTAGCTGGTATACCAAGAAGAATTCCTGATTATCCAGACGCATATTTGGGATGGAATATGGTAGCAACTTTTGGTTCAATAATTTCAATATGTAGTGTTCTAGTTTTCCTATATATTATCTACTCAAGCCTTACTTCTGTAAGGGTCTCTAAAAAAAGTTGGTAAATTTATTTGCGCCCTGCCATATTAATATTTATCAAATTGATTTTAACCTTTGTTTTTATCTAATTAAAAGAAGGTATTATAAAAACTCAGGGCTAAACACCCTAAGTTTAATTTAAATTTTAATTAATTAAAATTTAAATTAAACTTTGAACACTTAAGCTTAAACTTAAGTTTAGAAGAGTATGACAACTTAAAAAAATAAAAGATAACCACATCTCCTATAAATTTAAACAAATCTGATTGATTCGAAAAATATGGTGAAACATAAAGTATTTTATGCGGCTCTACCATAACAAATTTTTCTTTAGATTTTTTAAAAACATGATGTGATTTTACAAGAGAAAGCTTCTTAAAAGAAGTAATACTATTCTTTATAAAAAGAATAGTATTTACGTTTGTCATATTTTTCGATATAAATTCCGTATTATAGTTACAACTAATTTCTATAGAAAAAAAGACCTGCTTAGATTTAAACTTTTGTGAAAAATTATTAACGTTAGTTACCATTTAGAGATTAATTTATTTTTATTTGTAATCGTTTTTTATATGATTTTTCCCGTTGTTACTACAGTATCTTCATATTTTTAAATATATAAAAGTTCGAAATGTTTTTTTAATCTTTGATATTACCTATAAAAAAGTAAACTTATAATATAAATCCATATAATTAAATAAAATTTCAGCCACAAGTTCACTTACGGCTACCTTGTTACGACTTCAGCTCAGTTAATTGTTAAAAAATAAAGCTTTATAAAAAGACCTGTCAAATTTAACAATATTCCGAACTGTGACGGGCGGTATGTACAAAGCTAAGGGAAAATTTCACCGTAACGTTCTTATTAACGATTACTAACAAT
>MDLB01000086.1 GCA_001730085.1 PVC group bacterium (ex Bugula neritina AB1)
TTTTTGACATAAAACGACCTAAAATTGACGTTTTTCGTTAAAAAGTACCGTTTTTCAGACTTTTTTTATTTGTGTTTGTTTTTTAAAATAATTCTCAGTGCATTTTTTGACATAAAACGACCTAAAATTGACGTTTTTCGTTAAAAAGTACCGTTTTTCAGACTTTTTTTATTTGTGTTTGTTTTTTAAAATAATTCTCAGTGCATTTTTTGACATAAAACGACCTAAAATTGACGTTTTTCGTTAAAAAGTACCGTTTTCCAGACTTTTTTTATTTGTGTTTGTTTTTTAAAATAATTCTCAGTGCATTTTTGACATAAAATGACCTAAAATTGCCGTTTTTCGTTAAAAAGTACCGTTTCCCAGACTTTTTTTATTTGTGTTTGTTTTTTAAAATAATTCTCAGTGCATTCAAGAGACTCAGGGTCTTTATTGGATATACAGTGGCTATATGACACATCTACCTTCTTCACCAGTTTAATCAACACATTTTCCTGTGTAGTATTTGGTATTTTTTAAAAGTTGGTCAGACTTTTAGTTGCCTTTTTTTAATAAAGTTTTAATTTTATTCTTTTTTGTAGGAGTTTTCTATAAAACTTTACCTTAGTGTATTAGGTATCTTGTAATCCCCTTGTATACGTCGCTTTCTCTTTGAAGTCTTTGCTTTTTACAAGACCTGATTTGAGTTAACCTAAGCTTTAGGAATTCTGTAGCTGTCTAATAGAAGGCTTATTCTTTTTGAAGTCTTGTTTTTTATAAGTGCCAATTTGAGTTAATCTGATTCCAAATACAAGCCTTAGGGATTTTGTCGCTGTTTCATACGCATCTTATTCTTTTTATATGACCTTGTTTTTTTACAAGGCCCAGGTCTGAGTTAATTTAATTTAAATATAAGCCTTGGGGGTTTTGTTGTTGTTTCATATACAGCTTATTTTTTTATGGTTTTGTTTTTTTACAAGGGCTAGTCTAATTAAATATAAGCCTTAGGGATTTTGTTGTTGTTTCATATACATTTTATTCTTTTTATAGTCTTGTTTTTTTTTACAAGGCCTAGTCTTAGCTAATCTAATTAAATATAAGCCTTAGGGATACTGTCGTTGTTTCATATACAGTTTAATCTTTTTATGACCTTGTTTTTTTTACAAGGACCCAGTCTGAGCTAATCTAATTAAACATAAGCCTTAGGGATTCTATCGTTGTTTCATATACAGCTTAATCTTTTTATGATCTTGTTTTTTTTACAAGGGTCAGTCTGAGCTAATCTAATTAAATAGAAGCCTTAGGGATTTTGTCGTTGTTTCATATCCAGTTTAATCTTTTTATGGTCTTGTTTTTTTATAAGGCCTGGTCTTAGCTAATCTAATTAAATAGAAGCCTTAGGGATTTTGTCGTTGTTTCATATACAGTTTAATCTTTTTATGGTCTTGTTTTTTTTACAAGGCCTGGCCTTAGCTAATATAATTAAATATATAAGCTCTACGAATTTTATCGTTGTTTCATAGTCGATTTATTCTTTTTGTGTTCTTGTTTTTTACAAGACTCAGTTTGAGTTAATCTTATTTAAACATAAGCCTTAGGGATTTTGTCGTTGTTTCATGCACAGTTTAATCTTTTTATGGTCTTGTTTTTTTTACAAGGCCCAACTTGACCCTTCGATTACTTAAGAGCCCTCTACTTTTTACAAGAATTACTAGCTGTTTCTTAACAAATATAAATTAATAAATACAATGAAATCTAATTTTACTTACTCCAAGCGTTTGTTTTACGCTCCTAATTTGTTTCTTACCGACGACACAATTACCTTTTTTGTCAAAAAACTCGGCTCTGGTGGTGGGTTCAGCGCTATGTTCTCTGCAGATTCTTTTGATAATGGAGACTTTTTTAAAAAAGTTTGTTCATTCCCTGACCTTAAGGATAAACTTAATAAGATTGTAAATTTTTCTTGCTTCATTGAATCTAAGAAAACATTGGGTTCTGGCGTTGATTCGTACCAGGTCAAGGATCTTGGTATATCACCGTTGTTGACTCAGCTTCCTCAAAATGTAGTGAAAGATTTCTCATTTAACGATATTACAAAGTTTGAGAACGCAACTGTACCGTTTTGGAGTCCTACTTATCTCAGTAGCAAGGATGTTTCCGGAGCAGCTCTTATTATAACCAATCATAATATAAAAATACAAGGGAGTTCAGATGCTAATCATATTCCTATGATTATAGATAGTTGTAATAGTATTATTCCAAAAATTCAAGAATTTGAGTGTAGCAATCCTTCTGGTAACAAGATACCTTATTCGTTTAGTAGGCTACTTGTGGATTACAACCTCGGTGAGATTTTTATTGAGTCACTTATAGAGGTGATTGAGTATATAGACGGTAACCCCGCGCCTGTAAACCTAGTCGTAGATTCCTTGATAAAAAATCTAACTACCTTGTATCGTAATCATGTGGATTCTTTTTTTAATGTAGATTACAAACAGGTATACTTCGACAACAAAACTACTAAATACTTTATTTCAACTCTTATGTCGAATCTTTTGACAAAGGAGAATTCTAACTTTATCACAGCTATAAGTGTAAAGGAAAACCATAAAACAGGTTTTACCTTTTCTAAATCTGGTGATACATTTTATAAACCCTGTTTTGTTATTTGTAAGGGAAGCACGTTGGCTTTTTCGGGGGTGTCAACAAACGTCTTTAGAAAAAAACCGTCTGTTATCCAACCAAATTCAGAAGAATATAAATTTTCTACCCTATCTGGCATTAAAAAACCTAGGCCTACAAAAGATTTTCATTTCACAGGTAATTTTAATATAGATAAATTTGAAGACGCTTTTGTAAAGCGGCCTAAGTACTATTCAACCAAAGAATTGCGTGAATTTTTTAGGAAAGCCGACAGTCATTTTATACTTGTTTGTGATGCCTTGAATAGAACATCTGATCCAATTAGTTGGAATGCCGTTATACCTGAAGACATAAAGAGTGAAGCCTATGTTTCACAGGTAAACTCGTCGATTCTTTTTTTGGTCAACTCAGGTGTAGGGTTGCCAGGTACTCCTTCAGAAAATTTTTATCTTATGAGAACTTTTTGTTCTTCTGACACTTTGTTGAGTATGTTTAAGACTTATCGTTATATAAATGCTTCTGGAAGGTCAGGTGTTACTTATGGTAAACAAAGTTTTTTTTCTGCTAAAAACCATGAGCGAAATATAATAGTGGCGCGTAAATGTACCTATACTTTTTACAAAGTCTTTCGAGAATTTGCAGATGCTTTTTATTTGAACGATAACCCAGCTTATCCAGACCTGTATTTTGATTATGAAAATAACAACATTTCTAGTTGTGGTTCATATCACCTTAGTGTTAAATAGTTTTTTTCTTTACTCTAATAGTTTTTATTGTCTTGGCGGAATGGTATACGCGGCAGCTTTAGGTACTGTTTGATTTATTTCATTACAAGTTCAAATCTTGTAGACAATATTGTTTTATATAAAGTTTATTATATTTATGAGAAAAAAAATTCTATCACGGTATCAAACAGATCGCCTAACATTCAAAGGTTTTGAAAGTTGTGTTGAGTATGCGGAGAACGCTTTTTATCCTGATTTTAGAGTAGCTAGGGATTATACAAAGAAAGATTATATACTTAGAGCTAAACAAGAATTTTTTCGCAATGTGGAAGGGGCTAGTAAATCTCACATTTTGGATATTGGGGGGTTTGATCTTTTGAGAGAATTTAACTTTTTTAAAAATGGTTTGGTTTATCGTGATCAATCTCCGTATGTTCAAGTGAATCTTCTTGAGCTCAAATTTACAATACTATCAATTATTTCTAATGATTCAAAATTTATAAATACATGCAATCTACAATACGACAATGATATCTCACATTGGGGGAACGATCCATTTTTGCATTCAGGCGGTTTTATAATTGATGATGCACCCCTACCTTTTAGAGCTATGAAATTCGTAGTTCTAACATCTCTTAATGGGATAAGTATTGAGGATCAAGCTATAACTCTCTATAAGACTAACCTAGTTTACTTTAACGAGGATAAAGTTTATGATCTTAATAAAATTATAAAGAATGTTTATGTAACCCGAAAGATGTTTTTGACCTTTTATTCAATATTCTTTAAGTCTTCAATTAATAAGTTCTTGGGTGAAATGTTTAAAGATTCTTCTAACGATTTTATTCAGAATTCACGTTTTTACTCTAATAAAATTTGTTCAGTCGATTTTAAAGGTTTTTGTGATCTTGAGCTAAAAGACATGAACCTTTCTTTTAAAGAGTCGATTCCGATTGATTCATCAAATGTTGATTTGATTACAGCAGAACATCAATTTTCAATTCTAAATATCTATTGTGATTTTATGGTTATAAAGTGGTATGAAGAGTTGCTCAATAAGATTATTACAGAAAATAAAATTTTGTGCTACCCCGGTAGCGACAAAAATTCTTTTATTGTAAACGCAAATCATATTAAAATTCTTCAATCCCACGTTAAATATTCATTTATTAAGGTTTACCAGATAAATGTAAAACTTCTTAAAGGTGTTCTTGCGGCATCTACAGAGTCTCAATTCTCAAAGACAGGTTCGTGGTTCATTGATGGAATTCGTAAAGCTAAACGCGTTTTTAGTTTTAGACGCCATATTCCCCTTTTTTATGAAAAAAGTAGATTATTATTATAAAATTTAATTCAAATGAAAAACTCTCTATTTTACACAAGTCCCATAACTTATAATGGGTTTAAAAGTTGTGTTAAATATGCTGAAGCTGTTTTTGATTCCGAACTCGGGGTTTCAGTTATTTATACACGAAACAATTTCAAACTTCAAGCAATACCTGATTTTATTGGAAAGGTAAAAGCATTCGATTCTCATTCACTCATAAATAAGCCTAACGGCTTTAGTTTGTTTATAGAGTTTAAACTTTTTAAAAATTCTATTCTTTCAGGTAATGTTCCTGATGTTCAATTGAACGTGCCTGAGATTAGAATAACTATGCTCACTCTAATTTATTATATGAGTAGTGATGTTGCTAACAATTTGGCTTGCTGTAATGTGCTAGATAAATATGATATAAGTAACCCTTTGTTTTTTGAAGAAGCCTCTTTTTTTAAAGTTAATGTAGGAAATGTGTCGATTCCATTTCGAGTAGTTAAATTCGTGTTGCTAACCACACTAGAGGGTATATCTAGCCATAACCAGGCTTCCACTATTCATTATACTGGGGACATAACCCAAGTCCTATCAAAAGCTAGCCTTTCAAAAATTCATTCTATTGTTAACGTTATCAGAGCAACTTTTTTTGAGGGTCCTCAATCTAGATTTTATCTAATTAGTAAGTACTTGCAGGATCTCTTTGAAAGGTCAGACAGCAGCTTTTTTCAATATTCAAGTATTCTTAAGTTTAACCTAATAAACGTAGAAACTATATATTACAATTATCTAAGTTTTGATATGTTTGAAAAGAGTGACCTTAAAGTTCGTGTGCCTTTTTTTACAGCAGATTCAAAAACATTTTTCAGTAAGTCTTCTCCAAAGGATTTTGCTGTACTAAAGGCTTATAGTGACTTCTTGGTTATTGGCCTATATCAAGATCTACTATATAACGAAGTTGCATCAAAGCGTCAGCTTTCTTGTTTTAGAGGAATAGGCCCTGATTCTTTTATTGTAAATGCAAATAAAGTTAAATCGCTAGAAAAGTATTTTAAGTTGTCGTTTAATAGAATTCGAGAGAAGCATTATGACTTTTTTAAGCCCTTCTACATTAATCAAGGGTTGGTTTCCCCTGCTGAGTATAGTGAGCGGATTGATAAAAGCTTGCTTAAATCTAATTACTCTATAAGTTTTTATAGGAATAATTACTTATTTTTATCTTATTATATTAATAATTTATTTTAAAGTTTTATTAATTAGTTTACCTTTTTAGGGTATTCATTTATTAACAATATTTTTTGTCTTAGAAGCTTAAGTTTATTAAAGCGTGTGTCGTTTTTTAGATGCAAAATTGTTGGTTCGAACCTGACCTAAGGCAAGCTCTACCAAGTTAAATAAATGTTATATGCCCAAGCCGTTTTATAATGCGCAGCCTCTATCCTGTGAAGGTTTCAAAAATTGTGTTCGGTATGCTAGTATAAAATTTGATTCTAGTTTTAGTATTTTTTCTAAGTTTTCTGAAAATAATTTTATGGATACTGTTATAAAAGATTTTATCCTAAAACTTAAAGCATATGACCTTAATCTTTTTTCAAAAAAGTCTAATGGTCAATATCTCATGCGTGAGTTCCTTACTTTTAGAGATTCCGTTATCTCAGGGAAAGCACCAATACTTAGGTTGAAATTTGTAGACCCTAGGCTCGTAATTCTAGCTATAGTTTCTTTTGATGATGAGCTTATGACCTATTGCAATATTGTAGAAGATCCCGCAAAGAATTACGTAAATTTTTCTATCAAAAATTATTTTTTTTCTCGTCTAAAGTTTAAGGATAAGGTATTTTATTTTGAAGCTGTTAGATTCATTGTTTTGAGTACTGTAGGGGGTATAAATACCTATCAGCAAGTTAGAATTATTACAGAAGCTTATACTAAAGTTGCTCAAAATGACAACGATTCTAATGCTTTCGAAACAGGTACAATTTCCGATCTTGTCGGTATAATTAGAGATAAATTTTTTGGACATACTGGGACCTCTAGTCTATATAAATCGGATTTGTTGTTGGAAGGGCTTTTTAAGCATTCTGAAATTAAGTCCTTTCATGAAATAAGTGTAGGAAACGTTAGTAGGTTTTTTAAGTGTTATAAGTTTGATCCTTTGATTGGTTCTTCTATTCTTACTTCGAAAGAAATTTCTTTTGAACCTCTTACGTTTTTTGAAGTACCCGCGGATTGTTCTTCTATAAATCGTTCTTCTGAGTTTTTCCTACTGAAGGTTTATTGTGAATTTTTGACTATGAAGTTTCATGAGTATATCTTTAATCAGGTTGAAGCAGATGGCACTTTTATTTTTTTTGTAGAAGATGGTATAAGCTCTTGTCTAGTAGACGCGAATAATGCCTTTACTCTATCGTCTTACTTTGATCTGTCGCTTGGTGACATTCACAAGCTTAATGCTCGTGCTATGTATACTAGAAACTTTTATAACTTTGCAACCCTTAAAGAGTACTCAACGATTTATGCATTTATACGCAAAGAGTCTTCATTGAATAAAAATCTGCTAATGCAGAATTCTATAATAGATTTTTCTTGTCTATTTTTAAAGAATTTTTTGTCTTAGAAGCTTAAGCTTATTAAAGCGCGTGTCTTTTGTTAGACGCAAAACTGTTAGTTCGAACCTGACCTAAGGCAATCTCTACTAAGTAAAAATAATGTTATATGGTAAAACCCTTTTACAATTCGCAGTCGCTATCCTTCGAAGGTTTTAAAAATTGCATTAGATATGCTAGTGTAAATTTTGATTCTAGTTTTAATATTTCTTCTAAATTTTCTAAAAACAATTTTATGGATACTGTTATAAAAGACTTTGTCCAAAAGCTTAAAGCATTTGATCTTAATCTTTTTGATGTAAGGCCTGGCGGTACTTATAAAACTCAAGAGTTTCTTATTTTTAGAGATTCAGTTATCTCGGGTAAGGTTCCTACACTTAGATTGAAATTTATAGATCCTAGACTTGTAATCCTAGCTCTAGTTTCTTGTGATGATGAAGTTATAACTTATAGCTATATTATAGAAGATTCTTCAAATAATTGCAAAGACTTTCGTATTAAAAATTCTTTTTTTGCCACCCTAGAGCTAACGGACAACAGAGCATTCTTTTTTAATGCTGTTAGGTTTGTCATTCTGAGTACTGTAGGAGGTATAAATTGTCTGAAGCAAACCAGTATTGTTCTAGAGGCTTACACCAAAGTAGCTAGATATGATAGTGATGCCTACGTTTGTAAAATAGATATAATTTTTAATTTTTTTGCCATAATTAGAGAGAAATTTTTGGAAAATTCTGAGTCTAGTATTTATGTCTCAAATCAAAATTTGATTAGGCTTTTTAAACATAGCGGATCTAATGCTTTTAATGATATAAACATCCGTGATGCTGGTAAAGTTGTTAAGTTCTTTAAGTTTGACCCTCTGATCGGTGATGCTGTCCTTATTTTTAACAAAGTTTCATATGAACCTTCTACGTTTCTTGATGTGTCAACTGATAATTACTCTATAGAAGATTCCTCAGACTTCTCTCCACTAAGGGAATATTGTGAATATTTGACTGTAAGGTTTTATGAATATATTTTTAACAGGGTAGAAACTGGTGGTGAATTTATTTTTTGTCTCGAAGATGATATAAAATCTTGTCTAGTGGATGCAAATAATGCTCATACTCTATCCTCTTATTTTGAGTCTTCGCTTAACAACGTTAATAAGCTAAATGCTAGCGCTATGGGTTGTCTTGATCTTATGCCGCAGTCATCTCTGCTGGACAATAATCTGCTAATATCTAATTTTATAATGGATTTTCGTGTTTCCTTATTTTTTATGTTACCTTTTTTGCCTTAGAAGCTAGCTGGTTAAAGCGCGTATTTTTAATTATAATACGAGAATGTTATGTTCGAATCTAACTTAAGGCTGATTTATAAGAGTTTATATAACATATATTACACTAATATGAAAAAAAATAATAACATATCTTTTCCTGAATTTTCAAAACTAACTTATGCTGGGTTTAAAAATTGCGTTGCGTACGCAGCCACATTTTTTGACTCATCTTTCTCTAAGGCTTCAAAAGGTTCTTCCAAAATTGATTTTGCTTTTGGCGTTCCTATAAAAGGTTTTATTCAAATACTTGACGAATTTGATATAACTGTTTTTGATAAAAAGCCTAACAGCGCTGATCTAAGAGTTGATTTCAGCAATTTTAGAGAGTCTATGATTAAAGGAGATGCACCTCTTTTCAACTTGAAATTCGTAGATCCTAGGTTGGCTATTCTATCAACACTTTCTCCTGACAATGATCTTCTAATTTATTGTAACATATTGTCAAAAAAGTCTAAGCTTTATAAAGATTTCTCTATAGAAGATACTTTTTTTTACCACCTAGAATCGAAGAACAAATCATTTTTTTTTGATGCTGTCAGGTTTGTTGTTTTGAGTTCTGTGTCTGATGTAGATTGTATTAATCAAGTGCACATTATTTTTGATGCTTATTCTAAAGCTGTTCGAGACGACACTTCAGATACCCGCAAAATACAAATAATTGCTGGCTTTGTTATAAAAATCAGGATAAAATTTTTTGACGGTGCTGACTCATGTTTTTATCAGGTAAATCAATTGTTTTTGAAAAATTTTAGCGATATGAAGCATGATAACTTTTTCAGATCTTTTATAGGCACCCCCCGAAACATTGACTACCTGTCTGAAATTAATCCTGTAAATGGTCGGTACGTTTATGGATCCGTGGTATCCTCATATAAAACTCAAATAGTTTTTAAACGGCCAGCTAGATGCTTTACTAGAAATAGTCCTCAAAGTTTTCGTCTCATAAGGATTTATTGTGAGTTTTTGAACAAAGATTTTCATCAATATATCTGTAATAGATCTTTGAACAATTTCAGGTTTCCTTTCTTTCTAAGTAAAGATCTACAATCTTGTGCTGTTTACGCAAATAATGTTGGGAGTCTAACGTCATTCTTTGATAATGCACTTAAAAATGTACGAAGCCTAAACACTACTATAGCTTTTCATATGGACCCTAACTTTGAGGTTTCTTGTAAATTTCTAAATAAGCCTTTCCCAAAGTATTCCAGTTTTGTAAAAAATAAAGGATTTATAATACTTTTATAACTTATTCCTTAGTAGCTTAGCTGGTTAAAGCGTATAACTGTTAATTATAAAATCATTGGTTCAAATCCAATTTAAGGAGAAGTAAATATATAACATATATATAAATAAAAATGTTTAATTTTTTTTGTTTTTGTGATTCAGCAGATGCTTGGCAATTCGGTATTCAGGATCCCGCGACTCCTATTGCAGTCGGTATCTTGAAATTTCATAATGATTTGATATTTATTTTTGTCTTTATTGTTGTTTTTGTTACATGGCTTATCTTTAGGATTCTAGTATTGTTTAATCATTCAAAATCCATTAAATCTGTGCCTATTGTTCATGGTACGTCAATCGAAATCATTTGGACTTTGATTCCCATTGTAATTCTTCTTTTCATTGCAGTCCCTAGCTTTAGCCTTCTATACGCAGTGGATGAATCAGTAAACCCTGCCATAACTTTGAAAGTGATTGGTAACCAATGGTTTTGGAGTTATGAGTATTCAGATTATTTTTCGGTGAATGATGACTCTCTATCATTTGATTCTTACTTGCTTTCTGATGAAGATCTAGAAATAGGTTTCTTGAGAATACTAGAAGTGGATAATAGAATCATGCTACCTGAAAGTACACACGTTAGAGTTATCGTTACAAGCTCTGATGTTCTACACTGTTGGACAGTTCCATCCTTCGGCGTTAAGATTGACGCGTGTCCAGGTCGACTTAATGAGGTAAGTGTTTTTGTAGAACGGTCAGGTGTGTTTTACGGGCAGTGTAGTGAGCTTTGTGGTGTGAATCACGGTATAATACCGATTGTTGTTGAAGTTCTTTCTGTAGAAGATTATCTACTCTGGATTTCAGAATCTCTTAATAATATATAAGTAAAAACATCCTTAATTTATGGTATCTTTTTTTCAGCTCTTGATTTTGATATCGGTAAGTTTTTTCCTTTTTGGAGATATTCCTAAAAAAATAAAAGAGATAAATACTGTATTTAACTTCTTTAAAGAAAGTACAATAAAAGTTAAAAAACACTCCTGATAAAATGAACTATGTTTTTTTTTTCATAATAATTACTCCGCTAGTTGGTGCTCTGATAACATCTATCTTCCCTGATTTTAAAAAAGAAGTGAGCTTTTTTTCTTCTTTGATAACGTTTAATTTTTCTCTAATTCTTTATATATTTTTTGATATCTCGCAAATAAAGTTTCAATATATAAATGCTATTAAACTTCTGAATTTCTTTGATTCAGAATTTTATATTGGTGTTGATGGCTTGTCCTTGGTCTTTCTTATCTTGACAACTTTCCTTATTCCAATATGCTTTTTGTTTTCTTGGAAGTCTAATGAACCGACATCATTCTATACCAGTTTTCTATTTTTGGAGTTTTTTTTGCTAGTCTCATTCACGACTCTAGATGTTATGGTGTTTTATGTTTTTTTTGAAGCTGTTCTGATTCCTATATTTTTTATTATTGGTTCTCTAGGTAGTAGGGACAGAAAGGTTCGGGCGGGTTTCCTTTTGTTTATTTACACTCTTACTGGGTCTCTTTTTATGTTGATGGGCGTTATTTTTCTATTGTCCGAGACTGGCACATCAAACTACCTCCTTTTGATTGAAAATACAATACCTCTTTTTAAACAAAAGGTTCTTTGGCTTTTGTTTTTTTTTGCTTTTAGTATTAAAATTCCGCTTTACCCGGTTCATGTATGGTTGCCCGAGGCCCATGTAGAATCCCCTACCTGTGGTTCAGTAATCCTAGCAGGAATTCTTCTAAAGCTAGGAGCTTATGGCTTTCTACGTTTTCTAATACCCCTATTTCCTATAGCAAGTGTATTCTTTAAACCTCTCGTATTTACCATAGGTATACTATCTGTTGTTTACGCTTCGTTTGTTGCCCTTAGGCAAATAGATATGAAACGTGTAATTGCTTACGCCTCTATTTCTCATATAGGTCTTATAGTCGTTAGCATTTTCTCTTTTAATCCAATAGGTATTATAAGTTCAATTTTTCAGCTAATTTCTCACGGTATTGTTTCTTCAGCTTTGTTTTTTTGCGTTGGTATTCTATATACTAGGTTTGGAACTCGTATAGTTAAATACTTTTCAGGACTTGTACACACAATGCCAATATTTGTATTTTTTTTTCTATTTTTCTGTTTGGGTAATATCGGATTTCCAGGTACTTCAAGTTTTGTTGGAGAGCTTCTTATGTTGTTGAGTCTATTTTTTGAAAACATCTATCTAGCGATTGTTTGCTCTTCGAGCTTGATTCTAAGTGGTTTTTATACTCTGTTTCTATTCAATAGAATATCCTATGGTAATCTAAAAGTCAATTATGTTTCTTTTTCTAGAGATCTAATTGAATGTGAGTTTTTCACTCTTATAAGTTTGTTTAGTATTTCAATTTTTATAGGTCTAAACCCTTCCCCTTGTTTTGACATACTATTTAATTTTAGTTATTTTATTTCTGATATATTTTAACATAACATATGGTCAACATTATAATTAATAAAAAATTTTATTCAGTCCCATCAAATTGGACTGTTTATCAAGCTTGCTTTTTTTATGGTTTTATTGTCCCCCGGTTTTGCTTTCATGAACGGATAATAGTAGCGGGTAATTGTAGAATATGTCTTGTGGAAGTTAAAGGTAGTCCAAAGCTAGAAGTTTCTTGTACTAAACAAGTTATATCAAATATAAGCATTATAACAGATTCACCATCCATTTTTAAAGCCCAAGAAATAGTTTTGGAGTTTATTCTAAAGAGCCATCCTCTAGATTGTCCCGTGTGCGACCAGGGGGGTGCCTGTGACCTTCAAAACTATTCTTCTCAATTCGGTTCTAACAAATCTCGCTTCTTTGAAGAAAAACCAACAGTCAAGATAAAATCTTGGGGTGTTCTAATTAACACAATCATGACACGCTGTATTTCTTGTACACGTTGCACTAGATTTAGTCTTGAATATATAGAAAATAAATTTCTAGGTATGGTTGGTAGAGGAAACTCATCTGAAATCTCAATTTTTCAACAGCGATTGATTAGGAGTATTTTTAGCGGCAATCTAGTCGACTTGTGTCCTGTAGGTGCCTTTTCTAGTAAATTTTTTAAACAAAAATGCTTCTTAGTGTTATAGAAATAATTTTTATTGTTGTTTTTTTGCTAATTTGTGTTGCGTATTTTACAATTTTTGAACGTAAAGCGATAGGCTCAATTCAGCGAAGGTTCGGGCCGAATGTTTTTGGATATTTTGGAATTCTACAAGCATTCGCGGATGGGCTAAAGCTTTTCTTGAAGGAGATTATTCTACCTAGTAGTTCTAATAAAAAACTATTTCTCTTCGCACCTGTTTTTTCTTTTTTTCTTAGCCTTTTTAGTTGGGCGGCTATTCCTTTTTCACTTGGATACGTGTATGCAGATTTGGATTTGGGTATTCTGTTTATTTTTTCCATTTCTGCGCTTAGCGTTTATGGTGTAATTATAGCTGGTTGGTCAAGTAACTCTAAATACGCTTTTCTTGGTGCTCTTCGGTCATCCGCTCAAATACTCTCTTATGAAGTATCTATAGGATTTATTATCGTTTCAGTTATTCTTTGCTCAGGTTCGTTTAATTTGTCAACCATTGTGCAATCTCAAATAACTATTTGGTATATTTTTTCTATGTTCCCTATATTTATCTTGTTTTTTATTTCAGCGTTGGCAGAGACTTCTAGGCATCCGTTCGACCTTCCTGAAGCTGAAGCTGAATTGGTTTCAGGGTATAACGTAGAGTATTCTGCTATAAGTTTTGCACTTTTTTTTCTTGGGGAATCCGCGAATATGTTTCTCATGAGCACCCTAACTTCGCTACTTTTTCTTGGAGGTTGGAGTTTTTTCGGTTTTTTTAATAGTTTTATTTTGGCTGTAAAAGTTTTTTTGTTTGTTATTCTATTTGTCTGGGTAAGAGCTGCTTTTCCTAGATACCGCTATGATCAGCTAATACGTCTGTGCTGGAAAGTCTTTTTGCCATTTTCTATAAGTTGGGTTGTTCTTGTTTCAAGCATTCTCCTACATTTTAATTGGTGTTAATTTCAATTCTTTATTATTTTTTATGTCAATACATATCTTCCCTTATCTTCTTGTTTCTCTTACAGTTTTTTTTATTGGTATAGTCGGTATTGCCCTTAATTATCGAAGTGTTATTCTTGTAGTTTTTTGTATCGAATTGATATTTCTATCTGTTAATCTGAACCTGGTTTTTTTTTCTTATTATCTTGATGACATGGTTGGTAAACTCTTCGTTATTTATATTTTGACAGTCGCTGCTTCTGAATCAGCTATTGCCCTAGCAGTTCTAGTTCTTTATTTTAAAATTCATAACTCACTGTCGATGGATCATCTATATCTTCTTCATGGTTAAACTGATTGATAATAAAAACTTTATCTATAAGAATTATTCACAACTTGTTTATACTTTTTGGTTGAGAAGTGTTCTTAATAGTGCTATCTCATCTATTAAATTGGAGCGTCAAGGAAATATTAGTGTTTTTATAACTAGAAATAATCTTATTCGAGTAATTTCTTTTCTCAAGTTCCATTCAAATTGCAACTATAAAACTATAAGTGATTTGAGTTGTACTGACTTTTTCATGTCTAAATCTAGATTTGAAATGTGTTATCAAATTTTGTCTTATAAATTTGTTAATAGAATTTCCATTAAAGTGCGTGTACTTCCTTCAGAATCTATACCTTCAATTGTATCTATTTTTAGTGTTGCAAATTGGTTTGAACGTGAAGTTTTCGACATATTTGGACTCTTTTTTGAGTCACACCCCGATCTTCGTCGAATTCTTACCGATTACGGTTTTGAAGGTTATCCTATGCGGAAAGATTTTCCGTTGTGTGGTTATAGTGAGGTCAAATTTGACTTCGAGAAGCGTCGGGTTGTTTGCTCTCCAATTCAAATGTCTCAAGAGCTACGTTTCACAATAAGTAATATAACACGAAAATCTAACGTTATACTAGCTAAATTTCACCTTTTTAAAAATTAAATAAAATGCGTATAAATAAAATACCTATTCTTTCTGTTGGTCAAAATCACCTTATTGATTACCCGTCCCCTAAAAACATTAGCTATTTTTGGGGATTTGGTCTACTTTCGGGGTTTATATTGTTTATTCAAATTGTTACTGGTATTTTTTTGGCTATACATTATACTCCAAGCGTTTCACTTGCTTTTATAAGCGTTGAGCATATTATACGTGACGTGTTTAGTGGTTGGCTACTGAGATATATTCATTCTAATGGAGCTAGCTTTTTTTTTATTGTGGTGTATTTTCATATATTTCGTGGTTTGTTTTACGGCTCATTTGTTAATCCTCGTGAAGCTTTGTGGTGCTCTGGTGTAGTGATTTTTATTCTTATAATAGGGACTGGTTTCATTGGGTATGTATTGCCTTGGGGTCAAATGTCCTTTTGGGGCGCTACTGTTATTACGAACCTCATTTCAGCAATTCCGTTTATTGGTGACTCAATCGTATTGTGGGTTTGGGGGGGATTTTCCGTAGATAATCCAACTCTTAACAGGTTTTTTAGCCTTCATTATCTATTTCCTTTTCTTATTCTAGGTTTTGTTTTTCTTCATCTAGTATGCCTACACCTTCACGGTTCGAACAACCCTATTGGATTGAATACGAAGAATAATTCTATTCCATTCTATCCTTATTTTTTCATTAAAGACTCATTGGGAATTTTTATTCTACTAATAGTTTTTTCTTTTTTTCTTTTTTTTTATCCTAATGCTCTAGGTCATCCAGACAATTACATACCTGCTAACCCTATAGTGACTCCAGCCCACATTGTTCCTGAATGGTATTTTTTGCCTTTTTATGCTATTCTTAGATCAATTCCCCATAAACTTGGGGGTGTTATTATAATATTTGGTGCTATCTTGTGTTTTGTCTTTATTCCTTTTATTACATCATCAGAATTTAAATCAACTTCATTTAGACCACTTTTTAAGAAATTGTTTTGGTTGTTTGTTGTTAACTGTTTTGTACTAGGTTGGGTTGGGCAAAACGAAGTTGAATCGCCTTTTATTGAAATCGGGCAAATTTCCACTTTTTATTATTTTTTTTTCCTTTTGTTCATCATTCCTATAACAGGTCGCTTTGAAAGCTTGGTTATAAGGTACGTTAATAAAATAAATTTAACTTAAATTTGCTAGGCGGTGTAGTTTAAATGGTTAGAACACAAGAATCATAATCTTGTTGCTGAAGGTTCAAGTCCTTTCATCGTTAATCTCTTATAACAAATAAATATTAAGTATACAATTTATTATGTATCAAATTCTCTTTTCTGAGCTAATCTCACTATTTCCATTTATTTTTTTTGGTATGTCCTTGTGCTTCGTACTACTTTTTTACTCTTTGATTTCAACTCAAAAATGGGTATATGATTCAAAAACATTCGTTTTTAACAAAGTTTCATTCATCTATAGTGTATATATTTCTTCTTTCGTTATAATTACTGTTTTTAACAGCCCTTCGTTTTGTACAATCCAATTCTTTGGATCAATTGCTTGTGATTCTGTTAGCTTTTATAGTCAACTTTTTATTCTTTTTTTGGGGCTGATTTGCTTGGCTTCTTATTCTATTAATAATAGGCACCACTTTTTTAATTATTTTGAATTTTTTTATGTGTATCTTATTTCTATTTTTTCTATATTTATCCTGGTTTCATCAACTGATCTAATCTCGGTTTACCTTTGTTTGGAATTGCAGTCTCTTACAATTTATATTTTGTCTGCTTCAAACAAAAATTCATCATTTTCTATTGAGGCTAGCCTAAAATATTTGATTATAGGAGCATTTTCATCAGGGTTTTTTCTTTTTGGGTCTTCGCTTGTTTATGGTTTTATAGGTACAACAAATTATTTTTTTCTTCATGATCTGGTTAATTTTCACTTCCAAGAATCTTCTATAGTATACGTAGGGTTCACTTTTGTTTTTTTTAGTCTTCTATTTAAGCTGGGAGTTGCTCCATTTCATATGTGGATGCCGGATATTGTCGAAGGAGTAGAAATTTCCCTATCAATATTTATTATAACCGCCTCAAAGTTCAGTCTACTAATCTGTTTGCTTCGCTTTGTTTCAACACATTACCTTTCGTTTTATCAATTTATTTTCTTGTTTTTCACAGTCCTTTCATGGGCTATTGGGTCTCTCGGTTTGTCATATCAGAAGCGTGTTAAACGTTTTCTAATTTTTAGTTCTATCTCTCATTACGGTTTCATTATGTTGAGCATAAGTATAAATACACTATGTAGTTTTCAGTTTGCTTTTATTTACTATACAGTTTACCTAATTTCATCTATTTTGATATTCGTGTTGGTTATGTGCATGGGCAAAAAGAATAATAACATTATTATTTTTCTTGATGAAATAGAGGGGCTTATACGAGAAAACTATTTTCTTACTTTTTGTTTTTCTATAGTAATTTTTTCTATAGCAGGTATCCCTCCTTTTAGCGGTTTTTTTATTAAATATTTTATTATAGTTTCCTTTATTGATATAATAACTGTGCTTATTCTGTGGTTTTTTATCGTGTTTTCTGTAATTAATATCTTTTACTACATAAGAGTTATTAAGCTGCTTATTTTTTCATCTAGTTTCTCAGAAAATTATTTTCCTACCTGTTACTCTTTTTCTAATTCATCTACTTCTGTATCTACACTTGTGGTTTTTTCTATCTTGGTGTTGGTGTTTCCAACATCCCTCCCCCTTTTGTTTAATCTAGGGTATTACCTGTCAATGCACTTTTTTTTCTTATTTTTTAGCATATAACTTAGTTGGTAGAGTGTTTGATCGATAATCAAATTGTCAGCAGTTCAAGTCTGCTTATGCTAATAGATTTATGGGATGTGACGTAGTGGTAGCGTATTTATTTTGGGAGTAAAAAGTCATAGGTTCAATTCCTATCATCCCGAAGTTTAATTAATTTAACTTTTCCAAAGATGGAATTTATTTTGTTTATTACATTTTCTATAACAATAATTATTTCAAGTTTTTTCGTTATTTCAGTCTATAATACGGTACACTCGGCATTTTTTCTTATCCTAAGCTTTTTTAATGGGTCATGTTTGCTCATTTTGTCTGGTTCTGATTTCCTAGGGTTTCTATTTATTATTATCTATGTTGGTGCAATTTCAGTTTTGTTTTTGTTTGTGATTATAATACTAAACCTTAATCAATTCGATTTTTCACAAAAACATATAAAATTGGACTCACCGTCGTATTTGTTTTATATTTTTTTGTTTTCCTGTGGTTTTCTATCTTTTGTTTATATAATTTTCATTATGCTTACTTGGCCAGCTTACGACCAGGCTATTCCGACTCTTTATTTGTTGAATTATATTCAAATTATAGATTCGGTTAATAATGTAAATACCTTTTCTCAAATTCTATATTCATATTATTTCTTCTACCTACTTCTCTCTGGTGTAATTCTTCTAACAGCAATGGTGGGGTCTGTTTATCTTACCCTTAATAAGGTAAGCTTTTTTCAAAAAGTTTCAAAATTTCAGCAAGTACATAATCAAATTTCTCGAATATCATCAGCCTCCATCTCTATAATTAGATATAAAAATCACTATGATTTATAATACTAACATTTTTAATAAGTTTATAAAAACCTTTCTTAGGGATGGTAAATACACGAAATCGTCAAAGATTTTCTATGAATTGCTTTTTAGACTCTATAAATTTAAGCGTAAGGATCCTAATTTTATTGTTCTAACCGCCCTTTTTAACATATCTCCTTTGACAAAAGTGTCTTCAAAAGAGAGATCTAATCTTCTTCTTAATGCTGATCAAAGTCTATGTATAGCTTTCCGTTATTTGAGTCGTATGAAAAGACAACCGAATAAAAAAAGTAATTATAATATGGTTATTAGTGAAGAACTGATAAAAGCTTATGGTAAAGGTAAACAAACCTTGCCTAATTCTTATTGGGAAGATATAATAAAATCTTAATTAATCAAATTATTAGTTTATGACAATTAACCAACTTATTAGAAATCCTAGATCAAAGAAGTTGTCAACTAAAAAAAACCGTATGCTAGATTTTAAACCTTTTATAAAAGGTCAATGCTTGAAGGTTTTCACTATATCTCCACGTAAACCTAACTCGGCAGTTCGAAAAGTAGCTAGAGTTTTGCTTTCTAATAAAAAAACTATTTCAGTTTACATTCCAGGTGAAGGGCATAATCTAATGGAGCATTCATCTGTTCTTATTCGTGGGGGAAGAGTAAAGGACCTTCCAGCTATCTATTTTAAAGTTGTAAGGGGTGTGCTCGACTGTTCTGGTGTTAATAAAAGACAAAACTCTCGTTCCAAATACGGTTCTAAAAAAAATAAACTTTTACACCTTTCAAGTCTTACTAGCTTTACTTAACTTAAAATAAAAATATTTACATGAAACGCCATTCTATAAATTATCATGAGCTTAAAGCTTTTTCTCTTAATTTTGGCCCTCAGCACCCGGCAGCTCATGGAGTACTTAGGTTGATTTTGAGTCTAAATGGAGAAACAGTTAAGAAAGCTGATTCTCATATCGGCCTACTTCATAGAGGGACTGAAAAGCTAATTGAATATAAGACTTATTCTCAAGCGTTGCCATACTTTGACAGACTAGATTATGTGTCTATAATAGCTCAGGAGCATACTTATTCAATAGCTGTAGAGTATCTATGTGGAATTCAAGTGCCTATTAGAGCAATATATATTCGGGTTATTTTTCTTGAAATTACACGTATTTTGAATCATCTTCTATTTGTATGTTGTCATGCACTCGATGTAGGAGCTATAACACCTTACTTTTGGGGATTTGACGAAAGAGAAAAGCTACTAGAATTTTATGAGCGCGTTTCAGGTGCACGTATACATGCTTCATATATCCGCCCTTCCGGAGTTTCTCAAGACATCCCACTAGGTTTGCTTAATGATATCTACACTTTTTGTACGTCTTTTATTCACCGACTCGACGAAATTGAAGAGCTACTTACATCGAATAAAATTTGGAAGGGTAGATTGGTTAATGTAGGTGTGGTTTCTAATGAATGCGCTATAAATCTTGGATTCAGTGGTGTTATACTTCGAGGGTCTGGAATACCTTGGGATTTGCGTAAAGTTTTTAATTACGAAATTTATAATAACATAAACTTCTCTATTCCTGTAGGTTCAAATGGTGATTGCTATGATAGGTATCTTATTCGTATATATGAAATACGTGAATCTGTTAGCATTATTCTTCAGTGTATCAATCAAATTCCTTCAGGATCCGTTAAATCTTCTTCTAAATTTACGAATCCTAGTAGGTTCCATATCAAGTCCTCTATGGAGAGTGTTATTCAACATTTTAAGTACTTTTCAGATGGATTTTGCGTACCTAGCGGTAGCGTTTTTATGTCAACAGAAGCTCCTAAGGGTGAGTTTGGAATTTATCTTATTTCTGACGGTTCAAATAAACCCTACAGATGTAAAATTAAAGCCCCAGGCTTTTCCCATCTTCAAAGTTTGGATTTTATAAGTAAGGGACACAAGCTGGCTGACATTGTTACAATTATTGGGTCTCAAGACATTGTTTTTGGTGAGGTAGACCGTTTATACTCAATTGATTAATTCGGAGGAGTGTCTGAGTGGTTAAAGTGGTTGTTTGCTAAACAATAATATTATATTTCATAATATCGGAGGTTCAAGTCCTCCCTCCTCTATATTACTTATTTGGGATGTAGCTTAATTTAGGTAAAGCGTTAGTTTTTGGAGCTAATCCTCGTAGGTTCGAAACCTTCCATCCTATTTTGACGGTAGTTGTTGTATAATTGGTTAATACATTTGTCTGTGGAGCAACCGTTGTAGGTTCAAGTCCTTCCAGCTACCCAAAGTTTTAATTTTAACATTGAGTTTTCTTTCATATTCTAAATTGTTTTCGAGTTTCAATTCACACATTATAAATAAGCGTATATATTTTAGTGTTTCATATTGTAAAGGTCATTTGAATTTTTTTAATTCTATATATATATTGGGTTATATCGACTATGTTTATATTTCAGGTAATAGACTTTTTATTAAGCTAAAATTTAAAAATGGTTATCCTGTTATTAAAAAGGTTAGCTTTTTTTCAAAAGCTGGTCAACTATTGCACCTTTCACATAAGCGTTTGTTTGGTATTTATTCACAAAATAATATTACCCCTTTGTTTTTTTCATCTAAATTTTCTTACTTGAATTCTGATTCTATCATAAAGAAAATACGCTCTGGAGGAATTGCTTTTGTTATAATTACTATTTTATAAAATTAATATGATTTATAGTTTTTCATATAAAGGTGATATCGTAAAGATAGTCCCAAGTCATACATCAACGCAAAGTTCAACGAATCTTAACATATTCATATTTAAAAGTAAGGCCCGTATTCAAATTAAACATTCAAAAAGTATTCTTTATATAACAAATAGTTCGAATACTTTTATTGCTCTTGTTCCATTCAAAATTGAATCTGTTAATTCAGCTAAACTATTTTATAAAAATGTTTTTAACAATCTTGTTAAATTTAGAAGAATTAAAACACCTAAAACATATTCTGTGAAGTTTATAATTCAAGGTTTGGGACTAAATATTTCCGTTATAAACAAAACGTTTTTGAAGATTTCTATTAACACCTCATTTTCTTTTTTTATTTTTATACCTTCATCAATTTGTGTAAAATCATTTAATATGAATAAGGGAGTATTTATAAAAAGCTTTAATAAAAACGCTATTGAAGAATTGTCAAAAAGTATTACAATACTTTATAAATTTTCTATTTATAATTCAAAAGGCATTATTTATCAAAATTTGTCATGATTTCCTATAAAAAAATATTGTTTTTTTTTATAAATTTGAACGCTCATCGAACTTCCTATTATAACAAAAAAATTACGCCAGATTATTTGTTTACTCGTCGAAATAACAAAACAATTCTTAATATAAATAGAATAATTAACATAATTTTTTTGTCGCTAAGGCTGGCAAATCATATGACGAGTATTCAAGGTAAAAAAATTCTTATTTTTGGAAATTCAAATGTAAGTAAATACTTTAGCTTGTTTATAATATGTGAAAATAAACAATCAAACTTTTTTTTTCTTAGGTCTTGGATCCACGGTATAATTAGTAATTGGAATTATTTGAGTCAGATAATTCAGCTATACAATTTTAAAGGACATTCTATTTTTTTTAGAAGTTCTAAAAAGCTTAGATTTTTTAAAATCTTTTTTAATTTTTTTAAAAAAGAAAAGCCTTCACTAGTTATTGTGTTTCCATGTTCTAAAATATGGTCCGTAACACGAGAGTGTATCAATAACAATATTCCAGTTATTTCAATTAGTGACTCTTTTTCCAATTTGTCTTCTTATAATATTGTTGTAGGATATAAAAATTTTATTATAGAAATTCTTTTTCTTCAACTTTTCCTATCTTTTATAAAATAAATATGTTTAAAACTCTTAAAAAGTTTAATGAAAATTTTATAGATAACCCTAGTTTCATTTATAAAGTTATATCAAATTATAATAAATCTAAATGGAGTAAACTTAAGTTGACTTCAAGTTCTAAACCAGCTGGTAATTCTATTGAAGACGTAATAAATATTAGTAATTTTTACAGTCAACATAGACTAAACAGAACTCAGAATAAAATTTTGTTCGGTAATATTATAAATAATAAGAATTATTCAAGACATTCGAACCTTAGTTTCAGTCTGGTTTGCTCTAAATTTGTGCGAACTACTGTAGAATCATCTTTTTATATTCGAATAGGTTATGTGAGTGTCAATGATAGGCAAGTTTTGAATAAATCGTATCAGTTGCAGGAAGGAGACAAAATTTCATTCAATAACACTCCCCTTACAGATTATTGGTATAACAGTTATTTCTATACAAAGCATAAAGGTTATACTGTATATTCGGAATTCGATTCAAGATATGAGATTAGTTTTTCGTGTAATTTTTTTATTTTTTGCTATTTAATATTTATAACATCTAGCTCAACGGTAGAGCACTCCTCTTACACGGGAGACGTTATCAGTTCAAATCTGATGGTGTTAAGGTAACCATATCACATTAAAAATATTCTTACTTACATTTAATAGGAACATTTTTGAGAAAGTCGCTTAATTTGGTAGAGCGTAAGTTTCCAAAACTTAAGTTGAAAGTTCAACTCTTTCCTTTCTCGATACAACAACTTTTAACAAATTTTATTTAAATGTCTTCAAGTTATTTCTTCCTATCCAGATGGTTTTTTTCCACAAATCATAAAGATATCGGAACAATATATTTGATTTTTGGTGGTTTTTCTGGTATTGTAGGTACGGTGATATCTGTTGTTATTAGAGCAGAACTAGTTTCACCTGGAGCAGTCGTGCTTTATAACAACTATAATCTTTATAATGTACTTATTACTGCTCACGGACTGATCATAATTTTTTTTTTCCTGATACCTACGTTGCTAGGTGGGTTCGGTAATTGGTTTGTACCAATTATGGTTGGGAGTACAGATATAAGTTTTCCAAGGTTGAATAACATTAGTCTATGGCTACTACCTCCTTCACTACTCTTGCTAGTAAGTTCATCTCTTGTAGAAACTGGAGTAGCTACTGGTTGGACAATATATCCCCCATTGTCAGGAATTCAGGCTCATTCGGGAGCTGCTGTAGATCTAGGTATCTTTAGTTTGCACGTAGCTGGAGTATCATCAATTCTCGGGTCTATTAACTTTATTACTACAATTATTAATATAAGATCTCCAGGTATAACAATACATAGACTGTCATTGTTTTGTTGGTCTATTCTTGTAACTACTGTTCTTCTTGTTCTGACTCTCCCTGTATTTGCTGGTGCTATTACAATGCTGCTTTGCGATAGAAATTTTAACACAACCTTCTTTGATCCTATTGGAGGTGGTGATCCCGTTCTATTTCAACATCTATTTTGGGTTTTCGCTCACCCAGAAGTTTACGTTCTTATTCTTCCGGTTTTTGGAATCGTTTCACACGTAGTATCTACTTTTAGTCAAAAACCCGTTTTTGGATATATAGGTATAACGTACGCTATAATTTCAATTGGTGTAATTGGGCTAGTTGTTTGGTCACATCATATATTTACAGTTGGATTGGACCTTGATACTCGTGCATATTTTACTGCAGCTACTATAATTATTGCTGTACCAACATCTATTAAATGCTTCTCTTGGATAGCAACAATGTGGGGAGGTTCTATTAAATTGGACACACCTATAATTTTTATCGTTGGATTTATTATTCTTTTTACTCTTGGTGGTGTAACAGGTGTAGCTTGTGCAAACTGCGGTCTAGATTTGTTGCTCCATGACAGCTATTATGTAGTAGGTCACTTTCACTACGTATTGTCACTTGGAGCTGTTTTTGGAGTTTTTGGAGGATTTTATTATTGGTTTGGTAAGATTACGGGGAAAACCTACTCGAATGTTTTGAGTAAAGTACACTTTTTTCTCCTTTTTATTGGAGTAAATATAACCTTTTTCCCAATACACTTCCTTGGTCTAGCAGGTATGCCTAGAAGAATTCCTGATTATCCAGATGCTTATATAGGTTGGAATACTGTAGCAACTTTTGGCTCAATAGTTTCAATATGTAGCGTTATGGTTTTTCTATACATCATTTACTCAAGCCTTACTTCTGAAAGAGTCTCTAAAAAAAGTTGGTAAATTTCTTATTACCACACAGCATATTAACTTACCCTTTATTTGTTGTTAAATTAAAAGAAGGTATGAAAAAAATTTAGATTGATCTAAGTTTAATTAAGATTTTAATTAATTAAAATCTTAATTAAACTTTGAACAATTCAGTTTAAACTTAACCTTAGAAGAGTATGACAACTTAAAAAAATACAAAATAACCGTGTTCCCTATAAATTCAAACAAATCTGATTTGTTTGAAAATTGTGGTGAACTATAAAGCAATTTACACGGTTCTATCATAGCGAACCTTTCTTTCGACTTTTTAAAAACATGATGTGACTTTACAAGAGACAGCTTTTTAAAAACCGAAGTTTTACGTTGAACAAAAAGAATTGTGTTTACATGTGCTGTATTTTTCGATAGGAATTCTGTATTATAATAGAAATTAATTTCTATAGAAAAAAGAGTTTGTTGAGATTTAATCTTTTGTGAAAAGTTGTTACTGCTTTTTACCATTTTTTAAAATATTTTATTATTAATTTATTTTATTAGAAAAGTTTTTATATGATTTTTCCCGTTATTTCTACAGTATCTTCATATTTTGTTAATGTAAAAAGTTCGAGATGTTTTTTTAATTTTTGATATTACCCATAAAAAAGTAAGTTTATAGTACCTATGTATATTTTAATTTAAATAAAATTTCAGCCACAAGTTCACTTACGGCTACCTTGTTACGACTTCAGCTCAGTTAATCATTAAAGAATAAAGTTTTATAAAAATACTTGTCAAATTTAATAATATCCCGAACTGTGACGGGCGGTATGTACAAAGCTAAGGGAAAATTTCACCGTAACGTTCTTATTAACGATTACTAACAAT
>MDLB01000087.1 GCA_001730085.1 PVC group bacterium (ex Bugula neritina AB1)
AAAAGGGTTCCTTTTCGACCTTCTTGTTGAACTCTTACCTGACCTGTCTGTTGAGCTCTTTCTAGAAGAAGGTATGCGTTGTTGAGCCGTATCTTCACTAACAACACTATCTTCATCCGAGGAGTATTCATTTGAAGATGTTTCACTCGGACTCTTCCCTCCATCTTTTATCGATTTTGGACTTTCACGACTTATCATATCGAAAGTATTTTCTATAAAAGGGTTCCTTTTCGACCTTCTTGTTGAACTCTTACCTGACCTGTCTGTTGAGCTCTTTCTAGAAGAAGGTATGCCTTGTTGAATCGTATCTTCACTAACAACACTATCTTCATCCGAGGAGTATTTATTTAAAATATCATCCAAAAATTTTATAGAAGCTTCTTCTTTTTTAAAACCTATCTCTTCCTCTCTATCATTAGAAGCGAAAGGGTTTCTCACTGAAATTGATAAATCTGTTTTACTTGCTGAACCTGCTCTTTCTGTTTTTTCTGATCGTGCACTTAAATCATAATCTTCTTCTGATTCACTAACTTCAGAGGAATCTAACCCTCTAAGATTAGATTCCTCTTTGTCGCGAGCTTGAGCTTTAAGCCACGAATTAACCCTAGCCGTACTATCGACCTTTACTAGTTTTAAAACATCTTCAAAAGACTCTTTTTGAGATAAAGATGCTCCTTTCTTGATTTCAGATAAAAAAGAAAATATTCTAAAATTTTCTTCACGTTCATTCGAAGGATTGTTAGGTTCAAGAGATTTAAGTTCAGAGGAAACAAGTAATGTTTTAAAAAAATCACTATCGAATATAGCATCTTCAAGTTTACCGGCACTACTATAAGCATATGATGCCTTCAAAAAAGACATATGTTCCAAAAAGTATGATAAAAAAGAATATTTTTCAGACTGAGGTCTTCCTGAATCCCACGAATCCTCTAATATACTTCTAAGAAAAACTACAGGTTCCATTTCTATAGTTCTAAATAAAACTTGATTTTTTTCATCAATTTTTCCCAATTTTTTACTATAAATACCTTTGATCGAATTCATATAATTTCTAATATTTATAAAAAGCATAGCATCACTATTATCTTGAAAAGACAGATCCCTTAACTCATCCACAATCTTTTTCTCTATAGACTTCAAAGATCTTTTTATCCCTTTAAAACTACCTCTATTTTTTTGCAAAAGCTCTAATCCCATTTGCCAAGAATCAAAAAGCTCTTTCAAATACTCTCTCTGTTGAGCTCCTGCCTTTTTAACAAATAAAACTTCATGATTTTTAAAACTATATATAAGGTTTTCTCTAGCTTTTTTGTAACGATCTGACTGATTATCCTGAGGATTTTCCATAACATAAAAGTAATTTTCATACATTTTATCTTTAAAGAGTTTGGCATAGTCATCTGCTGACTCCATCTCTCTTTTAAAAGATTCACTTTCGCTATAACTCTCATTTATGGAACTTGTATCATAATAAAAAATACTTTTAGATGTTCTTTCTTGAAAAATAGACCCTTTATCTTTTTCGCTTAATCCTTCTAAAAAAAACTCGCTCATTTTAGACATCTCGTCTAAAGATTTTGTCATACCTTCCGACGAAACACTCCCTTGTTCAAAAATACGATCTCTCATACTTTTATCTATATATAAATGGCGAAAGTTATAGATCTCTTGAAGAGACTTTTCAACTAACTTTAAAGCAGCCTCTCTTTGTGAGCCCATTTTTTCTTTTAAATAAGGTTCTGGAGCTTCAACAAGATACCTCAACTCCTTAAGTGTAGAAACTTTAGATTTCCACTCAGAAACCTCTGAATTTTTTGACTCAGCGAAGACATATTTGTCTAAATCTCCCTTGAGTTTGGATAAAGACAAACTTTCAGTCCATTGATCAAGGCTCACACTCTCTTTGTTATTAACAAGCTCCCACAAAGAAGATTCTGCCTCTAAATCATTTTCTCCTTTTTCCTGATCACTTCCTGATAAAAAATAACCCATATATTTTTGTATTTCTATGAACTGATCCCTTTCTTGCCAATTCAAATCAGTAATATCAACAAACTTATAAGATTCGCTCACATTTTTCCAAAGGTTTCTATCAAAAGGAAATTTTTCAGGATTATCTTTATAAAAAGGAAAGAGATTTTTCATAAAAGAAGCTGTTAAAGCAAGTCTCGACTTATCGAAGTTTAAAATATCTATCTTTCGCTTACTCAGTAGAACGGTTCCTACCTTACTATTATAATAGTCTAAAACTTCTTTGAGTTTTCTCCTAAGTGTTTCCGAAATACTAGGATTTTTTAAACTCTCAACGACATTCAAATACCCTTCGATAAAAGCTGCTGGAGCTATATTTTTTCGCAAAGAAATCTTTTTCAAAGCTTTTTCAGAGGAATTCTCAACTTCATCAGAAATAGCATCAAGTCTTTTGATAACTTTAGGCAACCTACCTTCTTTAAAGGTCCTTTTAAACCTAACCATACTTGTAAACGTTTCAACAGCCCTCCTTACAATAAAGCTCTTGTTGATAAAGTCCATACTTCCTTTTTTTTGAAAAAATTTTTTATGCCGCCCAACCAAGCCTTTGAATGCTGAAAAAAACTCTGACTCTAACTGTTTGTATACTTGTTTAGAAAGTCCGATTTCTTGTTTATTATCATAAAAATTTGAAAGCATCTTTATTAAAAATTCTGCTTTTTTCTCCCATATTTCACTAAGAGAGTCACTCTGACTTGTATTAAGAAATTTCTTTAAGATATCTTTTCTTTCTTTATAGTCTTTAGCGCTCCACGTCTTAAAACCTTCAATATTTTCTGTCCTTCCAGTCACACTATCAACATCTGAAAAAAATAAAGATTCTGTAAAAAAATCTTCCATACCCTCTCTAGCCTCGAAAGATCTTTCCGAAAAACTTGTAAAACTCGAAACATCTTCCCTACTCTCACTTCCTTGATAGCTACTATCACTGGCTTCTGAAGCCAGCGCACCCCAACTATTTTTGAACTTTGGATCAAGAAGCTTGGATTTAGGCGCAAGTCCAAAGCCAGTTTCAGTAAAAATACAACATATAGATACTATAGAAAATATTTTTAAATTTGATTTTAAGAAACTATACAAAACGGAACCTATCCTTTCAAATTAAACAGATATTTTTAATATTAAATAACATAAAAAATACTATTAATTCAAATAAAAATAAAAATAAAAATATAATATTTTCATTTAATACAATTAAAAATATATTTAAATAACTATTTAAATATATTTTTTATTTATAAAATAATTAATAAATAGAATTTTGAATTATTTGAAAATTAAAAAAGATACCTATATATTTTTTGATAGGTAAAAAAGGATCACGCCGATCGACTGGCTTTTTCATACGTTAAGACCATATCTCTTATTTGGTCAACTTTTTCAGCACTTATACCGGAAAGATCTGCCAACGCTTGTCTTCCTTCTGGATCGGCAAAATAGCCTTTATAAGCGTAGCTAATAGGTAGGTTTAAAGATTTATCACCTATCACATTCTTAACTTTTTGATACAAATAAGATCTCTGATTAGCTTTAAATCGTAAAGCCTCATATTTTTCTTGAGTGAACAAAGGTAACTTTTGATCATATTGATATTTTAACCATTTTTGCTCAAAATCAGCATACGATTCCAAATCTTTTTTTGTAGAAGCTGAAAAAGCAACCATCATACGATCTGTCATCTGATCAAAATACTCCTCATTGATTACTCCTTCTCCATAGATGCTTTCCTTTATATCATGCATCATATCGTAAAACAAAGGCCTCGTAAGAAAAGCAACATAGTCTTCAGCATTATTCTCATAAGCAAAATCAAGAAACCTCTGACTAAAAATAATATTTTGACCTTTTCTCATAACAGGGAAAGACATCAACTCACTATTACTCTTTGTATCATCATGAAAATATATCTCAACTTTTCCAACTTTTTCTTGAACAGTATTTATATTAGCTATAATATCCCTCTTAAAATCTTGTCGGCCTGAAAGTTTTGGCTTCCTAAAAAGAGCTTCAAGAAAGATCTCTTTATCACTATGCACACACTCTTCAATATTTGGAATATTGTAATCATCTGAAAAGTCTTCTACTCCATGATAAAGCCGTAGTCTAACTGATTTAGTATCAATAAAGCTCTCTTCTTGGGCAAGTTTTTCCAAAAGAATACTTTCTGAGCTACTCTCTATCGGTTCAGAAAGAAAGGCATTTTGACTAAAGTCCTCTGACACATCAACCTTAGTCAGAACGTCTGTTGAAATGCCTTCTTGGGAGAGATCAAAGTCATTTTCTTCTGTGAATGCAAGCTTATTATTAGTAAAGTCTTTTAATGAATCTCTATCAGTCACTTCCAATTCGAAATCTTCTTCTTGTAATAAATCATCTGAATCTGCTTCAACTAAAAGACTATCTATATCTCTTTCTCTCATCTCTGAGGCATCTATCTGACTAGATATATCATCTTCCCCATCTCTTTTTTGTAATAACTCATCCAAGTTTTCCTCATCTCGAAAATCACGTGTATATTTTTGCTCCTCTTCTTCCGATGACTCATTCTCTCTCCATATATCTTTCAAATCTTCTTCCTTCAATAACTTAGGAGCATTATTATTATTTTCTTTAGCAGATACATCATCCAAAACACTCTCTTCTGTCATATCCTCAAAATCTTTTTCCTCTAAAATAGCGAACCTTTTCTTATCACTCTGGCTTGATGAAACTATACTTTTCTGCTTAGACCTCTCTCTGTAAGCCACTCTAGGTGCCAAAGGAGCTCTCTTTAATCTATTTAAAGTATCTTGTGAAGGCAATTCCATATCCTCTAAAACACTTTCTCCGGTAGCGGATGAATCATAAGACTCCACTCTCTGTTCTTGAGAAGATTCGGTCTTTTGTAGGGTACGATCTTCAGAAGAAGAGTTTTTTAACGAATTCCTATTAGAAAGTCCCTGGTTCATTGATTCTGAACTCTCTAAAAGAACAGAAGAGGCCCTTTCATCTCTATACCTATCCAACCGATTCACATCAAGACTCTGTCTAGTTATATCTCTAAAGTTGAACCCTAAATACTTCAGTCCAGATAAAAATAAGTCCGCACCCTCTTCAGACTTTAACCGGCTATTTTGGACATAAGCTACGAGTACTTGCCAACCGTCACTGCTATTAAAGTAATCACGTGTTGATACGTTTTTATTTTTAGAAAGACCTCTTTTTAATAACCCCAAAAACATATCTCCATCTTCAATACTCATCCCTTTGGCACCCATACTTGCAAGAAGATTATCTAAAAATAATCTCACATCATCTTGCTTAAAACTTTTCATAGCTTTGTAGTAACCTCCTTTTAAAGAGAGTATTTTTTTATCCACAAAATCCATTTTTTTTCTTAACTTTTTGTTGAATTTCTTGATATTCTTCTTAAAATCAAACCCTTCGTTTTCCTTCAAAAGATCCTGAATTTGCCTCCTGATATCCAATAAATGTGCCAAACTTGTCGTGTCCCGATAAGACATTTTAACGATATTAGATACATCCTTTTTTAGAAGATTCGAGAACTGTCTCAACTGTATATTAAGTCTATCTGTATTTTTTAAAACTAAATCTCCTCTATTAATACCTTTCAAAAGATCTCTCATTCTCGTTAAACAATCAATCGGTCTTTTTATTTTTTTGTTTTTATTTGTTTTAAGACTTTGTTCCAAAAGATTTCTATGTCTTTTCAAAACTTTTCGGACGTGAGCTTCTTCAGGTACACTATAAGATTCGCTTTGATCAATCAAAACTGTCATCGACTTATTAACTTTTGTTAAAAGCTCCAAACCATCAGCCCTTCTTTGATACAGTTCCTCAGCACTCTCATTTTCACCTTTAGGAGCAAGCAACAGATTCTCTGCCTTTTTTTGCCACTGAATCAGTTGAAGCCTCTTCGTGTGCCACTCGAGAGAGTCACTCGTATCACCAGGGGAAAGACTAAACTCGGAGGGTTCCAGTTCTCCCTCACGAACAGATAAATCAACAATACCTTTCAAAATACCCTCACTATTTTGTCTACTTTGCGAAAAACTTTGTCCATTTTTATTCACAGCCGTTTTTCCCAGCCTTTCTAAGCGATCTAAAAAGTGATTAATAGATCCTCTACCTCCATCTCGAATACTCATAATAGCTTCTAGAAAACCATCCCAATAACTTGCCTCTTTAAAATATACTTTTATTAGCTCATTTTTATTTTTGTTTTGTGAAAGACCTCTTTCTAATAACCCCAAAAACATATCTCCATCTTCAATACTCATCCCTTTGGCACCCATACTTGCAAAAAGATTATCTAAAAATAATCTCACATCATCTTGGTTAAAACTTTTCATAGCTTTGTAGTAACCTCTTTTTAAAGAGCGTATTTTTTTATCCACAAAATCCATTTTTTTTCTTAACTTTTTGTTGAATTTCTTGATATTCTTCTTAAAATCAAACCCTTCGTTTTCCTTCAAAAGATCCTGAATTTGCCTCCTGATATCCAATAAATTTGCCAAACTTGTCGTGTCCCGATAAGACATTTTAACGATATTAGATACATCCTTTTTTAGAAGATTCGAGAACTGTCTCAACTGTAGATTAAGTCTATCTGTATTTTTTAAAACTAAATCTCCTCTATTAATACCCTTCAAAAGATCTCTCATTCTCGTTAAACAATCAATCGGTCTTTTTATTTTTTTGTTTTTATTTGTTTTAAGACTTTTTTTCAAAAGCTTTCTACGTCTTTTCAAAACTTTTCGGACGTGATCTTCTTCAGGTACACCATAAGATTCGCTTTGATCAATCAAAAATGTCATCGACTTATTAACTTTTGTTAAAAGCTCCAAACCATAAGCCCTTCTTTCATACAGTACCTTAGCACTCTCATTTTCACCTCTAGGAGCAAGCAACAGATTCTCTGCCTTTTTTTGCCACTGGATCAGTTGAACCCTCTTGGTGTCCCACTCGAGAGAGTCACTCATATCACCAGGGGAAAGACTAAACCCGGAGGGTTTCAGTTCTCTCTCAAGAAAAGACAAATCAACAAAACCCTCTAAATCAATCTCATCTTTTTGTCCACTTTGTCTATATTTATTCATAGAGAGTTTTCCCATTCTATGTAAGCGATCTAAAAAGCGATTAGTAAGATTACCATCTCTATTTTCAAAACTCATAAGACCTTTTAGAAAATTATTCCAATAGCTTGCGTATTTAAAATAAAACTTTAATAACTTATTTTTATTCTTGTCTTGCGAAAGACCTCTTTCTAATAACCCCAAAAACATATCTCCATCTTCAATACTCATCCCTTTGGCACCCATACTTGCAAGAAGGTTATCTAAAAATAATCTCACATCATCTTGCTTAAAACTTTTCATAGCTTTGTAGTAACCTCCTTTTAAAGAGAGTATTTTTTTATCCACAAAATCCATTTTTTTTCTTAACTTTTTGTTGAATTTCTTGATATTCTTCTTAAACTCAAACCCTTCGTTTTCCTTCAAAAGATCCTGAATTTGCCTCCTGATATCCAATAAATTTGCCAAACTTGTCGTGTCCCGATAAGACATTTTAACGATATTAGATAGATCCTTTTTTAGAAGATTCGAGAACTGACTCAACTGTATATTAAGTCTATCTGTATTTTTTAAAACTAAATTTCCTCTATTAATATCTTTCAAAAGATCTCTCATTCTCGTTAAACAATCAATCGGTCTTTTTGTTTTGTTGTTTTTATTTCTTTTAAGACTTTGTTTCAAAAGCTTTCTACGTTTTTTCAAAACTTTTCGGACGTGATCTTCTTCAGGTACATCATAAGATTCGCTTTGATCAATCAAAAATGTCATCGACTTATTAACTTTTGTTAAAAGCTCCAAACCATAAGCCTTTCTTTCATACAGTTCCTTAGCACTCTCATTTTCATCTCTAGGAGCAAGCAACAGATTCTCTGCCTTTTTTTGCCACTGGATCAGTTGAACCCTCTTAATGTCCCAGTCGAGAAAATTACTCATATAACCAGGGGAAAGACTAAACTCGGAGGGTTTCAGTTCTCTCTCAAGAAAAGACATCTCAACAAAACCCTCTGAATCCTGAATATCACTTTCATTAAAACCTGAATCTACTGATCTTCTATCTAAAGATATTGTTGAATCACTTGTTTCAAGTCTATCATCTTGAGTATCCCTAGATTGATCCCCTGTGGAAGAAGATGAACTTTCTAATAAACGTCTTGATAAACTAGAGGAAGTTTCACCTAAAGAAAGAGACTCGGGTCCTTTATCTCTACGCAACATCTCTCGGTAGGAAACATCCGAAGCTCTCTTTTCTTTCTGTTGCTTTTTATGTGTATCCTTTTTCTCATATAAATCCATGATATTCTTTAGATAGTCTAGACTCTCTTGAAGCGCTTCTCCCTCTTCCGAACTACTAGGCATATAACCTTCGTACTGTTGTTCAAGATTTTTCCAAAAATATATATCTTGAGAAGGCGTCTCTTTATTTTCTTGGTGATAAGATAAAAAGTCTTTCAAAATAACGGCATTTTGAAAAGATGAATTTTCCTGTGGGTTTAAGAAGTTAGGATACTGATCACCTTCTAAGAAATGTTCTCTCAGCAAATCTTTATATTTTTTATACACTTTGTCTAAAGCTTTTGAGGATACTACTTCAAAAAGATCATCCTTATTAAAAAAAGAACTCAATTGAACATAAACCTCTTTAAATTCATAGGGATTTTCCAAATTTATATTTTTCGAATGATTGTCTATTGCCCTCTCTAATCGTCTTAAAATCTCTGATATCTTTTTGAAATTACTTCGTGACTCTGGTAAAGTTAAGCCCGAAATAGCACCGGAAAGCTTTCCCGAAAACTCACTCAATATTTGGTGCCAGTTCAATAAAGAGAGCAAAACACGTTGATTATTAGATTTACCTTTTGTGAAAGACTTCAACTGTGCTTTAGAGAGCTCCATCATTGCTGAAAATATTTCACTACGTATGTGTAACATTAAAGGTTGATAGATATAACCTACATCTTTATAAGAGAAATAAATAAACATTCTCTCTAAAAATATTAACTTATTTTCCGATAGTGAGCCTTCTTGTATTAAACTTGCTTGATCTTCATTTTGAACATCAACGTATCTCTGTAAAAGAGTTTTCCTAATATGAAGATCTGCATTCATCCACTCACGCCGTACAGCTTCACCCCTTGGATTAAATGTAAAATTCCCGTCTTCTAGAAAAAAACTTTCCAAGTCTGTATTTATATCCACATCAAAAACATTTTTCACTTTAACAGATTCTTCATCAGCTGACTCTGTTAAAGAAGAGCGTTTAACATTAAGGCTATTTTGATCAAATTTTTTCCAATCATTTTTAAATTGTTCATTCAATAAAAGCGATTCGGGAGCCAATCCCCACAGAATCTGGTCTGAAAAAAAAGAGATACAAATGATCACAATGACTTTTTGTATCTCAGCTTTGTTAAAAACAGATATATAAAGTCGGGTAAATTTTGAAATGAAATATTTAAACATAAAAATCTAACCATACAGATATAAAATAAATTAATTCAAATTTTATATATCATATATAATCAAATTCTAGCAAAAAAAAATTAAATTTATAATGTTTATATTATTTTTTTTAAAAATAATATAAATTAAAAAATAAAAAAACATATAAATAAGATATAAATTTTTTATTTAAAATTTATCGCAGAAAAATATTATTAGAATCAATCAGTCAAAATGATTGTCTAGAAGAGAAAACTCACATAGAAAGTTGAGTGAAGTTTTGATTTTTTAAGGAAATATAGGGTCAAATGGGCTTAGACTCTTTCTAAAAATATGAAAAATTTAAGAAGACTCATCTCCATCACTTGAAGGTGCCGGTTGATTAATGTTACCTTTAAACACATTCAAATGACCTGTTAGAAAAACATCAGCCTCATGTTTATGGCTTGAACCATGCTGTATCAAAGGACTAGGCGTGTCTAAAGCATCATTATTCCATGCATAAGAATCTTGAGAAAGAGGACATTCAAATATACCTTCAGGAAGATTATTCCCGAGAGCAAAGCTCTTGATCTCTTCAAATGTTTTAGGTGCTCTAGCATTGTCTATCTCATATAAACCTATGATATTAGCTATTTCCTTAAGATTATTCATGCACTGTAAGGTTTTAGCACGAGTCCTAGACATACGTAACGCCGGACTTATCAAAGCTATCAATATACCTATGATAGCAATAGCGGTTAAAAGCTCAATAAGCGTGAAGCCTCTTTTAGAATTCATTGGTATCAACATTAAGGATTTCCCTCTCGTTTTTAATGAAAAACAGACATAAAATGTTTTTCAAAATAAGCCATAAAAGGTCGGAAATATAACAAAAATCTAAAACACCTAAGGTAAAAAAAGATTTTAGAAAAGTATATGGTATCTAAAATGTCTTTTAAATAGAGGTTAAAAATCTTAAAATATGTCGTCACTTTTATAGAAAAAAACACCTTAAATATATACCATCAAATGTAATATATATACAAGAAAAAAATCTCACAAAGCTTCCAAATCAAAAAGTCAAGATTAAGAAAAATTAAGCCTTAACAATTTTACCAGCGCTTATGCAACTCGTACAAACACGAACTTTTTTCTTAAATCCTGAATCAAAAATTCTAATATTTTGCAAATTAGGCAACCAACGACGTTTGGTCTTATTGTGTGCGTGACTCACATTATTGCCGACTGTAGGCTTCTTGCCACAAACAAAACAGATCTTAGACACTCAAAAAATCTCCTGTGTAAAAAGGTGCAATTCAAATTTTTTATCAAACCTCGATCCTCAATAAAACTTTTTTGAGATTTTTACGGACAAGGTTTCTTTTGTATAGTAAAATGCCGACCATGATACCATTTTCTTAAAAGAAATTCAAGGAATCTATCTATAATTCAAAATATTTCTTAAATTTAAAAGGAGTTTCAAAACAATTTCAAAATTAGTGAAAATCACATAAATGTTCACAATATATATTTATTTTTCTCTAACAAACTGAAATTTGTCTAAAAAAATCATATGACTAACCCCGGTGACCATATCCAATATCTCAAAGGTGTAGGACCTAAACGAGCTCATTTATTAGAAAAATTAGGTATCTCACGCATTATAGATATTTTTTTTCATTTCCCTCGGACTCATCAAGATCGATGTGAAATGACGCCTATTTCTCGATTACAAGCTAATAACGAAGAAGAACAAACTGTCGAAGCCTCTATCCTAAATATTGAAGAGAAAATGCTCAATAAAAAATTACATATTCTAACACTGGTGGTTTCTGACGGGACAGGCTATCTCAAAATCCCTTTTTTTAACCAACGCTTTCTAAAAAGATATTTCAAAGTCGAAAACCGCTATATTTTCACAGGCAAAGTCCAATACAAGTATGGGTTACAGATGACACAAGTTTCTCATGAAAAAATCTCGACAGAAATGGATCAGAATTTTTTAAACACAGGGAGAATAGTCCCTATATATTCCCTCACCGATGGTCTTTCTCAAATGCAGATGCGTCGCATGATAAAGAATGCTCTCGAAACCCACCTTTCAAAAGTACCTGACCTTTTGCCTTCAGATCTTCTTGATAAACACTCTCTGATACAAAGAAGAGACGCCTTAAACCATATCCATTTCCCCTCTACTTTTACCGATTTAAATAAAGCGAGAGAAACTTTGATTTACGAAGAGTTTTTTCTCCTTCAAATGAGTATCATTCAGCGAAGAGAAAAAGAAAAACAAACGCATAAATCAACACTTTCTTTTTCCTCTAACACCCAAGGTATTATGCATAAATTCGAAGAAAAACTCCCTTTCACTCTAACACTTGCTCAAAAAAAAGTTCTCAAAGAGATTTTTAAAGACATGACAAAAAAAAACAGTATGTTGAGACTATTACAAGGTGATGTTGGTAGTGGAAAAACTATCGTGGCCATAGGTGCAATCCTTTTAGCGATAGAGAATGGTTATCAGGTCGCATTTATGGCTCCAACCGAAATCTTAGCGACCCAACACTTTCAAACCCTTGCAGACTTCTTTGACCTTTTCAACATCAAAGCTGACATTTTAGTAGGAAGCACAAAAAAGTCTGAACGTTCAAAAATTTTAAAAAAGCTTGAATCTTTTGAAACCAATGTCATTGTCGGAACACACGCCTTGATCCAAGATGATATTTCTTTCAAAAAACTTGGATTGGTGATTATTGATGAACAACACAAGTTTGGGGTTATCCAACGCTCAAAATTAAAACACACCTTTTCCCCCCATGTTTTAGTGATGACAGCAACACCTATCCCAAGAACGTTAGCCATGACCGTTTATGGAGACCTAGACGTTTCTATTATCGACCAACTACCCTCTGGAAGAAAATCAATCAAAACCTTCCATATCAAAGAGAAAAAAAGGCAAGATCTTTACCGGTTTATCCGAGAGGAAGTTGCGAAAGGAAGACAAGCTTACCTTGTCTACCCCCTAATAGAAAACTCAGAGAAAATAGATCTTAAGTCTGTTGAAAACGATTTTGAACACCTTTGCGAAGATATCTTTCCGGATTTAAACTGCGCGATGGTACATGGAAAAATAAAAAGCATAGAAAAAGAAGAGCAGATGCAACTGTTTAAAGAAGGAAAAGTCGATATTTTGGTAACAACAACCGTCATAGAAGTCGGTGTTAATGTTCCCAATGCAACCATTATGGTGATAGAAGAAAGCTCCCGTTTTGGTTTATCCCAACTTCACCAGCTGCGTGGAAGAGTTGGTAGAGGCTCAAACCAATCCTATTGCTTTTTGATGGGAAAAACTAAAACGCCGGAATCTACACAACGTATTGGCGTCATGTGTGAAACGAACAATGGGTTCAAAATCGCCGAAGAAGATTTGAAAATAAGAGGTCCAGGAGAACTTTTCGGTTGGAAACAAAGTGGCTTACCGGAATTGCGTCTCGGTAGCTTGGTCGAAGACTTTGAAAAAATGACAGTAGCTAGGGAAGATGCCTTAGCTCTTTTTTCTGACCCTCGTCACTGCGCAACCATCCAAAATATATGGGAAACTCTTCATGCGAAATATGAAGATAAAATAGATATGGCCACTATCGCTTAAATCTCCTTAGAAAGGTTGATAAAATTGAGAATTATCGCTGGCACCATAAAAGGACGGGTCTTAAAAGTGCCCGAAGGAAAAACTGTTCGCCCAACATCACAACGCGTTAGAGAAGCTATTTTTAGTATATTGCACAGCTCTATCGATAACTCTGACTGTTTAGATTTATATGCTGGTTCAGGGGCTTTGGGTATAGAAGCTTTTAGTCGAGGAGCCAAAAGCGTTTGCTTTGTCGAGAAAGATCCCCAAGTGCTCACGTTCCTGAAAAGCAATCTTAAATATTGTCAGATGGACGCTATCTCCGATGTGATTCATGGTGATGTTATGGCTCAGTTTGCCAACAACCCCTATCTCAAAAAAAAATTTGATCTTATTTTTATCGACCCACCTTATAATCATATCCCGAAAGATCTCTTGCAGAATATCGTAAGGCATGGTATTTTGTCTGAGGAAGGTCTGTTAATTTTAGAGCATGGGGCTAATTACGACCCCATTTATCCGGAAGACCTTAACTGTACAATAAAAAAAATATATGGACAAACACGTGTCAGTTTTTTCAAAAAAAGAAACACAACCTTCGATAAGAAAAGTGATCTATCCGGGAACTTTTGACCCTGTAACCTATGGTCATCTTGACTTAATCAAGCGTTGTCAAAAAATGTTTGACGAGATCCAAATAGCCGTTGCCTCAAGTCAAACAAAAAAACAAACATTGTTTTCTATCGACGAAAGGGTCGATTTGCTAAACAAATGTTTAGATATCTCCAACCACCCTTCACAGGTGAAGGTGCAACCCTTTTCTGGACTCCTTGTAGATTATGCCGCAAGTCAAAATATTTCAACAATCGTTCGTGGGATAAGAGCTGTTTCAGATTTTGAATATGAGTTTCAAATGGCTTTAACAAATCGAAAAATGAACAAGTCGATTGACACCATTTTTCTTATTCCAGATGAATCTTATTCCTATATCAGCTCACGTATGATCAAAGAGATTTGTGCCATGAAAGGTGATATCTCTCATTTTGTTCCCCCTCATATCTCCGAAGCTCTCACTTTAAAACTCGGAAGGGCAGAGAAATGAGTTCAGATTGCTTATTCTGTCGCTTCATATCCGGGGAACTTCCTGTCGATAAAGTTGCCGAAACAGATGACGTTTTAGCTTTCAATGATATTAACCCACAGGCACCTTTTCATATTTTATTGATACCCAAAGAACATATCCCAACACTGCTGGATATGAAAAATTTTTCAAAACCTTATATGTCATTAATGGCCGATCAAGCTAGCAAAATAGCTCATCAATTGGGCTTTGCAACCTCTGGCTACAGACTAGCTCTAAACTGTCTAAAAGATGGTGGACAAGAGATCTACCATGTGCACATGCACCTTTTGGCAGGACGATCTTTGACTTGGCCTCCGGGTTAAGCTTCATGGAAAGAAATGCAGAGTACCTTTCTGCCAAAGCTTTGGTCCAAAAGCTCGTCAACCACGGTTATATTTCTTATTTTGCGGGAGGTTGTGTCCGTGATCACCTCTTGGGATTACCAACGCAAGACATCGACATCGCAACTAACGCTTCACCCTCCACAATCAAAAGTCTTTTCAAAAAAACGATTTTAGTTGGTGAACAATTTGGGGTTGTGATTGTACAACAAGATTCATTTCACTTCGAAGTCACAACTTTTAGACAAGACCTCGACTATAAAGATGGTCGTCACCCCGAAAAAGTGGTTTTTCTTACAGACAAAGAGGATGCTAGTCGTCGCGATTTTACAATCAATGGTCTATTTTATAACCCTCTCACAGAAGAAATCATCGATCATGTGGGAGGAAGAAAAGATTTAGAACTAAAAATCATTCGAACCATTGGCTCTCCCGAAAAAAGGTTTCAAGAAGATAAACTACGTATGATGAGAGCTGTACGTTTTGCAGCTCGATTCGACTTTCCCATAGACCCTCAAACACACCGCGCTATCCAAAATAAAGCCAAAGATATTCATCAGGTCAGCAAAGAGCGTATCAGAGATGAGCTTTGTAAAATGTTCACGGGCAATAATCGAGGAACGGCCTTACAACTTCTTAATGAAACAGGTCTTTTGAACGAAATCTTGCCGGAAACACTTACAGCTTCACCTCTCTTTTCTACCAATGTTCCCAAAAACGAAAACTCTTCTGTTCTTTTTGTTACACGAAAACTCTTGGATCAACTCCCCGACAAACCATCTAATGCTTTGGCTATAGCTTCTATTTTACACACTATTCCACCCCCAAAAGTCGATCATCTTTGTAAAAAGTGGCTCCTACCAAAAAAGGAAACGCGCCTTATTTCTCATTATGTTTCCACACAAATGTGTTTCACCGATGCCATGTTATGGAGACAGGGCCCTCTTAAAAAAAAGCTCCAAAGCCCATCGATTTTAGAAGAGTTGATTTATTTTAAAGCTCTATGCCAAACATATAACCTCCGAAAGGAGTTAGAAAATCACACTTTTTGCCTGACCAAGTTGGACTTATACTCCCACGAAGAACTTCACCCTTCTCTTTTTGTTACAGGCAAACAACTTGTGGCATGGGGATATGAACAATCTCCTCTTTTTTCAACTATCATCAAAAAATTGGAAATCCTTCAACTAGAAAACCATATCACAACGTTACAAGAAGCAAAAAATTATGTCGAAAAACATTTTCCAAATCATTGATATTGGTTCAAACACTGTTTGTGGACAATTTTTAGCTTGGGACAAACAAAAAGAAACATTAGACACACTCTCTATAAGAGCCAATGTTTTAAAGCTCGGTCGTCATTTAATAGGAGAGAAAAAAATCCCATCTACTGCGGTCATAAAACTCTTAGATTCGATAAAGTCTTTCTTAAAAGAAAGCAACACTTTCGCTAAATGCCATAACTTTATCATCGCCACTAGTCCATTGAGACAGGCACAAAATGCACGCGAAATCATCAAACTTATCGAAAAAGAGTGTTCTATAAAAATTCATGTTTTAACAGGTGAAGAAGAGGGCCTTCTTGCCTTCAAAAGTGCTCGTTATTGTTTTCAACATTTACCGAACCACTCCCTTATTTGCGACCTCGGAGGCGGGAGCTTCGAAATGGTTTATGGAGGAACAAAATGTTTATATCAAAACTCAAGTTGGCCTCATGGTTTATCGAAGATAAAACAAAAGCTTTCTTGGCCGAGCAAACCGACCCTAGAAAAGTCTATAGAAGCTCGTGAGTACTGTCGTTCTCTTCTAAAAGTTTTTTTCGAACAAAAGCCTTTTGCTATCGAAACCATCGTTGTGACATCAAGTATCCTAAAACTAGCACTTAAGTCACTTTATCCTGAGATTGACCTCCAAAAAGTATCAGCCCCTAAAATAAATCTATCTGAGATGATTCATTTGGAAAACAATATTTATACAGAAAAAACAGTGATACCTTTTCAAAAACAAAGCGAAGATCTTCTTTGTCTCGGACTCATTTTTTTCCAAGAAATGTTAAAAAAAACAAACATTGAATCTCTTTATGTCTGTCCTTGGTCTATCAGAGAAGCTTACGTGTGGGAAAATTTGAAAAATTCCTCAATCACTTAGCCTTCATTCCCTTTTAAAATCACTCAGTTCTTTTAATAATCTCTGAATATCTTGTATTTTATGCGTAGCATTCAATGTTAATCTCAAACATTCTTTCCCCTTCGGAACAGTGGGAACCCTCATGGCTGGAATAAAAAAACCTCTTTCTAAGAAAAAGTCCGAAACTTCTTTCACTCTTTCTGCTCCCTCAAAATAAAAAGGCACAATAGGTGAATGAGCTTCTTCACATAACCCAATAAGCTTATACAAATGAGCTCGTTGCACCTCAGCTTTTTGAACAAGATCAACAGATAAAAGAAGTCCTGCAGCAAGTGGCAAAGGCATCGCTGTAGTATAAATGCTCGTACGCCCTTTATTAATAACTGTATCTACGATACTTTTGGACCCCAAAACAGCTCCACCGCAAACCCCTAAAGCTTTACCCATTGTGATCATCCTGACCTCAACATTTTGAAAGCAATCTTTTTCAACAATAACACCTTCTCCTTGCTTACCAAAAACACCAACACCATGAGCTTCATCAACAATCAAGCGAAAAGCATATCGCTCTTTTAGATCAACAATATTTTGGATGGGCAAAATATCCCCAAATATACTATCCACACTTTCACAAACAACCCACGTCATGGAATATTTGTGAGCATAACGTTTTAAACAATCTTCCAAATGCCCGACATCATTGTGACGAAACACTTTATAAGAAGCTTTAGACATCTTAACTCCATCGATAAGACTCGCATGAGCACAGCGATCTATCAAAACCAGATCTTCTGGCTCGATCAAAGCTCCCAACGTCCCTAGGTTAGCCATATACCCTGTCGAAAAAAGCAAACATGATTCAGCATGCAACCATTGTGCTATCTTTTGCTCTACATTTTCATATAATAAATGATGCCCACATATATACCTAGATGCTCTTTGACCTAAGCCGTACTGATCGAGGGCTGTGCGAAAAGCCTCCAAGAGATCAGGGTGTTCCGACATCCCCAAATAGTCATTCGAACCAAAATTAAGACAAGGTCTCCCTTTAATCAAAGACCGGTCTATATCAAAAGGTTCAACCTTAATCATTTTTCGGTAAAGACCCTGCTGTTTTAAACGTTCAAGTTTTTTTTCTTCTCTCATCAATAGCCATCTCTCTCTATTGCTACAATGCTTTGGTTTTTAAAGTAGTTTACAACGACCCAAAGAAACTTTATTCATGAATACTTAGTCTCACTCAAAGAACCCGACTATCTAAAACAAATGTCTGACCCGAAACTTGGGGCCAAAAAGATATATCATAAACAGACTGACAAATGCTCTCCATAGATGCAAGATCCTTCAAGGTGTTTTCTAATCGGTATTTTTCAACGCTATCCTTTGTTAAAAATTTAGACATCCTTGTTTTCATAAAACCAGGACAAATAGCATTACATTGAATATTTTGAACGCCATACTCTTCCGCTAAATCTTTTGTAAATCCAAGAAGGTATCCCTTAGAAAAAGCATAGCCACTTAAGCCCATACTTCTGCCACCATAGGCCTGATGAGAGATGACATTAAGGATATGTCCTTTTTTTCTCAAAGCCATCTTAAAAGCTATCTTCCGAGACAAATAAGCCGTCCCCTGTGCATTAACTTTAAACATATCATCAAAATCGTTACCCGACAAACGCAATGTTAGAGATGAGTAGCTAACACCGGCATTATTTATCCAAATATCAGGACACTTTTCTCGCAAACACCTATCAAAAAAGTGATCAATCGAAACTTGATCTCTTAGATCCATATGGCATCTTTCGACTTTGCCCAAAGAGTCTAGTGTTAAAAAATTTTTTTCGTGAAAATCATCATCGGTGAAATAAGATAAAAAAACATCATGACCTCTTTTCAAATAAAAAGAGCATAGATCATACCCCAACCCATCCAATCCGCCTGTAATAATAACAAAAGACTTCATGGTTTTCTCTATTAATCTCTAGGGTCTACGGGGTTAATTTTTTGTTCTTCATCTCTTTGGGAAAGATAGGAAATAACATATTTACCCAAATAATCAAATTCTATATTGATTTTATCTTTCCATTTTTTATTTTTAAGATTCGTTTTTTGTAAAGTGTGAGGAACAATTGAAACGATGAGATCTTTAGAGGAACACTCAAGAATGGTTAAACTTATACCGTCTAAAGCAACAGACCCTTTGGGAACAACATATTTACCCCACTTTCTGTCAAAACTAACTGTGAGTAAAAAACATTTCTCTGACTTTTCTAAAGCGATCACCTCTCCCACATAATCAACATGACCTGTACATATATGCCCCTCCAGCCTACTACCCAATGGGACTGTCCTTTCCAGATTAACCTTGTCTCCTTTTTTCAAGCAACCAAGATTCGTCACAGACAACGTTGTTTGGACAATATCAAAAGAAACCCTACCCTTTTTAGCACCAACAACAGTCAAGCATACGCCATTCACAGCAAGACTACTACCCAAAGAGAGATCAGATATATCGGAATCATAAGGCTCAATAACCAAACGTTTAGATAACATGCCATCTATGTGTTTATCTTCGATAGTTATAACCTTCCCAAGATCTTCAATCAATCCCGTGAACATGCTCTATCTCCTTTAAAAAGTTTCCCTTGCATAAAAAAGTCATCACCTAGCTTTGTCCACGATACCTTTTTCAGCTTTAAACTTTCCTCCACTGTCGAAATATTATGGGACATAGACGATAACCAAAAAGGCCCTGAACCTATGATCTTCGGAGCAATATACATACATATTTCATCGACAAGATCATGATCCATGAAAGATTTGTATGTTTCGGAACCGCCCTCCACAAGTAAGTGACAAATATCTCTTAGGTAAAGCTCCTTCATAAAAGCATCAAAAAAGGCCTCCCCATCTGAAATATAAGAAAAAGGTGTGACCCACTCTTGAACCCCTCTTCTTTTAAGCTCATCTGTCAAAATACTTTTACTTGTCACAAACAATGTTTTTTCAGGATGATCTGTCACAAGATTTTTGGTTTCAGGGATTTTTTCACCCGTAAACAAAACAATCCTCAAAGGAACTTTCAAGGTTTTATCTAAAGAGCGCGCTGTTAAGCGAGGGTCATCTTTCAAAAAAGTATTTTCACCAACAAGGATCGCATCCACTGTTTCTCTTATCTCATGAACGGAACGACGCGACTCCTCTCCGGTTATCCAACGTGAATGACCGTTGTGACAAGCGATCCGTCCATCCAAACTCACAGCTGTCTTAAGAGTTATCCAAGGTCGACGATGTGTGACTCTCATATGAAAAGGAGCAATCAAGTCTTCACACTCTTCTCGACAAATCCCAAAAGTTATTTCGATACCTTTTTTTTCTAAATGACCCCGTGCATACGAGCCATTCTCATCAGAGGGGTCCATGGCTCCAACAAAAACACGTTTTATACCGTGAGCCACAATAGCATCTGTGCAAGGCCCTGTTCTGCCTTCTGTTGAGCAAGGTTCTAATGTAACGTATAGATCCGCCCCATGAGTTTTCCCTTCACAAGAAAGAAGCGCATTAACTTCGGCATGAGGAGAACCTGCTTTGGCATGATAGCCAGACCCTATAATAACGCCATCCTTAACAACAACAGCACCTACAGGTGGATTAGGGTAGGTATCACCAAGACCTTTTCGTGCAAGAGCAATTGCTCGACGCATATGCTTATCATGAAATTCTTGCATATATCATCTTTCAAAAAGAGCTTCGATAAAGTCATCTCTAGAAAAGGGCAAAAGGTCATCAACACCTTCACCTATACCCAAGTACTTAACAGGCAATTTAAGCTCTCTGGCTATAGAAAAAATGAAGCCACCTTTCGCAGAACTGTCAAATTTAGCTAAAATCAACTCATCAATCCCAATCGTCTTATCAAATTGACGTGCCTGCATAAGGCCATTATTTCCAGTTGTCGCATCTAAAATCATTTGTGTGCGCAATTCAGAAGAAGAAACATGCTGAGCAATAGTTCTCTTCATTTTGCTCATTTCGTCCATCAAGTTTTTATTTGTATGCAATCTTCCCGCGGTATCGATGATCAAAAGGTCACATCCCCTCGCTTTCATTCCTTCCAAAGCTTCATAAATCACAGATGAAGGATCCGCACCATCAGCTTTTTCGATCATCGGAATCTCTAACCTTTTAGACCAAACTCTCAATTGTTCAACCGCAGCAGCTCTAAATGTATCTGCCGCAGCGAGCAAAACTTTCCGCCCTTCATCTTTATATTTTTTAGCTAATTTCGCAATTGTTGTTGTTTTTCCAGAACCATTAACCCCAAAAACTAACAAAACTTTGACCTTATTGGTTTCTTTCCACTCGTCTGGCAAATACGTTCTCAAACTTTCTCTTAAAAAGCCATAAATATCATCTGTCATGTCTTTGGAAGCTTTCACCTTTGCACGTACAGAATCGATCAACTCCATCGTTATGGGAACTCCCATATCTGCTGTTATTAAAATTTCTTCAAGCTCTTCTATTTCATCCTCATCAATTGTGTTTTTCAAAACAATATGACTCATCCGCTGGGTCAATGAAGATTGTGTTTTTTGTAAACTTTTTTTTAACCTCGACATCAAATTTAACACTGGAATCCCTTTCTAATATAAATCCGAAAACTTTGTAACATTTTTTAATCAGTCTTTCCTTAAATCGAAGACTTTCAGGTAGTTACAAAGCCCTTATGTTTTGAGAAATCTATGCACACTATGAAAAGTTTTTTTCAAATGAAAGAAATATGTAAAACAGTGACGTGACTTCTCATTAAAATTATAGTAAAACTTTAATAGTCCCTAATGTTGGGAAAACTATTTAAGCTACTTCTTAACAATATTATTTCGTAATTTCAAGAAAAACATTCCTAATTTGAGAGATTATAAGTCATCTTGAAAACAATAAAGCCTCCTAAGATCCCTTGTTGTTTAAAGGGAACCAGTCGTTTCCTAATAAAGGTCTCATTAAAAAAGTGTAGAAACACTGTTTGAAATTCCAATCGAAGGAAAAATGCACAGTGACGAGACCTCTTGATCATTTGAATATTTACAAGAGCGTTATGAAAATCATTCCAATCAAAGAACGGTGAGTATTTTTTCAAAAATCTCATTATTTAAGGCGTTTTTCAAAATTTTTATCTCTAAAAATTTTAAAGGAAGCAAAAAATAAAAATAATCAAAAGAACATATTCGTATAGAAAAAACAACAAAAAACTGCACAAAACCCAATTAAAGAACGTTGTAAAAATTCAAACATATACATCCTTGTTCAAAGAAGGAGTAAATAGGCTATTGTACAGAGCGAGTCCATATTGGTTTTATTGTAACATATCCCAAGGTCGTTTCATAATTTCGTCGATTATAGTTGGAAAGCACTATAAGATGTTGTTTTAAGACCCTTAAAAAATTAAGTCAAATTTTTTTTGGGAATACTTTTTCAAAAGCTTTATCATTATTAAACGATTACAAAGTCGGCTCTCACCAAAGGGTCTGGGGTCTGATACAACCTTTTCGTTCTTGTAAAAAACTTTCCAGCCATCTGGACAACACAAGAGATTTCTGAAAACTCTCTTGAATTATAAACGATACCATACTATTATATATATAGACTGTTGTAAAATACCCATGGCACCTTATAATATAAATTTTTGTCATGGTCTAATTAGATGAGAGAGCTTTAATGTTGCGTCCTTTGTCCTGATTTCGATTGGGCAAAACCTTTCGGAGGGGTTTCAAGTGAACCCTCCTTAGTTAATAAGACCTTCTTTTTCTCCTCCTTAACATGAGATTATTTTTAAATACACCCTTGTTCATTGGAGATAATTTTTATTAGAGTTTGTCCTTTAAAAAAAATCCATATAACACTTAAAATATGGTCTTTTTTGAAAATGATTCAACTTTTTAAAGCCGCCAAGAACAATCGTTAAATATTTTTCAAAAATCTCGTTGATAACGTTGAGAAAGAATCGCTGTCTTTTGTGACCATTTGGGCGAATATTGGAAAAAATTTGAAAGATTTGAATGTGACCATAAAAATCTTAATTTAAAGAATATTCCGAAAGTTTTGCACTGTCTCAAAAATTTTTTAAGAAAACCTCCTCGTAAAAGTATGGAGAATGTCTCGAATTACCTACCATTCGCATTCTTTTATGAGATTTCTACAAAGAAATATATACAAGTGATAAAGTTTTAACAAGAAATCTAAGGAAATGTTTGAACCATTTTTGAAAGATCTCTTTAAAAACATTAATATAAAAAAAATACGGAGATAAAAAATGGGGCAAAAAAACAGCCCATTGTCTAGCATCGAAGAGGGAATAGAATCCATACGTCAAGGAAAAATTCTCATCGTTGTCGACGATGAGAAGCGTGAAAACGAAGGGGACTTGATAATGGCGGCGGAATTTATAACACCCGAAGCTGTCAACTTTATGGTGACATATGGTCGAGGTTTAATTTGTGTATCAACAACACTAGAAAGACTTACATCCCTAAAAATTGACCCCATGGTGCAAACTAACACATCTTTGATGCAAACACCTTTTTACACCTCTGTTGACTATGTTGTAAACACTACTACGGGTATTTCTACGGCAGACCGAGCTAAAACAATCCGCTCCTTTGTCGACCCAGAAACCTCCCCTCAAGATTTAGCAAAACCAGGACATATATTCCCTCTATGCGCCAAAGAAGATGGTGTTTTACGTCGTGCTGGCCATACCGAAGCTGTCGTAGACTTTTGCTGTTTAGCAGGTTTGTCCCCTGCAGGAGTATTGTGTGAAATTTTAAATGAAGATGGAACCATGGCAAGACTTCCCGATCTGAAAGATTTTGCAAAAAAACACGATCTAAAGATCTGCAGCATTGCAGACTTGATCAGTTATCGCCTCTCAAAAGAGTCTCTTGTTCAAAAAGAAGTCAGCACAAACTTACCAACAGAACATGGCAATTTTGACTTGATTGTCTATGAGTCTAAAAGTGATTTTAAAGGACATGTTGCTTTAACCTACGGAGATATATCAAAAGTCGACGAAAAGGACCCTCTTTTGGTACGCGTACATTCCGAGTGTTTAACAGGAGATGTTTTTCACTCCAACAGATGTGACTGTGGCAAACAACTCAATACCGCCATGGAAATGATCGCTAAAAAAGGTCGTGGCATCATCCTATACATGAGACAGGAAGGTCGCGGTATCGGATTCTTAAACAAGATGAGGGCCTATGCTTTGCAAGACTCAGGGTTAGACACGGTAGAAGCAAATCAGAAACTAGGCTTTCCTCCTGATATGAGAAACTATGGTATTGGAGCACAAATATTAAAAGATCTCGGAGCTCTTCATATCAACATTTTGACAAATAATCCTAAAAAAATGGTTGGCCTTAAAGGTTATGGAATAACTATCCATAAAAGGATACCTCTTTTGGTCTCTTCCACTAAAGAGAATCAAAACTACCTAAAAACAAAAAAAGAAAAACTGGGACACCTTTTGGAGTTAGATGAATGAACCATATCGCCATAACAGTTAGTCGCTTTAATCAGCTCATAACAGAAAACCTTTTAAACGCCTGTTTAGATGTCCTTAAAGACCAATCACCTGTGATCTCATCTCCTTTTGTTGCATGGGTACCGGGTGCCTATGAGTTACCCTTTGCCGCACAGTCTTTGGCTAGATCAAAAAAATATTCGGCTATCATTTCTCTTGGTGCCGTTATCAAGGGAGAAACTCCGCACTTTGATTACATTTGCGAACAAACAGCAGCTGGTCTAATGAGAGTTTCATTGGATGAAAAATTGCCCGTTATTTTTGGGGTTCTAACAACAAACACCCTAGAAGAAGCTAAAGCACGATCCTCTGAACCACTCGGAAACAAAGGAACTGACGCCGCTTTATGTGCGCTAGAAATGTTAGACTTCCTCAAAAACACAGCAAGCGGAAATTAACAAATGGGTTCACGTCGAAAATCACGCGAGCATGCTTTAGAAATTTTATATCAAATGGATATACAAAAGCAGAACTTGGATGTCTTCATCTCTGTTTTGAATGATTATTGGGAATTGCGAAAAAGAAATTCTTCTTCTGTCTCTTTCAAAGAAACCCAAATGTTCACTGCACAAATTATCAAAGGCGTTTTACAGAATCAAGAGCAACTTGACTCTCATATTCAAAAACATTTACGTCATTGGCCCCTTTCAAAAGTAAATGTTATCGATAGAAACATTATAAGAATAGCTCTGTATGAAATGCTACACTTAGATGATATCCCCAGTCAGGTCACGATCAATGAGGCTATTGAACTTGCTAAAAAATATGCTTCTCAAGAATCTTATCAATTTGTTAATGGTATTTTAGATAATTTTTTCAAAGATATCTCTTAAAACTACTCTTGTTTTCAAATATCTCTGTCTACTCACCTACTTTCTTCAAAGAAACTTTAACAATCCTCTGATTATAAAAAAATATTCTTTTTGAGAGTTGATAAAATTTTTTATAAAAGTAATAGATGAATAAAATTATGTATACTGCTATACGTTAAGAAAGCAAAAAACTTTTTGAATATTTTTCCTTAGATAAAGAGATAATAATAATAAGGAGAAATGGAAATGAATAAGAAAAAATATAAATCAAAAGAACGGTTAATAATTGTACTTGAGGGAATAAAGGGGAATGTAAGCTTGGGGGAATTATGCAATCAATATGGGATTTCGCAACAAACCTATTATAAGTGGAGAGATAGACTGCTATCTGAAGGGTCTAAAATTTTTTCCTATGGGGTAGTTGATAGTGAAAAAGAGGTTCTAAAACAAGAGGTGAGTCGTCTAAAAGAGACAGTAGGAGAGCTAACAATGGAGTTAAAAAAAAACGATTGGTAAGGTCTAGAAAAAGGTCGGATAAGGTTAAGATTAGAGATGTTTTTTTATTAAAAAAAATAGACCTAATCAAGTCTGAACATCCTTATTGGGGCTACCGTAGAGTTTGGGCTTATATGAAATATATGAATAAAGAAAGCTTTGCTATGGCTAGAATTTATAGAATTATGAAAGAGAACAATCTTTTATGTACGAAAAACAACAGACTTAGGGCTAAGCGAACTCCGCCTTACCCTTCTAAGCCTAAGGCAACTAAAAGAAATGAAGTCTGGGGTACTGATATGACTAAAATTAAAACCTCTTTAGG
>MDLB01000088.1 GCA_001730085.1 PVC group bacterium (ex Bugula neritina AB1)
GGATTAATAAAAAAAACATAAAGAAGCTACTCTACTCATTTATCTTTAAAGAGTAAATATTTTGCCAACAGCTCTTGGTTGCAAAGCTATTGGAGGTTTGAATTTTCTATTTGAAAAATGGCTCACAGGTATACGATCTGGGACATGCCTACGGATATTTTCGTTTCTACCCTAAAGATTGAAAAACAAATACAATTAACAGTCCTTTTGTGAATATTTTTCATGTTTAAATCCTTGTTGCAAAAAAATCATAGCTAAAAAACAATTTTCAAAATTCTACCATGAAAATCTGAAAGAACAAGGATAGCTTTTTTTAATTCAGGATTTTTTGTGTTTCATAACTCTACGAAAAACTTAAGGAAAAATTTTTCTCTTTTTTTCTAAATAATCTACATTTAATTTTATCAATTTTATAAATTATGATATAATATACACTTATAAACAATAAAAATTTTTATTGATAAGTGATAAAATGAAAAATATTATTTTAAAAATAAATATATTATTTTTTTTATTAAATAATAATATAAATTCTATATCTCCAGAGTCTAACTTTATTGAAAACAGTATATCCAATCTTGATCTTTACCAATTATTTCAAAGTTCAACTCCTATAGAGGTAATGAAAGGAAAAGGCGGAACATGTAAGTTAATTAAAATTGAAGGTCTTAAAGGTAAAGAATACGTATTAAAAGAAACTAAGACAAGCCATATTCCTGATTTAGATGCTTTCAATAAAATCCAAACTTATAATCACCCTAATATTTATAAAGTTTTAAAATCTCAAAGAAACGATAAACGTGAATTTTACTATTTAGCAAATTATTATCCTTCAGACTACTGTTCATATCTAAAAACAAAACATATAAATGATGTAAAACAAGCCATGCTAACTGTAGTAGTGGTTACCCAATTTTTAGCTGAAAAAGGTATTTACATTACAGATCGTACTCTAGAAAATTTCCGGTTTAATTTTGATGGTTCTTTAATATTTATAGATTTGGATAGTTCTTATTATTTTAAGACAACCTCTAGTGTTGATGAGCCTAAACTATACATGGATTATTTTTTTACAAATAATCTAGTCTTTCTCTCAAAATCTTTTCCTACATATTCGGATGAACTTAAAAAGTTATTGTTGAGTAACAAATATAAAAAATTTTTATTCGACAATAGTATTAGTTTATCTGAGTATCTTTTCAATCTTTTCATGGATCCATATTTTAATGGAGTAAGACTTAGCGTAGAACCTTTAATCAATATGTTAGATGATAATAAAAAATATAAAGAAGAATATAAAAAAGTGTTGATTGCCGATACCAAACGAAGCCTTTTAGCAAAAAATGCGTGACAAACTCTTCTACCTAAAGCTTATCCCTTTAATGTTTATAAAAAGCATCAGCCTTCTTAAACTTCTAAAAAGTTTGAGATTAGGCTCTGGATTAATAAAAAAAACATAAAGAAGCTACTCTACTCATTTATCTTTAAAGAGTAAATATTTTGCCAACAGCTCTTGTTGCAAAACATTTCTTTTAAAGAGGAAAAAAAATAAAGCTAAAAAGAGTCAAACTTGTCGTCCAATCGGATGCACTTATAAATGCGAGTACAAAACCTTCGCTCACAAAGAGTCAAATAAACGTTATCCTAAAAATCTTTATATAAAGAGAGTTTTTAAATACTAGATTTTTTATTGACACATCTTTCCCCTTTAGCTCAAATGTTAAAAATTTCAAAAGCTAAAAGCCCTTCTCAAAAACTTTAACCGTTTAACGTCGATAAAGAAGATTGTCGAATTTGTTTTTTAATCTCATATTTTTATGTTGGTATATATTTTTTTTATAAAAAATATTCTTTTCGTATGGATATCTTTGATTTTTAGAATAAGATAAAAAGGTTTGGTTATCTTGAGAAAAAAATTTTTGAATCTCAGAGATCTTCACCACATCAAAGAAAACAAAAACTGTGAGAACCACACAAATTTCGACTGTTAGCCGTAACAACCCACCGATCATAAAAGAAAAAATCCCTTTACTCGTAAACATACAAAATCAAATGGCGCTAAAAGCACCGCTGCTCAACAACTCATTAGTACTTTCGATTTCTTTAATAAAGTTTTTCTTTTTTACACTCTCTTAGATCCTTTTTTTATTTTACAATAAAGCTTCTAAAATATTTTACAATCTTTTTAATAACACATTAAAAAATACTAACAAGTATTTATTTATCATAAAGAAGCATTAAAAGTCAATAAAAGATATAGGATAATTTGTTAAAAAGAAGACTTCGTCTTTTTTAAATAAGAAACCAACCCCTCAGGGATCTCGGATAAAAAGCGTGATTCAACACTTGCTTTCCAACGACCATACATCAATCGTCTTAAACATGAAGTCAAAAAAAGCTCATCCTTCGCCCTAGTTATCCCAACATAACACAAACGACGCTCTTCTTCAAGTTCTTCATCCGATGTATTTCCACCATAAGGAAAAAGACCTTCCTCCAAACCTATCAAAAAACACGCCCCATACTCTAAGCCTTTGGCATTATGGATAGTCATTAGAACAACAGATTCTTCAACGGCCTGTTGTGTATCTGCTGTTGTCAATAAAGCAACCTCTTCTAGATAATCTTGTAAGTTTCCATCCGGATTTTTTTGTTCATACTCCGACAAAGCGGCAAAAAGCTCTTTAATATTATCAGAGCGAGTCGTATAGGTACTCATATCATCCATCTTAAGATAATCAAGATAGTCAATATCATCTATTAGTTCTTGAAGAACCTCGGTAGCTTTAACAGTAGCCATTTTTCTTTTCAACTTCGCCAGCATATTCAAAAAAGGTCTAAGCTTATTCAAAGTCCTAGGTGTCAATCCAGGGATAGATTCACAAACATCTAAAGCTTCCGGCAAAGTTAAATCGTTTTTATAAGCAAAATCTTGGATTTTAGCCACTGTCAAATGACCAATCCCTCTTTTGGGCAGATTCACGATACGGTTAAAGGAAACTGCATCCAAGGGATTCACCATAAAGCGTAAATAAGCGATCAAGTCTTTCACTTCTTTTCGCTCATAAAATTTCATACCCCCTAAAATCCTATAAGGTATTTTTTCACGGATAAATGCCTCTTCCAAAGATCTAGATAAGGCATGAACGCGATAAAGGACAGCCATGTCTAATAAACTTCTGCCTTTCAACCTCTGAGCAGCTATTTGCTGAACAACAAAGTCTGCTTCATCTACCCCATCCGAAGCTTGAAAATAAGAAATCTTTTCACCACCACCTCTTGCCGTACGTAAGTTTTTAGGCTTACGGTGAAGGTTATTTGATATCACATGGTTAGCCGCCTCTAAAATGTTTTGGGTCGAACGATAGTTCTCCTCCAAACCAACAACTTTAGCCTCGGGATAATCTTTTTCGAAGTTAAGAATATTTCTAATATCTGCACCTCTCCAACGGTAGATAGACTGATCCGGATCCCCAACAATACAAATATTCTTATATTTTTCAGCTAAGAGTTTCACCAATTCATATTGACCATAATTGGTGTCTTGATACTCATCTACAAGTAAAAAGCGGAATTTCTCTTGGTAAGATTCCAACAATTCTTTATTTGTACCCAAAAGACGAACCGTTTTCATGATCAAACTAGAAAAATCTATAGCATTATTATCAACTAACTTGCTTTCATAAAGGGAATAAATCTGAGACATCACTTTTTCTGCCTGAGTCTCTGCAAATTTTTGATATGTTTCAACATCGATCAACTCATCTTTCAAGCGACCTAGTTTAGACAAAACCGACGACGGCTTAAATCGATCAAGATCCAACGATAAAGATTTTAGACATTCTTTGATCACTGCTGTCTGATCAGAAGGATCATATATCACAAACCCTTCTTTGAGTCCCGCAAGTTTCCAATGTTGCTTAAGAATTCTTGCCCCCAAAGAGTGAAAGGTTGTAATCAAAACAGATTGGTCTGTCAGGTTATAAACCCTCTCCTTCATCTCTTGAGCAGCTTTATTCGTAAAGGTCAGGCCCAATATTTGCCAAGATTTAGCTTTTTCAGATGCTATCAAGTGAGCTATCCGATGGGTGATCACCATCGTTTTCCCAGATCCTGCCCCAGCAACTAATAAAAGAGGGCCATCTATATGAGAGGCAGCTTCACGCTGCTCCGGATTAAGATTGCCGAGTAAATCAACTTCTTCATATAATTCATCATCTGTAAATTTACTCAATATTCTATACCCTCAAAAGATTCTTTTTTATCTATTTTAGTAGACTTTTTTGAGGAAGAATCGGAGGTAAGCATTTTGGGCTTAGGATTCCCTTGAGCTGTCATTTCTTTCACACAAATATTTATACGTAAAGGAACTTCCAAACCCAACATATCAACAAAGTGCTGATGAACTGTCTCTTGAACAACATTTGTAAGCTTCGACACATGGCTTCCCGCATTAAGAACAAGAGAAATCTCAACCCTCAACTTCTTCCTTTTAAAAAAAACTTGGCTCTTAACTTTTTTAACCTCAGGAAAATGATTGATCAAAGAGCAAATGTGATTTTCGATCGCAGCTAAAACGATAGAAATAGATCCATTAGCCGTAGCAAAGGTTACCTTCTTGATCTTTTTTTTCGAACACGAAACGATATTGAATAAAGAAATACCTATCAGTGTCAAAAGAAAGCCAATCAACGTTTGCCAACCAAATTTTTCCGCAAAAGGGATCCGTAAAACATAGATCCAAATGGAATCCCAAGAAATGAAGCCATATTGAGAAGCAAAAAGAAGACCACCCAAAAAGCAAAGGACACCCCCATAAAGTGTCAAAATAGATCTATCCGCAAAACTCATCCTGTTCATCTACTCGTCACTTCTTACTCTTATCCATTTGAAAATCATCCATAAAACCCGTATCATAGTCCAAGTTAATAAAATTGGGATCTTGGATAAGCTTTTCGAAAAAAGGAATCGTTGTATGTATCCCTTGAATAATATATTCACTCAAAGCTCTTTTCAAAACAGCCAAGGCTTCTTCCCTATTTTTACCAGTCACAATCAACTTACCGATCATAGAGTCATAGTAAGGCGATATTGAATATCCTTCATAGGCATGTGTATCAATACGAACACCAAGGCCTCCAGGCACATTATAACCATCGATCGTACCAGGAGAAGGCATAAAATCATTAAAGGGATCTTCGGCATTGATCCTACATTCGATCGCAGACCCTTTGATTGAAATATCTTTTTGAGAAAAAGACAAGGTATTCCCCATCGCAACCAAAATCTGTTCTTTAACAAGGTCGATACCCGTAACAATCTCTGTGACGGGATGCTCAACCTGTATCCGTGTGTTAACTTCCATAAAATAGAACTTCCCATTTTTATCCATGAGAAACTCCATCGTTCCAGCATTCCGGTAACCTGTCGCCATAACACCTTTTACGGCTAAAGCACCGATTTCACGTCTTTTACTTTCTGTCATAACAGGTGAAGGAGCCTCTTCCAAGAGCTTTTGGTGTCTACGCTGTATTGTACAGTCTCTCTCTCCCAAATGAACACAGTTACCATGATTATCGGCAATAAACTGAATCTCAATATGACGAGGGTTTTCGATCAATTTTTCCAAGTAAACTTCACCACTTGTAAAAGCTTTTTCAGCCTCTCCCTTGGCTGTCAAAAAAGCTGTGGCCAAAGAAGCGTTGTCATAGGCAATTCTCATACCTCTTCCACCACCACCAAAAGAAGCCTTTATAATAACAGGGTAACCGATACTTTCGGCAACCTCTAAAGCCTCTTTTTCTGTTTCAATAACCCCTTCGCTACCCGGAACTACCGGAACACCTTCGCTTTTCATGATCTCTTTAGCTTTTGACTTGTCTCCCAGATGTCTAACTGTATGAGCTGATGGCCCAATAAAAGTTACATCACAGGAATCACAAATCTCAGAAAAGTGAGGATTTTCAGATAAAAAACCATAACCGGGATGAATCGCATCAACATCCGTGATTTCAGCTGCACTCATAACGGCAGGAATATTCAAATAACTATCTTGACTGTTATTTTTTCCAATACAAACAGCCTCATCCGCAAAGCGAACATGTAACGAGTTGCGGTCAACTTCAGAGTGAACAGCCACGGTACGAATCCCCAGCTCTTTGCAAGCACGTATAACTCGCAAAGCAATTTCCCCACGATTCGCAATAAGAACTTTCTTAAACATTAATCTTCCACCAAAAACAATGGTTGACCAAATTCAACGGCTTCGCCATTTTTAACCAAAATTTTGCTAATACGACCAGAAACCTCAGATTTGAATTCGTTCATGAGCTTCATGGCTTCTAAAATACACAATGTTTGGCCAACTTCTATGCTGTCTCCAACGTTAACAAAAGAGCTAGCATCAGGTGTAGGTGATCGATAAAACGTCCCAACCATAGGAGAAACTATCGGGTTACCGGTTTCTTCTTCCTTTGATGCCGAAGTCTTTTCCGAAGGAGCATCTGCTTTCAAAGGAACATCAACACTTTGGACAATGTGCCTTTCTACAGGTTGAGATGCAACAACAGCTTCATGTTTGCGCAAAGATATCTCATCTTCACCATTTTTAACAGAAACTTCCGCAAGATCATTATCATTCATAAGGTTCAAAATTTTTTTGAGTTGCCTCATATCTAAATTCATCAATTTTCCTCCTACTTTATAAAAGCTATGTAGGTCTTTCTTGACTTGAAAGTGTTTTTATCAAAAATTCTAACCCCAATATATAGCCATCTGCTCCAAGTCCTGATATCTGACCTGTTACAACAGGCGCAACATACGAGTGATGCCGCCAAGACTCCCTTTTGTAAATATTGGACAGATGAACTTCAACTGCAGGTTTGGCCATCGAAAGGATAGCATCCGCAATAGCCACACTTGTGTGCGTATAAGCCGCAGGGTTTATAAGTAATCCATCAGCCTGTGCAACACCTATCAAACTAACAATTGATCCTTCATCATCCCTTTGGATAATATCAAGAGAACAACCAAGCTCATCCGCTTTCTTTAAAAGATCACGGTTTATATCATCCAAAGTCATGTCACCATATATATGGGTCTCTCTTTTACCAAGTAAAAGGAGGTTGGGACCATGAATAACCAAAATTTTTAACAAATCACACCTCACTATCTATCAAATAAAAAGGGTTTGCGTCCTTTCAGGCCCCATCGACACCAAACTTATAGGAATACCCATAGATTTTCCCAAATAAGAAAGATATTGTCTAGCTTTTTGTGGAAGTTCTTCAAAAGAACGTGCGTTTTTTGTGGAACTTTTCCAACCGGGCAACTCATCATAAACAGGTTCTACTCCTTGCAAAACATGTCTCTGAGAAGGAAAGTTTTTCAACACTTCCCCCTTGTAACTATAGCCAACACAAACTTTGATAACGTCCATATCATCCAAAACATCCAACTTAGTCAAAGCCAAAGAGGTCATACCATTCACACGGACAGCATATTTAGCCATAACCATATCAAACCAACCACAGCGTCTATCTCTACCCGTTGTCGCACCAAACTCTTTACCTTTTTGACGTATCAAAAGCGAGGTTTCTTCGTCAAACTCTGTGGGAAATGGACCTTCTCCAACTCGCGTAACATAGACTTTCATAATACCTAAAACTTCGTCTATCTCACAAGGACCTACTCCTGTCCCCGAACAAGCACCTCCGCTCACGGGAGATGATGATGTTACATAAGGATACGTCCCAAAATCTATATCCAAAAAAGAACCTTGCGCACCTTCAAAAAGGATTTTTTTCTTTTGAGATAACATTTCGTGTAACCGCAAAGAAACATCTATCGCATAAGGTTTTAATCTTTCAGCATAGGCACAATATTCATCAAAAACCTGTTGGACATCAAAACCAATCTGTTTTTGAGCTTTCATATCACTATTCTTTTTCTCAAGAATAGCTTTGAATTTCTGCTCAATAAATTCTTTCTCCAAAAGATCCCCAACACGGATCCCTTGTCTGGCATATTTATCTAAATAACAAGGTCCTATACCTCTTCCTGTCGTACCGATTTTCTCTGAACCCTTTTCAGATTCTTGAGACTTATCTAAAGAGGTATGATAAGGAAAAATAACGTGAGCTTGCAAACTAACCCACAGCCTACCTGCGACCTCTATCCCTTTTTCAGAAAGGTAGTCAACTTCATCCAAAAAACATTTTGGATCAATCACAACTCCATTACCAATAAGGCACTCTTGATCTTTGCGCAAAATACCCGAAGGGATCAAATGTAAAACAAATTTTTGATCTTCAATAACAACCGTATGTCCCGCATTATGCCCACCTTGGAAGCGAACCACACCATCGTATGACTCAGACAAAACATCAACAATTTTACCTTTGCCTTCATCTCCCCATTGAGCCCCAATAAGAACTGTGTTTTTCATTAATGAAACAACTCCTAACCATTTGAGACCATCACAAAACACCGAATATGCCTTACAGATAAGTCATTTAAAAGCTTTTATCTTATAGAAAGTCCATTTCTATCTAAATTAACGAATCTTTCATTCAAACAAAAAACTTATTAAAACCCTTGCCCATATAACGATGCGGTGTCCTACAGCAAAAGATCTCCCTTTAAAATCAAAAAGAGGTATACGAAACAAACCCAATACAATCACTCATGATCCTTTTGAGCCCATCACAAAAACATCTATGATACCATTCGGATGCATATAAAACCAGATACTCTTAAAAAAGATAACTATTGAAGGCTCTGAACAACACTTCAGGAGCTTCATTTAGACTCTTTTAAAAGATTTTCCAATTTCGAAAAAACATATCCACAAAAAAAGATAAACTTTTCTCAAAACAACACTCTAAAAGGATTGAAAAATAGCTTATAAAATTTCTAATCGTTTTTTTTAAATCCTTTTCATTTCGGGAAAGCCCCTATCTATTAAAAATATAAACTTTTTTCGAAATAACAAAGCACTCTAAAATTTCTTCCCATAAAGCTTGTGAGATATTTTGCCACAATCTCACTCTATCATGAAATCCCTTAGCATAAAAAAAACCTCCGGATAACATCAAAAATGCCTCAATTAAGCGACAGTTGAAATCGTCCAGAGGTTTCATAAAAAACGCTCAAAATAAACAGAGCATGACGAAGCCAAAGTGCATCGCCATACCCCATTAAAAACGAATTTTAGTACATGCCAGGCATTCCGCCTCCCATGCCAGCTCCCATACCACCAGGGGCTGCCGCAGGTTCATCAGAAGGAACATCTGTGACAAGAGCTTCTGTCGTTAATACCATCGCAGCAATACTTGCAGCATGTTGCAATGTTGAACGTACAACTTTAGCAGGATCAACAACTCCGGCTTTCAAAAGGTCACATGTTTCACCTGTAAAAGCATTGTATCCGTTAGATCCTTCTAACGCTTTAACTTTTTCAACAACAACAGAACCTTCTAGGCCTGAATTTTCAGCGATTTGACGTAAAGGATATTCCAAAGCACGTCTTACAATGCCAACGCCCAATTGTGCATCTCCTTCAAGAGTAAGACCATCTAGCGATCCTATCGCACGGATAAAAGTCACACCCCCTCCAGGGACTATACCTTCTTCAACCGCAGCACGTGTTGCTGCCAAAGCATCTTCAACACGAGCCTTTTTTTCTTTCATTTCTGTTTCTGTTGCAGCTCCAACATTCAAAACAGCAACTCCACCAGCAAGCTTAGCCAAACGCTCTTGAAGTTTTTCTTTATCATAATCAGAAGAAGTTTCTTCGATTTGCTTACGTAGTTGTGAAATACGTCCAGAAATATCTTGAGACTCACCTGCACCTTCAATAATTGTGGTGTTTTCTTTGCTAATAGTAACTCTTTTAGCTTGTCCCAACATTTCAACAGTCGCATTTTCTAATTTAAGACCGATGTCTTCAGAAATAACCTGACCACCGGTTAGAATCGCAATATCTTCTAACATAGCTTTACGACGATCACCAAAACCAGGAGCTTTAACAGCTGCAACATTTAGTGTTCCTCTGATTTTATTCACAACCAAAGTTGCAAGAGCTTCACCTTCAAGGTCTTCAGCTATGATCATCAAAGGTTTACCCATTTGTGCAATCTTTTCCAAAATAGGCAATAAATCTTTCATAGAAGATATTTTTTTCTCATGCAAAAGAATGTATGGGCTTTCCAAAACAGATTCCATACGGTCTGTGTCTGTTGCCATGTAAGGAGATACATATCCTCTGTCGAATTGCATACCTTCAACAACATCCATAGATGTCTCGATAGACTTAGCTTCTTCAACAGTGATAACACCATCTTTACCAACTTTGTCCATAGCTTCTGCAATCAACTTACCGATTGTGTCATCGTTATTAGCAGAAATCGTCGCAACTGATGCGATATCTGACTTACCGGAAACAGCCTTAGCTTTAGACAAAACATCTTCAACTATTTTTTCTACAGCTTTTTCTATTCCACGTTTGATAAACATAGGGTTAGCACCAGCTGTAACATTTTTTAATCCTTCTTGGATCAAAGATTGTGCCAAGATAGTTGCTGTTGTTGTACCGTCACCTGCGATATCATTAGTCTTTGTTGCGACTTCTTTAACCATTTGAGCCCCAACATTTTCCAATGGATCTTCTAGTTCGATTTCTTTAGCGATGGTCACACCGTCATTTGTGACAGTTGGAGAACCAAACTTTTTGTCGATAACCACATTTCTTCCGCGTGGACCAAGCGTGACACGAACAGCGTCTGCCAATTTATCGACACCCGCCTTTAGTTTTTGGCGAGCTTCTTCATTAAAATTAATGTTTTTAGACATTACAAAACTCCTTTTAAAATAATAAATGAATCTGTACTATTTGATTATAGCCAAGATTTCATCTTCACGAATCATCAAATACTCTTGACCTTCAACTTTGATTTCAGTCCCGGCGTATTTACCAAAAAGGATCCGATCACCTTTAGCCACAGAAAGAGAACCACGCTGACCATTGTCTAGCAATTTCCCCGGACCAACTTCGACAACTTCTCCTTCTTGAGGCTTTTCTTTAGCAGTATCAGGAAGAATAATACCCCCTTGAGTTTTTTCTTCGGCTTCGAGTACTTTCAAAAGAACACGATCAGCCAATGGTTGAATTGCCATATCCTTTAATCCTCCATGATTTAATTAGTGAAATAATAATAATTTTTAAACAAATGAGATCATCGCAAAACACCTCACATTCTTCATTCTTAAGGATAGGTCAAAAAAATTCACGCTTTCAAAGTGACAAAGACCCAATAGTAAAAGCCCTATCACAAGGTTAATAACGAAACTCTTTACACTACCTTAAAATAAAACATATGAGGTATTTTGCAACAATCTCACATTATTTTTAATATTAAAAATATTCTGTCTGTAAAAAAAAATGATAATAAATCTAAAAAATCTGCAAAAAACCACATCTATCTTTAAAATTAGAGTTTTAAAACAATCATATTATTTTGGGGAAAACGTCCCTACCTGACAAGGCATGACTTAATTTTCAAAATAAAAACAACCTTAAAAATCTGTCCAACAAGAAAGATATGAAACTTTGCAAAGGTTTAGACTCATCAATCAAAGCCTTTTAAAAGCAAAAATATTTTTTAGCAGTCTAAGCAATTGATTGCTAAGACATTTCATTATCATACCTTTTTCATTGTTATTGTCAAGATTTTTTTTAGAAATCTCTTTTATTCATTTTTCTTAGGACAAAACCACTCATAAATCGCTTCGAAAATCAGTTTTTTTTCACATTTATCCCATTCAAAATCATTTTGAAGAAGATAAATATCACCACCTGTCCCCCAAAGAACAAAAGGCTCTTCCGAAGAAAGATCTTGGATATAATTCAACACACCTTGCAAAAAAATCACCTTTTCATAAACAATACCTTTAGCTATACACTCTTGCGTGCTTTTCCCTAAAAAAGAATCATCTCCAAGAAGATCCACAATAGCAGGCAGTTTCTCTGTTTTTAAAGATAAAGCTTCTAAGGAGGCTTTGACACCCAAGGTTATAAATCCACCCAAGTGCTCACCTTTTTTAATAATATCGACTGTCATCGTTGTCCCTAAGTCCACAATCAAAACATTTCTCTCAGGATGATTCATCATGGCTTTATAAATAAGAGAAAGCCTATCTGTACCCAAAGAACTCTTATCGTTTTCAGCATAAGCCAAGTGTATTTGTTTTTTATCGTTCAGATTGACTTCAAAAACAGAAAATTTCCACCCCTCAGTTATTAAATATTTTTCCAAAGACACTTTAGCCTTAGGAGCAACAGAAGAAAGGTACAAATTCAATAGAGGTCTTCTTCTCCCCAAAAAGCCTGTCAACTCTTTCGAAACATTCCCCCAATCGCCTGTTTGACAAAAAAACATAGCAACAACATTTTCTTTGTCCATAAAAGCGAAGCCCGTAGAAGTATTACCAATATCTACACAAATCTGATTCAACTAACCTTCCTCTTAATAAACAACCTGTCGCAAAAACTTCTTCAATAAAATATCCGGGATATTTTGCCAAAACCTGATCTCTTCTATTTCATCTATTAAAAAAATCCTGAATAAGAAGAGATATATCTGTCGCAGGCACCGAATGAGTCAATGCACCAATAGAAATACGATCAACCCCTGTCATCGCTATTTCTCGAACATTTTTTAATGTGACTCCCCCAGAGGCTTCTATGAGCGGTCTATTTTTTGACTTTAAGACATTTTGAACAACCGATATCATTTTTTTCACATCCATATTATCCAAAAGTATCACATGCACCCCTAGACCTTTGGCAAGGATCGCTTGTTCTTCATTTTGAACCTCTAGACCTACATGTTGACCAAGTTTAGGTGATTTTTGGCATTTTTGGACAGCTATCTCTATCGCTTTAGGCAAAGAAACTTCTAAAGATTTCATGATCGCATAAAGATGATTTTCTTTGATCAAGATTTGATCATAAAGCCCTTGTCGATGAGCACTCCCACCTCCATGAGCAACGGCCTCACTTTGTAAAAGTCTCCAAAGAGGCATTGTCTTTCGCGTGTGTAAGATATCCACATCATAGCCCGAAACAGCTATCAGGTATTCTTTTGTCAAGCTGGCTACGCCACAAAGATTTTGCAAAAAATTCAAAAGAGTTCTCTCAGCTTGAAGGATCGCCCAAGCAGGGCCCTCAATAGAGCCTAAGATTTCCCCAGCTTTAAAAGAAGTCCCATCTTCCTTATATTTTTTATACGTAATCGAACCCTCGACCTTAGATAAAAGAAAAGTTACCACTTGTTGTCCAGAAAGCACTCCATCATCTTTCGCGACTAAATCAGCTTTGACCCATGCTTTTTTATCAATAGACAAATCTGTTGTCACATCGCCATCTCTCAAATCTTCTCTGTAAGCATCCCAGATAAAACCACACGTTTCAGCATTTAAACTCATAAACATATCTCAACTCTATTCATAAATTGATCATCACAAGACATTGGAACTTTTTCAATCATTTGGAAAGAAAAACCTATCCCTACTTTAAAAATATGAGGGTATTTTCTAAAAAATTTATCATAAAAACCTTTACCTCGACCCAATCTTCCATTACTTTGATCAAAAGCACGACCCGGAACCATAGCTACAGATATTTGTTTAGGATCAATAGATCTTGATTCATCCGGAAAAGGTTCCAACATTCCATATGATAAGTTTTTTTGCCAAAAACAACTATCTTCATAATCAAAACAGCGATAAAAACACATCTCATGTTTTTCCACTTTCGGAAAACAAACAATCTGACCCTTTTCTATCATTTTTTTGTAAAACAAACAAAGGTCAACCTCATCATTCAAGGCCCTATAGCCTAAAAAAACATTTTTTTTAGAAAGTAGATATGTATCCAAAAGCCTACAAGATAGAAGGTTCTCTTCCGATTGCCTCTCTTTAAGAGAAGCAATCGGAAATTTCTGAGAAATACCTTCTCGCATACGAAGTTTATCATAAAATAAATCTTTCATAACCTTCTACTGCTCCTGTGGCAAAAGAATACTTTTTTCAAAATTTTAAGATTTTTATAAAAGACCAAGTACTTTTCAATTAAAGGACATTTCAAAAAGTTTTGTTATTCCGAAAAAAGATTATACCCTCATTAAATATTAAATTCCTTTAGAGATGACAAAACTCTTTAAAAGAACGACAAAAAAGCTTATAGGTTATTTTGCAAGGGTTTTATATTGTGACTTTAAAGAAAAAGGTTATATGAAATCATTGAAAAATAACCATTATTTTTTTATTAAAAATAACTTCTAGAATGACTTGTCATTTTGAAAAATTTCACATATAAAAAAGAAGCTAAATGGCACTCTAGCTATCAATAAAAAACCCCATCTAAAACGCCCAAGGGAATATTTTGACTTCATGATAAGTCAAAAGAGACACACTCAAAAAAAAGGTCCATCCAATATTTCAGGATATCTCCTTTTACTTCGAAATGCTTGTCTCATAAAAAAAGCGTAAGACAAAATAACATCCCTCGTTGCTGAAAAAGACAGGGTTAAATCTCAATAATCATAGATCTTATCAGAAGAAGAATGGCACCCTTCTAAAATGAAAAAGTTTTTAAAAGACTCTCATTCCGATCAAAAAATATTAAGAAAAGAAACCTTTGCAAAATCACTCGCAACAATCTCGAAACACTAATATTCTAACATCTGTACAAATAAAATACAACAAGAGAATATGGGACAAACCTCTGCTAAAAAAGCTTTAGGCAGATTGAGAAATATCTGACAACCATCTATTATCTTTGTCAACTGCCTCAAAAAAATCAGTAGGTGAACTTAGTAAATCGGCAGCAATCTGATTAGTAAGTTCCCCCTTAAACGAATTCAAGTCATCTTCTATCAAAGTAAAATCAAAAGCCCAAGAAAACTGTTTAACTTCTTCAAAAACTGATGTTGTTGTTATAAAAAAAAGCTGCCTTAGAGATTCTTTACTCATATAATTCTCGATCTTACCATCAAAAAGATTCATCCATATCAGTTTAAAAATGTTTCTACGCCCAAACTCCTCTTGCCCTATAATCTTAGACACGACTCTTAAAAAGTCATGCATCTCTTTAAAAGCAAAAAGCAAAATCAAGGATTTCCTATCTTCCTCCGTAAGAAAATTACCTCTGTCAGAAGCTTGTTGATTAATATCCATTTGTAAAACTTTATCGCGAGCTTCATCAAAAGTCCTTTCCCATAGCTCTTTTATTTGACTATTCGAAGGATCAGTAAGAATATTAGTTCGGTGTATATTCGTAAAATGACGAACAAGCTCGTTATCAACTGGAAATCTCGTTTGATCCATTAAACTATCTATCGGAAAGTGCTCATCAACTGCTGTTTGATCAGCAGGACTAATAAGTTTCCGAAGCCTTTTAATATTGTCGAAATCTTTCCTTATCGCCTTATCCTTAGGAGGCATCTTTACTTCACTGCCGTTAAATTTATACCTTTCTAAATCATTAACAAGGTCAAATGAACAAATATCAGATTGAAAAGGTTTTAAAGTTTTTTTAGCCGTTACATTCCAAAAGTACTTAAAAAGCTTAACAAGAACATTCGGTGTGCTCTGCTCTAAACAAGAAAAACATACAGATTTAAAAGCTTCATGAAAAATCTTATCGGAGTCCGTTATCCCACTCTCCACCATCCGAAGCTGAACGATTTCCCAAAATCTAAAAAGAATCTTTACTATAGGAGCAGTTTGATCCACACTATCTATCTTCAACTCTTTGATATTATTTACTGCTTTATTGTTTTTAAAATTATTTAAAGCAGTTTTATATTCTTCTTTTTCCATTAAAGAACTTCTAAGTATTTTTATATCAGTGTAATTCATTTTTATCAATTTTCTATCGATTAATTGATATAAGCCGTTTAAAATATCTTTTGTCCTTGAAACATTATCCTCAAATAAACTATCACTTTTTTCTAATTCTTTTGATAAATCTTTACCAAAAAAAGAGTGATAAAGTTCTAGGGTTTTTTTACTTATATTGTTTTTTTCATCAGCATCTTCAACTATTGGAAGAATATGGAAAAATACAAACTTCAATAATGCTTTATAACTGTTCAAAAGTACGTCTGTAAGCTGTTCTTTACTGCTAAAAGCATTATCTAATTTATTTAAAATGTCTTTGCAAAGATCAAGAAGTATTAAAGTATTTATATCTCCTTTATTCTCAGAAGAAACCGTTCCATCTCCTACCCTAACATTTAAACCATCTGCTTTAGGCAGATTCTCAAGTTTGTCAATCTTTCTAAGTAACAATTCAGTAGCAAGCTGACTACTCCGGTCAAATACTTTTTTTTCCTCCGGCCCCCCACTTTCTTCTGAAACTACCTGAGCCCCTCCTTCTTCTGCCTTTAATTCACTTACATATGTCGGTGAAGCAACAGTACTTCTTCCATCAAATTCTTCTTCAGTTGAAGAATCAGTTTGTTCCCGATTTAATCTAGCTTCTTGATCTTTTTCATTCTTAAAAGATAAAACTTTACTAACATCATATCTACTAACTATAGATTCTGGCTTTCCTAAGGTTGACGAACTTGTCGTACCTTCAGTATCGCCAATCCTATTTTCTACCTGTATTGATTCATTACTCCGAGTCTTAACAACAGTATTATCTCGTTCAACGGTTGAATGATCGTTTCTTTCAGATAATCGATCCTCTTCAATCTTACTTTCAACTTTGGAATCTTCAACTACTAAATCATCATATTCTATATCAGAGTTTAAATAATAAAAATCCTTAGTATTTTTATTAAATTTTGAATATTCATTATTATCATATAATATACTTTCAATATCTTGTTCATCAAAATCTAATAAATTGTCATTTTGAGTAATAGGTTCAGGAAAAAGGGGGCTATCTGAAAAACCATCACTCAAAGAACCTTCGTGATTTTGAGAATCGTTATCTCCTTGATCTTTTTTATCCTCTACATCTGTATCGCGCACGCTTAGGCGTTTCAGCTTAAAATCTTCCTCAAATTCCCACTCTTTCATCAAGTCATCTTTCTCAAATTCCCACTCTTTCATCAAGCTATAAGGCTTCCATCCCTCTGTATCTTTTGCTTCAACCTCACTCAAATTTGAATAAGATTTTACCCTTCTTTTTGGAAAATTCCTGTCTGATTTATGTTTATCAAGCTCCTCTTTAAAATTTAAGTCATCATAAGACTGCATATCATCCGGTATTTCTTCTCTCTCCCAATTAGCCCCATTATCGAATTGTGTATCGGTTTCCATATCAGCGTATTCATCAATATTTAAGGGTTCGTCTAGTCCTTCTTGACTATTTGTAAATTCGTTATTTTTATCATTTAGCCATTGAAGAACGTTCGAAGAACTAGATGAATCAAATCTACGAGAATCACTCATAGAAGGCTTTAGAACGTTATCACTTTTTTCTATAGAATCCTTAGAAGGTGAATCAACTCTACGAGAATCACTCATAGAAGGCTTTAGCGCGTTATAACTTTTTTCTATAGAATCCTTAGAAGGTGAATCAACTCTACGAGAATCACTCATAGAAGGCTTTAGCGCGTTATAACTTTTTTCTATAGAATCCTTAGAAGGTGAATCAACTCTACGAGAATCACTCATAGAAGGCTTTAGCGCGTTATAACTTTTTTCTATAGAATCCTTAGAAGGTGAATCAACTCTACGAGAATCACTCATAGAAGGCTTTAGCGCGTTATAACTTTTTTCTATAAAATCGTTAGAACTAGAAGGTACGTTCTCTTTATCTCTCACAAAAGCCGCCATCTCTGTCGGATTAATCTCGACAACCTTTTGTTCGTCTTTAAGGTTAGGTTTTAGAGATGGTACACTGCTAAAAAAAGCCAAATCTTTTTTATAATCTAAAGATGTAGTTTTGCTAGCACTGGCACTATTTGAATCACCTAAAGGTTCATTGGAAGCCATTATACTCTTTGGCATCGACATACCCTTATCTTGATCTCGTGCTGCTTCAGGCAAATCTCGACTCTCTATAAAACTTGTATTTTCTTCATCACTGTTATAAACTTTTAGCAACGCATCAGTAGCAACTATGTTTGTATTTGCTTCTGAATCAGACAACCTATACTCTTCATTGGATTGAACATTTCTATTCTCCTCCATCCAGGCAGAAATATCTTGACCTTGTGCTGCTTCAGGCAAACCTAGATTCTCTATAAAACTTGTCCCCTCCAAGGCAGAAATATCTTCCCCCTCATTTAAAGAAGTAAAAGAAGTATGGGTTGTTAGTTCTTTTAAATTTAGCAGATCGAAATCAATCAAAGGGTTACTGTTAGCTTTCTCCCTTTCATTCCTTTCACTTTGATCTCTATTACTTATAGTATTTCCAGTCGATGAAAAAAACTGCCTACTAGCCCCACCCCGTCTTTCTTTATCATTAAAGCTTACATTTCCGATCGAGCTATTAGAGGCACTAGGCTGCTCATCGATTTCTGCATATTCACCGCTATCAACACGTGGGGTTTTAAAAGAAAAATTCTCATTATTGCTTAGCTTGTCATCTTGATCAACCCCCTGCTCTTCAAACTCCATCATAGCTTGCACACGCTGTTCATCTTCAACACTCTCATTCTTTTCTTTATTAGATTTTTCTATATAAAAAATCCGTTTATTCGAGAAAAAAACTTTTTTAACAATAATGCCAAATAAAATAAAACTCAAAACAAACAACGGGATCACCACTACAAAAATCATTGTATGCGGTAGAATGCCCAAAGCACTTGGAATAATGATTTGTTCAGCAAGTAGAAGTCCTGCAACAGTTAAAATACCGGCATTCATTAAAAGCAACATCGTTGAAGAAACCCGGGATGGAAAAATTGTGGCAATTTTATATAAAAGGAAAGCAATCGGCACAGAAAAAATCGAAAAAGAAACCGCTAAAATCGCTGGCAAAGTAAAGTTAGACATAACCACTCCTTGCTGAAAAAGCGCCATAGGTACCGACATCAAAACAAGGACAATAACCACCACCACAACCATTAAAATACCAAAAAACTTTTCACTTAAAGGTATCGCGCTATCGTTTTCGCTATTATTTTTACTAGATTCTTCACTTGTTTCTTCCAAATAATTTCTAGATGGAACCTCCGGTGAACTTTCTTGATCTTCTCTAAATGGATCATCGATAGGGTTTTTTTTAAGTTTTTGTTTCATTTTAGCATCGATAGGGTTTTTTTTAATTTCAGCATAGATAGGTTCTTTTCTATCTCGCCTAGCGGAAGACTCCCTATTCGAATACGATGAACCAGACTGTTCAGGAGTATCTAAATCCATCGTCGTTTGAGGTGCCAAAGCAAAAGAAAAATCTGCCAAAAAACTAATAAGAAATATTTGTAATACAAAAATCTTTAAAATCATAGAAATTAAAACCTTTAAAAGATATTTTTAAAAATACAGCAAAACAATAAAAAATAATAAAAAACATATCGAATCTAATTTATCATATATTTTAAACTTAATTCAAATAGATAAAGATAAAATATTAGAAAAATGTGAAAAATATTCCAAATATCATATTATTTTGCTAAAAATGAAAGCATATCTTCAGGTGGATCAGTTTTAAAAAACATAACTTCCTTGGAAGATGGATGTATAAACTTTAAAAAATAAGCATGAAGAGCTTGTCTCTTTAAAGAGAATCCTTGATAAGTATCAAAAGATCTTTGAGCACGATAAACCGGATCACCAAAAACAGGATATCCTAAATGTTTCAAATGAACACGGATTTGATGGGTCCGACCTGTCAAGAGTCTTGCCTCCAATAAGGTCATTCGAGAAAAACTTTTCAACTTTAAAAAGTGCGTGATAGCTTTTCTTCCTCCATCGTGAACAACATCCATCATCTTCCTATTCTTTGAACTCCTAGCTATACCTGTTTCAACTTTTAAGTGTTCATAGGGAAAATCACCACATACCAAAACCAAGTATTTACGAGATAAAAAGCGTCTTTCTAACTGTTTCGCTAGATATCTATGTGCCTTATCATTTTTAGCGACAATCATAAGGCCACTCGTATCCTTATCTAATCGATGGATAATACCAGGTCGAGAATCACCATTTAGTTTAGAAAGTTGCTCAGAATGATAAAGAAGCGCATGAACTAAAGTTCCTGAATAATGACCACATGCAGGGTGAACCACCATCCCAGCCTCTTTATTTAAAACAAAAATATCCGAATCTTCATAAAGAATATTAAGAGGAATATTTTCTCCTTTTAAATCATCTCTCACAACTCTTTGGACTTGAACGGTAATGGCATCTCCCACTTTAACAGTATAGCGAGCTTTTTTAACAGCACCATTGACCTGAACAGATTCACTTTGAATAAGTTTTTGAACAGAGCTTCTTGAAAGCTCCAAAGAAGGCTTAAGGCTTAAATATTGATCCAAGCGTTGAAAGTCGGCCACATCATCTTCAACATAAAAAAGATAGCGCTTAATCATGATTTTTATGTCCTCTTTATATAGCTCAACACTAAGCCTAATAAAGAACATCCTATCAAAGCTAAGCTAAACCACTGAGAAATCCTCAAAAAGAAAAACTCTAAAACATCATCTCCACGGTAAAACTCTAAAACAAATCGACCTAATCCATAACTAAAAGTATACAAAGATGTGAGCATTCCTCGAGAAATATTTTTCAAAAAAGATAAAGAAAATAGAATAAAAGCAAGAAAAAAGTTAAATCCAGATTCCCAGAGTTGAACAGGAAAAACCTCTCCTGCATTAGACGTACCATAACAACAGCCATTCAAAAAACATCCTAATCGACCAACAGCATGTCCCATAGGAACAACCGGGGTAAAGAAATCAGCAACCTTTATCCAATTCTCACCTTTGCGAATCACCACTATTGTTGAAGAAATAATCCCGCCAATTAAGCCTCCGTAGAAGACTAATCCTCCCTTATGGATTAAAAAAATCTCCACAAGGTGTTTTTGAAAGTAAGACCAATCTTGACAAACATAAAAAAGCCTTGCACCCAAAAGGCCTCCAATCAAAGCATAAAAAGAAATATCATCAACAAATGTTTTCGAAAAACCGTGAGCTTTAGCTCTCAGTCTAGATACAACACATGCCAACAAAACGGCAAGAGCAACCATGAATCCATAGGTATGTATGGTCAAGAAGCCTTTTTGGAATAAAATAGGAAACATACAGTTAACATCCCTACACCTACACAGATAAAGCTATCTGCTACATTAAAAACAGGCCAAACCCTAAAATCAATAAAGTCAATAACAGCACCATATCTCAATCTATCCATAAAGTTACCCATGGCACCTCCAACAATAAAAGCATATCCATAAAAAACAATCTTCGAAGAATGAATAATTGTCTTACGATAAACCCATACACCCACAAGTAAAAGGAAAAAAGTCAACAGAAAAAGCCATTGCTGATTGGGTAGCATCCCAAAAGCTGCCCCTTTATTTTTCACTAAAGTGAAAAATAAAAAGGGATCAAAAATACTAACACTTCCTTTTTGTTCAAGAGATTGAATCACCAAAGTTTTCGTCAATTGATCTATAAAAAGAACCAACCAAATAACCATCCAGAATAAAAAGTTTTTACGCAAAGTTTTCATTTGACAATCCTAATAGTCTTATAAAAAAAGCACCGAGAATCTGATAAAGTGTTCATTCTTACAATAGCTCACCCATAACCGTTGAACACTTGTCACATAACTCTATATGCTCTAAGTTTTCTCCCACCGAAGGACTATAAATCCAACATCTAACACATTTTGAACCATTTATCTTGGTCGCAACTATCTTCAACTCCGTATCTTTCACAATCTTCACTTCAGAAACAATGAATATCATAGCAAGGTTATCACTATATTCAGAAAAAAGATCAAAAAAAGATTCAGGCAAGTGAAGTGTCAAAAGAGCTTCTAAAGAGCTTCCTATAACCTTATCCGCACGAAGTTTTTCTATGATTTTTAAAGCTTGATCTCTAACCTCATGGATTTTTTCCCATTCCTTTTCTAAAGAAGCATCGATGAACTGATCATTTTTTATAGGCCAGCTCTCCTCATGAACAAAAGATTTCGGTTTCCAAGAGTCAGGCATATTTTCCCAAATATCTTCACTCGTGAATACAAAAATAGGAGCCATTAAGCGGGTTAAAGTTATCAAAATTTCTTTCATAACCGTTTGAGAAGACAAGCGCTCTATAGATTTTGGAGTCGCTGTATATAATCTATCTTTCAAAATATCAAAATAAAAAGAACTCATCTCTGTGGTACAAAAGTGATAAATCTCTTGATAAAACTTATGGAACAAATGATTTTCATAATAATAAGTGGAACGCTCTATAAGTATTTGCAACTTGGAAAGTGCCCAACGGTCAATTGATGTCAACTCTTTGTAAGCGACTTCATCTTTTTCCGGGCAAAAGTCAAAAGTATTGCCCAATAAAAAGCGACAAGTATTTCTTATCTTGCGGTAAGCATCCACTTTTTGACGCATAATATCATCGGAAATCTTTATATCATCGGCATAATCCGAAGAAGCGACAAAAAGACGTACAAGATCAGCTCCGTAAGCTTGGATAAGTTTTTGAGGGCTTACCACATTCCCAACCGACTTTGACATTTTATGCCCTTGCCCATCAACAACAAAACCATGGGTCAAGACTTCTTCAAAAGGTTTTACATCTGAACCTGCTACAGACAAAAGGAAGGAGCTTTGAAACCACCCTCTATGTTGGTCACTCCCTTCTAAGTAAAGTTGAGCAGGAAAGTTTAAGTCAATCGATTTTTTAAGTAAAGCATAATGACTCGCACCTGAATCAAACCAGACATCTAAAATATCTGTTTCTTTATCAAAGTTTTCCTCACCACATTTTTCACACTTTGATAAAGAGCAGAGCTCATTGACAGTATCAGAATACCAAACATCGCAACCTTTATTATCAATCTTTTCAGCAACTTCTCTTATCAATGAAACATCTAAAACTGTATGAGAACAAGATCGGCAATAAAAAACAGGTATGGGAACACCCCATGCCCTTTGACGAGAAATACACCAATGAGGCCGATTCTTAACCATTTCAGAAAGCCTTGTAAATCCCCACTCCGGTACCCATTTAACATCATCCATGATCTCCAAAACACGCTCTCGCAAGTTATTATGATCTACATTTATAAACCATTGCTCTGTTGCTCTCAAAAAAGTGACCTTATGACAACGCCAACAATGGGGGTAAGAATGCGAAATTTCTTCTTTTTTTAACAAAAATTCATTTGTTTCAAGATATTCTATAATAGGCTCATTGGATTTAAAAATGAATTTACCAACAAGAAAATCCGGTGCTCCATTCATATATTTTCCACGGCCATCAACAAACATTCGCAAGCCCAAACCATACGACTGCGCAACATGAAAGTCTTCTTCACCATGACCAGGGGCTATATGAACACACCCCGTCCCATCCTCTGCTGTTACAAAGTCGGCTAAAATAACAGAAAAGTCTTTAGTATCACTAGAGGCTTCGTCCTTATCTTTCTTATATTCATCAAATAAAGGTTCATATCGAATACCTTCTAACTGAGAACCCTTAATTTCCGATAAAACCTTATAGTCACTCTCAGAAATATCATCAATATCCTTAGCCAAAACCACAGAAATAACTTTAAGGAGCAAATCTTTGGCTACAAAAAAAGTTTCTCCCCCAGCCTCAACCAAAACATAGTCCAGTTTAGGATGAACAGCAACAGCCATATTCGAAGGCAAAGTCCAAGGAGTCGTTGTCCATATAATTAAAGAAGCACCTCCTGAAAGATTTGAACCAATTTTTTCAGCCCATCCCTCGGAACATTTTAACCGTACATAAACAGAAGAAGAGACATGCGTATCATATTCAATTTCTGCCTCCGCTAAAGCTGTCTCACATTGAGCACACCAATGCACAGGTTTAACACCTCTACCAACATACCCCCGTTCAACTAAATCACCAAAAAGACGTATAATATTGGCTTCGTAAGAATAGTCCATCGTCAAGTAAGGGGTATCCCAACATGCCCAAATACCCAAGCGCTTAAACTCTTCCGTCTGTTTAGTTACAAAATTTTGAGCGTATTCACGGCACAAAGCTCGAACCTCTAAGGGCGTTTTTGTCTGCTTCTTTTTTCTCAATTTTTGCATCACTTGATGCTCTATAGGTAAACCGTGACAGTCCCAGCCAGGAATATACTTAGCCTTTAAACCTTTCATCGTTTGATATTTCACAACAATATCTTTCAAGACTTTATTCAAAGCATGTCCCATATGGATATTGCCATTAGCATAAGGAGGACCATCGTGAAGAGTGTATGAATCGGCTCCATTTTTTTCACGTTCATGGAGTATATTCTTATAAAGATCAGACTTTTTCCATTTTTCAAGCCACAAAGGTTCTTTTTGAGGCAAACCAGCTTTCATAGAAAAACGGGTTTGAGGCAAGTTAAGTGTTTTTTTATAATCCACAGAGTCCAAAGTTTAATCCTCATTTTTTGAAATAAATATATCTCATGAGACCTCCAAAAACATCTCATGCTGTCTATTTTTTACCTTAATATAAAAATATAGCTATAAAAAGTATAGCATGTATTGAAAAAAGATATTTTTAACATTTTTTTAGGGATAAATCAAAGAATCAAAGCCTTCATCACTTTACCCAATTGGAGATAGGCAAACAAGGATCAACCTCTAGTTCTAAATCATCCACAATCCCTGCAGACCATTTTTCGTAAGCCAATCCACCTATCATCGCCGCATTATCTGCGGAAAGATTCTTCCCCGGAAAAGTTACCTGAACCTTCTTTTCTTCACCAAGATCCATCATAGCCTCTCGCAAACGGCTATTCATAGAAACGCCTCCCCCAACAGCTAAGTGCCCCAAACCACAATCTTCAAGAGCCTTAAAAGATTTGGAGCAAAGCACATCAACCACAGCTTCCTGAAAAGAGGCACAAATATCTGGAATAGCTGCCTTGATTTCTTCCTCTTTTTTTTCACGGAGGTGATATAAAACAGCCGTTTTCAAGCCACTAAAACTAAAACAAAGAGGAGAACCTTTCACCTTCGCTCTAGGAAAAAATATTTTTTTACGGTCGCCCTGTTTCGCCAACCGATCAACAATTGGGCCTCCCGGATAGCCCAATTTTAACATATTCGCCACTTTATCAAAGGCTTCTCCTGCCGCATCATCACGGGTTTGACCCAAAATCTCATATTTTCCCCAGCCAGAAACCTTCGCGAGTAATGTGTGTCCACCCGAAACAATCATCGCAACACATGGTAAAATCGCTTTTTGCCCCATAAAGTTTGCGTAAATATGAGCTTCAACATGGTTGACACCTATCAAAGGTTTCTCAAAAAAAAGAGACAAGCTTTTAGCACAGCTCAATCCCACCATAAGAGCTCCTGATAAACCAGGACCATATGTCACAGCAAAAGCATCAATATCTTCTATCACACACTGTGCCTCTTCCAAAGCTTGTTCTATAAGAGGCAATAAAGCTTCTTGGTGCGCTCTTGACGCTAATTCAGGAACAACTCCTCCAAAACGCCGATGCAAATCTATTTGCGAAGAAATAACATTGCTCAAAATATGAAACCCAGAGTCAACGATAGCAACTGAAGATTCGTCACAAGAGGTCTCGATCGCAAGTATTTTCATGATCTAAAATCTTTTTTATAAAAAATTGACACTAATTTAACTACCTTTGAATTTTTTTTCATAGAATTTTATATCAATAACTCTGCGAAATCATTAAGGAATAATGGTTCACTGCAAGCGATTTTAACATAATTTTAGACTATTGCAAAATAGCATCAATAGCATAATAGGATTCATTATGAAACATTTTTAAAATTGATATACCTTTTAACTTAATCTAAAACTTTAAAAAAATAAACCGAACTTATCGTAAAGCCTATCCTAATATTTCTAATAAATATAGGGCTTTTTTGAAAAAAAGTTCTTAATATAAAAACAAGAAAAAATCATAAGATATTTTTTAAAATATACTATAAAATATAAAAATAAAATTAATATACTTATATTTATTATATTTTTTACTTTTGTGTAATTTTTTAGAATATTTAAGTCCAGTTAGTTCACTTTTTTATCAAAAAAATATAATTCATAGAGGATTTACCGGTATCATATGTTTGACATGTGGGAAGCATTTAAATGAATTGACATCCTCACCTACCTAAAGGAAGGTGATTCCTAGATTTACTAAGCTATTTTTTTAGCAACTAGGGGTTCTTGCTTCATAGAAATTCCTAACGGATTTTCTCCACAAGCTAACAAGGCATGCCCTGCCTCTAAGATATTACGCCCCGCATTACGGTCAGCGTTTGCACTGTAGCC